>CAIMZS010000608.1 GCA_903846015.1 uncultured Anaerolineae bacterium | reverse complement strand
CCTGATGGAACCCTGGGATCAGGCCCCCAGCTGGAAGGATGAAATCATTGAACAGGCCGAAGCATCCTTGAGTGAAGATGATGTTCAACGCCTGGCGGGCCTTTTCGAACACGACAGCCTGGAAAATATTCTCTCCAATATCCAGAAGGCTGAAACCCCGGCGGTTCTTTCGGCCTTGTTGCTCAAATTCATTCAGACCGCGCTGCAAATCGGTCAATTTGAGCAGCTCAGCCCACAGTGGCTGCGCCCCGCCCTGCTTGCCAATCTTACGAAAACGCGTTACAGCGAAACCTGCGTGATGTTGGCAGGCATCCTTGATGAAATTGCCTTTATTGACTCATGCCGGGATATCAGCCTGCCGGATGATACCGAAATTGCCCGTTTGCTTGAGTGGTACACTTCCAATAAACTTTACGATCTTGAGTACGCCCAGGCCCGCGCTGCCACGCTTATCATGCGCGTGCCCGAAAGCTTGCGCGAGAATTTGCGCCAATATTTGAACGCTCAACGCAAATGGATCAAAGGCTTTTTGAATAAATGTGACCATGTATTGGCGGGTTCGATTTCTGCAAATTGGAATGGATACGTGGGCCATACCCGCCTATCCACCAACGTTCTATGGGATACAGTCAAGAAAAAACGTTTTCGGGCTACCATGACCAAACGGTTGTGGGTCATCGTTTTTGATGGCATGCGCTGGGACACCTGGATGCGCCACATCCGGCCAAGACTGCTGGAAAACTTTGAGATGGTCGATCCTGAAAAACCTTACCTAAGCCTGCTGCCATCCTGGACCAGGATTGCCCGGACCGGGTTACTGGCTGGGAAGGCCCCCGGAAACTGGCTGAATGAACAAAACCGGCCAACCACAAACCAATCTGACCTTGCCGCGCGCCTGTTGGAAGTCAATCGACAAGAGATGCGTTTCTCATCCAATATGGAATCCGATCAAAAACTTGGTCTTTTCCTCGATAAGGGCAACTTTGCCTATAATGTACTGATCTACAACATTTCAGATGACAACTTGCATGCCATTAGAGGCAGCCTGGTGGATCTAAACAAAACGGTGGATGGTATCGTGGAGCGCGTAATCCAGGATTTGACCGGGCTGATTGGCGAGAACGATCAGATCGTCATCTCCAGCGACCATGGTTTTACGGAACTGGATCCGGAATTCGCAGTTTCCATCGCCGACGACAGCCGCTGGCAGCGTCAAACAGACAGCCTGGCCAGCCCTATTCGTTACCGCTACATTGTTTCAGAAGAGAGCCCGCCAGAATTGAACAATCGGTTACAGGATGTGATCAAGATCGATTATAAAAACTACCCCGAGAAGTACATTGTGCCGGTGGGAAACCTATGGTTCAAACGGGCAGAAAACAGTGGCGCAACCGATCGTTATGCTCACGGCGGTGTTTCCTTTGCTGAAATGGTTGTACCAGGCGCAATTCTAAAACGCATCACCCAACGCTCCATCAAACCCGAGTTTGAGTTTACGCCCAAGTCGATTGTCATGCAGGAAGGCGAAACAACGCAGCTCACCATTCGATTGGTGAATAAAGGCAACTCCTTACTGGAAGGCAATGTCATCATCCAGGCCGACCTGGGGAGCGAGGCGGTCAAGGGAAACGTTCACTTACTGGCTGGTGAGCATCTGGAATGGCTCTATCCGGTTGTAGGTATCTACCGTAAACACAGCAATGGGCGTGAAGAAATGACAAAGACCGTCAAGGTTATCCTGACCTATCAGGATATTGAAGGCCAGGAAGCCCACCAACAAAAACGGGTTTCTGTTACCGTGCAGCCGCGCACCGACAAGGTGGAAATTGACTTTGGCGGCCTATCCGATCTAGATTAGTGTATTACAGAGGTTTATCTGATGCCATCCTTGCCAAATTTGACCGTTACCGACAAGAAAGTTTTTGAATCGATGGGTGATCGAGTCGTTCTCAAACCGCTTACACGCTGGAACGATGCCTACAAAGAGTTCCCACGCTATGTGATGGAATATCTTTGCGCCCGCTACGTTGATCCGGCCAGCCCGCTGGCAGGTCAAAAACGCATCGACCAACTGTTGCAGGAACATTATGTGGATAGCAACGCCAAAGAGCTCATAAAAAGCCGTATCCGAGAAAAAAAAGAATATGTGCTGTT
>CAIMZS010000607.1 GCA_903846015.1 uncultured Anaerolineae bacterium | reverse complement strand
AGTGGAGTCATATCTAGAAAAACCAGGAATTGATGGTTTTTGCAGGCGAAATTCATCTGTTATACGAGAAATAAAAGCAAATCATGTACCGAAGGCTTCACTTTTGTATGGAAATTCTTGAGTGATGTACAATCGTCTAATCAAGTCAACCGCCACGATTTCCACAATTTCACTTGCTGGGTAATATCATTATTGCTTCAGGAGAAAAAGAATGAAAACTAAATCAATTTTGTTTATCCATGGAATGTTTATGACATCTCAATGCTGGGATGGTTGGATAAAGTATTATGAGGCGAAGGGTTTTAAAGTGGTTGCCCCCAACTGGCCTGGGCGAGGTGAACCGGTTAAAGCGCTGCGTAAAAAACATCCCGATCCAGAACTTGGTAAGCTGACCCTGGCGAAGGTTGTTGAGCATTATGCTCAATATATTGAAAAGCATCGAGAAAAACCGATCATTATCGGTCATTCGATGGGTGCGCTTGTAACCCAGATTTTGATTAATCGCGGCTTGGGCGCAGCGGGCGTTGCCATTAACTCAGCGCCACCGGCCGGGATATTCACAACAAAATGGTCATTTATTAAATCTAATTTTCCGATGATTAATCCTTTCATTTCCAAAAATAAACCTCATTTGATCAGTTTTGAACAATTTCAATTTGCTTTTGTCAATTCTTTGCCCCTGGACGAACAAAAAAGGATCTATGAACATTATGTTGTTCCTGAGTCCCGCCTGGTTCCGCAAGGTTCGCTTGGGCGTGCAGGCCGGGTCGATTTCAGAAAAGCACATGCGCCTTTATTATTGACTGCCGGCTCGCTCGACAACATTATCCCCACGTCGCTCAACCAGGCCAATTATGAAAGATACAAAGACTCGTCGTCTGTCACAGATTTCAAGGAATTTGATGGACGCACCCATTTCCTGATTGGCCAACAAGGATGGGAAGAAATAGCAGATTATGTCACCGCCTGGTTGAAAAAACAGGCTATTTAGCATGCCTGTTTTTTAATCACAGTCGAAAAACGGCACATTTCCATGGTCTCACAAGTGAAAACAGGGAAGACAGAAAATGACTACAAAAATCCTGGATGGGCGAAAAAACTTACAACTACAGCCAGCTTTTGGGCTTTGGCAGCAGTACCAACCTGAACAGGCACCGTATGCTTATCGGGCCAGATCCATTTTGGATGCCATCGAATGGCAGACCACAACCAGGCTGGCCCTGGCTGAAACCATTGGTTTGCAAGCGGTTGAACAACCTGCTCTGCAGCCGCAGCTGCTTGAATCGGTCGATAAAGGCGACTACACACGTGAGAAGCTGCTTATCCAGACTGGGACGGATTCGGTTATGCCGGTTTATTTGTTACTGCCCCGGAATGCGCCTCAGCCACTTCCGGTTGTATTGGCATTTCATGGGCATGGCTATGGGGTTAAAGATATCGTTGGCCTGTGGGAGGATGGAGAAGAACGTGACAGCCCGGACGGCTATCATAAGGATTTTGCTGTGGAACTATGTCGGGCGGGTTTTGCGGTTGCCGCCCCAGAGATTGCTTGTTTTGGAGAACGCCGCACCGATTTTTCCTATATTAATGCGGCCTTTGGACAAACAGAACCGACCAGCTGCGCCCACGCAGCAATGCTGGCTTTTCATCTCGGCCGGTCAGTGCTCGGCATGCGTGTTCAAGATGGTATGTGCCTGGTTGATTACCTGGAAACACGTCAGGAGTTGGATACCCAGCGTCTTGGAGCGATGGGCATCTCCGGCGGCGGAATGCATACCTTCTTCTCCACCTGTCTGGATAAACGCATAAAAGCCTGCGTTGTCAGCGGCTATTATTCTACATTTCGGGACAGCGTCCTTGCGATGTCACACTGTGCCTGTAATTTTGTCCCCGGTCTGGGCCAGTTTGGAGAAATGTACGATTTGATCGGGATGATCGCTCCGCGCCCAGTTTTGGTCGAATCTGGCAGTCATGATCCCATCTTCCCTCGCAAAGCTGTCGAATTCAGCGTGGAACGTGCCAGAGAAGTTTATGATGTCTTTGCCGCCGAGGATCAAGTGCAAGCGGATTTCTTTGATGGCCGTCACGAGATCAGCGGTAGAAAAGCATACCGTTTTCTCCAGGAAAAACTTGGACCGCAATCTTCCAAATAAATTTTGTTTCATCCCTACCCACAGGAAAATTTGTGACCATTGCAAACATATCCCCAGATGTTCATTTTCCGCGCCTGATCCGGCTTCTGGAATTGGAAGCCGAGGCCGAAAAGCAGGCTGTGCTGCAGGATATGCAGCACCGGTCTCCTGTTGCAGCGGAAGCATCCGGTACCACCTTGCTCAACCTGGTTATTCGTGATGAAGCAGCCGGGTTGGGTGGGCGCATCCTTCTGACCCTGGCGAAACGCAATCAAAGCTTGCAGCTGCCCTGGAATCGTCTGGGAAATGGATCGCCTGTTATTCTTTCTGAGGAGAATCAGCCTGATAGCGAAACCGGCGGATGGCGCGGGGTGGTCAGCCGTAGTTCGCGAGACAGTATCCAGGTAGCTTTTTCACAATGGCCAGAAACAGAAGCGGAGCACCCCACTTTTCGGCTTGATCGTTCCAGTGATGAAATCTCGCGTCAGAGACAACGCCAGGGGTTGGACAAAGCCTACTCGGCAGTTGATTCACGCCTCGGAGAACTTCGCGACGTTCTCTTGGGCCGGTGCGCACCCGTTTTTCACGCACTTCCAGAAATTCAAGCCATCGATAAAAGCTTGAACATGTCTCAGATGGATGCAGTTCGTTTTGCGCTTTCTGCTCAGGATGTGGCCATTATTCATGGGCCACCTGGCACGGGGAAAACCACCACGCTGGTTGAATTAATTCGCCAGATTGTGCAAACAGGCAAACGGGTGCTGGCAGTTGCGCCCAGCAATATGGCAGTCGATAATTTACTGGAAAAATTAGTCGATGTTGGGGAAAATGCCATTCGCCTCGGGCATCCGGCACGTATGCTGCCCAGGTTGCGTCAGCACAGCCTTGATCAATTGGTTGAAAATCATCCCGAGATGAAAGTGTCGCACAAACTGGTGCGTGAAGCTCGCGCTCTGCAAGGCCAGGCTGCCAAATATACCCGTTCGCGCCCAGAGCCGGGAGCGCGGCGGGCTGCTCGCCAGGAAGCGAAACTGGCATTGGCCGATTCCCGCAGGATCGAAAGGATGGTGGTTGAAAGGCTGCTCAACAACGCAAGCATCGTGTGCGCAACAATGACCGGTCTAGACCGTGACCTGCTTGGCCGCCAGGCGTTTGAGTGGTGCATTATTGATGAGGCCAGCCAGAGCAGTGAGGCTGCTGCCTGGACGCCGCTGCAATTCGTCAACCGGCTTGTTTTGGCAGGTGATCATTTTCAACTGCCACCAACCATCATATCCTCCGAGGCAGCCGCCCAGGGACTGGGGGTCAGTCTGCTCGAGCGCCTGATCGTGCAGGCGGGCGGGCAGATCTCACGCCGTCTGGATGTACAATACCGCATGCACCACGATATCATGAAATTCTCATCGCAGGAATTTTATGAAGATAAGCTTACAGCTCACGAGAGCGTTGCTGAGCATCTTTTGCAGGAGCTTGCCGGTGTAATCCCTGGCAGCCTGACGGATACCGCCATTCATTTTATTGACACGGCTGGGGCGAGTTATGATGAATCTGTCGAAAAAGATGGCGAAAGCCGGTTCAACAATGAGGAGGCCCATCTAGTCAATCTAAAAATACGGGCACTTTTGGATGCTGGTCTCGCCCCGGTTGATCTTGCTGTGATTTCGCCATACTCGGCCCAGGTGCGTTTGCTGCGCGATCTCATCAAGGAACCTGAAGTAGAGATTGACAGCGTGGATGGGTTCCAGGGAAGGGAGAAAGAAGCGGTCGTGGTATCGTTGGTACGATCAAATCGGGATGGTGAAATTGGGTTTCTGGAAGACGTGCGCCGTATGAATGTGGCGCTCACCCGCGCGAGGCGTAAATTGATCGTGATTGGTGACTCTGCCACCATCACCAATCATCCGTTTTACTTGCGCATGGTCACGTATTTCGAGTCGCTTGGTGCGTATCACTCGGTCTGGGAAGAAAACGATTAGCGCTGCTTCTCCAAATAATTTTGGCCAAGACGCATGAAAAACAATACTCATTTTCAATTTACCTGAAAGTGCTATACTTTTTATCCATAACCAACATACTCCAAAGAGGTCAAATAATGAAACAGGTTAACGATTTTCTCGATAAATATATTCTGCCCTGGCCGGTACGTTACCTATCCCATCGTTTTGTTATCATTCTGACTATCAGCTTGCTCATCCCGCTGGTGGTTTATGCTGCCAATCAGGTACTGGTTTTGTTGGTCAATAGCTATCTCAATACGATGAGCGTGGCGGTCAGCTCCATCGTATTGCTCTACGCAACGGTTTCAGAGGTTCATCAGAAACAAATCGCTGAACTCCAGGAAAAACGCGCTCAGGAAGACCACACTCACGTAGTTGAAATGCACACCCTGCTGCAAGCTTCGATTGCGGTTCAGCAAAAACAGATTGAAGAATTAAAACAAATGGTTGCGGCGATTCAGGGACAAGAATACGCCCCTCAGCAGGTGGAAACTCCGGTTGATTTACATGAATTACATCCACGTGGGAATGCCCGTTTTGGCAAGCATGATGCAACCGAAAGTATAACAAGGCAGCTGCACCAGAATAAATTGGCCGATGAAATACGAAAAGGCATCGGATAAAAGTAAGGTTTTCAGGATTATTTAAAAAATCACGCATTGATATTTTGAACTGCCGGAAATAGGAAACCAGATGGCTGAAAATGCTGTTGCTCGGATACGAGCCTTTAATAATGACCGAATTCCACCCTTGCGTGCTCTTAAATATTCGAAGATGCGCGCGGATCAGTTTACATTTTTTCGCGGGAGCAATCATTTATTCTATGCGGATTGGCCCGCAGGCTGCCAATTTGACAGCTCACCATTGGCATGGGTCTGTGGAGACCTGCATCTGGAAAACTTCGGAACTTATAAAGGCGATAACCGGCTGGTTTATTTCGATGTCAATGATTTCGATGAAGCCGTACTCGCGCCGTGTATCTGGGATGTCGCCCGCCTGGCTACCAGTTTGATCCTGGCCGGTGAGGTACTGCGGCTTTCAGATGATTTCACTCGTCAGCTTTGCGGATTATTTTTGGAAACGTATTTTTCTACCCTGACAAGCGGAAGTATTCAAAGTGTGGAACGAGAAAATGCCAGCGGATTGATTAAAAAACTGATGCGGTCGCTCAAGTCGCGGCAGCGCTCCACTTTTTTGGATGAACAATCTCACAAACAAAAAGCAACTCGGAAATTCAAAATAAAAGAAACTCGTTACCTGCCTGTTTCAGATCAAGAACGCAAACAGGTTGCTGAAATTGTCTCAATTATCGCTGGCAGGGAGAACAGGACGGATTTCTATCATATCCACGATATCGCTTTTCGGGTTGCCGGAACTGCCAGCCTGGGGCTCAGTCGTTATGCGGTGCTCGTGGAAGGCAGGGGTTTTCCGGATGGTAATTTTATCCTTGACATAAAAGAAGAACACCCTTCCACGCTCGAGCCTTTTCTGACGGCGCCACAACCAAAATGGGCCAGCCAGGCTGAGAGAGTCGTTAGCATCCAAAAGCATTTTCAGGCGATCCAGCCTGACCTGCTGACAAATGTGCATATAGGAAATCAATCTTTTCTCATTCGTGAATTGCAGCCCAGCCAGGACCGCATCGCTCTCGCAGATTGGGAAGGAAAGCTTTCTTCTGTCGAAAATCTTACCACCAAATTGGCGGAGATATTGGCCTGGGGGCAGCTGCGCTGTGCGGATTGGGAAGGCTCTTCGGCAGTTGTTCGAATGATGACCTTTGGTCATCAGAGTGCCATGCGCGCTGACCTTTCTTTATATGCACAAGAATATGCACAAAAAGTTCGGCAAGATTACAAGCTTTTCTCCAGGGCTTATGACAGCGGAGAGTTGGGATAAAGGTTGGTTTCAGGTAATCAGTCAAGCTATACTTTATACCTACGCTGTTTTAAAGCGGGTACGCCCTGCGTTGTTTTGGCGTCAGGTGATATACTGGAAATAAAATACAAACAGAATCGAGATTTCATTGAATAATTCAATCACTGCCTCAGCCGAAGGAACTAAAAATCCCCTGCCTGATACTACATTGCAGGATTTACCTGCTGTTTTGCGAGATGCAGCCGCGCGCGCTGGTTGGTCATCGCTGGTGGACGTGCAGGCTCGCGCTATCCCATACATGCTCGCCTCGCGTAATATGATGGTACAGGCGCGCACTGGCAGTGGCAAGACCGGCGCGTTCCTGTTGCCCATGTTGGCGCGCCTCGATCCATCACGCGCCAACTGTCAGGCATTAATCCTGGTGCCCACCCGTGAACTTGCGCGGCAGGTATGGTTGGAAGCTGAAAGGCTTATCGGTGATGCTGGTTTACACACAGTGGCAGTCTATGGCGGCGTGGGTTATAGTTCACAAATTGATGCCATCAAAGCAGGTGCACAAATCATTGTTGGCACCCCCGGGCGCGTGCTTGATCATTTGCTCAAACGAACCCTTACGCTTGACCATCTCAAAATGCTGATTTTTGATGAAGCCGATCGCATGCTCTCGATGGGTTTTTATCCGGATATGCAGCAGGTAAAGCGTTATTTACCCCAGCGCCCCATGCATACCTGTATGTTTTCTGCCACTTTTCCAGAATCCGTTCTACGCACTGCAGCCGAATTTATTACCGCGGGCGAATTCCTCAGCCTGAGCAGTGATCATGTTCATGTCACCGACACCGAGCATATCTTTTATATCGTCGATGGAATGGACAAAGACCGCAGCTTGGTTCGCCTGATCGAGATAGAAAATCCTTCATCCGCGATTATTTTCTGCAATACCAAAATGCGGGTGAACTATGTCGCAGTGGTTCTGCAGCGTTTTGGTTATGATGCTGACCAGCTAAGCGCTGATCTTTCGCAGTCTGAACGGGAAAAGGTATTGGATCGCGTTCGAAAGGGCACCTTGCGCTTCCTTGTGGCAACGGATGTGGCTGCGCGTGGGCTGGATATCCCCAGTCTTTCCCATGTCATCCAATATGAACCTCCTGATGAAATGGAAGCTTATATTCATCGCGCCGGTCGCACTGGCAGGGCAGGCGCCAGTGGGATTGCTATTTCTCTCGTCAACAAAGGTGAACGCTTCGCATTGGAAAAGATTGCCAAAGAATACAATATTCCTATGCAGGAGCGTCCCATTCCAAGTGACGAAGATGTGGCCTCCCTGGTCGCTGAACGCGTGACCGCGCTCCTTGAAGCCCAACTGCGCGGGCGTGATCGTCTTGCCACTGAACGTTCTCATCGTTTTGAAACGCTTGCGCGCAGCCTGGCCGAAAGCGAAGAAGAATCAAACATTATCACCATGCTGCTGGATGATTTCTATCAGCTAAGCTTGCACGCCCCTCCCGCCAAACCGGGTGAAGGAATCAAAGGACCTGTTCAACCCAATCAGCCCAGGCATGGTGGCTCAAGTCAACGGCCTCGCAACCGTAGATAGTTTGATAAAGAGACCGACAGCAAGAATTTTATGGGTAAAATGCCATGGAAATTTCTCAATATATTCATTTGCTGGGTGACCAGCTGGGCAAAGTAATATCGGAGCTTGAATCGCCGGCTATTTTTGAAATCGAAGAAAGTATCCGCTCAGAAGCAAAGGCTCGGCGGGCAGGAGATGTGGAGGCAGCCACTCGCCTGCGCAAACAAGTGGCTGCCATGCCTGCTGACGATGCCCGGGCAGTGGCTGCTTCGTTTGCAACCTATTTTGACCTGGTAAACCTGGCCGAAGAAAATTATCGTCTGGCCATTTTGCGCGAGCAGGAACGCGAAAATGCGCCCAATCCGGTGCACGAATCCATCGCCGAGGCTATTGGGGAACTCAAACGACGCGGTGTGACATTCGGCCAGATGTCCGTCTTGCTAGAAAATCTGTCGATTGAGTTGGTGCTTACAGCTCATCCCACCGAGTCGCGCCGGCGCACAATTATTTCCAAACTTCAGCGTATCACACGCCTGCTGCATGAATCCACTCTTCCTGACAACCTTCCACGCGAACGTGATTTGTTGGTGGCAGCCATGTATGCCGAGATTACTGCGCTGTGGCTGTCCGATCGCAACCGGGCCAGTAAGCTGGCGGTTACCGATGAAGTGCGCACCGGCTTGTATTTTATAGATTCAGTATTCTGGCAGACTCTCCCCCGGCTGTATGAAGACCTTACCCGCGCGTTGGCGATCCACTATCCTGGGCTGCATACTGAACGATCCTGGCTGCGGTTGGGCTCCTGGATGGGCGGTGATCGCGATGGCAACCCTAATGTGACCACCGTCGTTACCGCCGAAACACTGCGACTTCACCGTGGTCAAGCGGTTGAAAATCATCGCCGGGCGCTCCAAAGTGTAGCTCGACATCTGAGCATGAGCGCCCGGCGCCTGCCGCTACCCGCTGAATTGATGGCATGGCTGGAAAAACGCCGCCCACTGCCACCGCATGTTGAATATATCCAACAACGATATGCTTCTGAACCGTATCGCTTGATCCTTTCACTTCTGGCAGCCGACCTGGGTGAAGCATCTCAGGATGATATGAAGAACCGTTTGTTGAGCCGTGACCCACACCAGGCGCGTGTGCGTACTGAAGACATTAGTCTGCCGCTTGATTTGATTGCCAGCGCTATTCCGTCTCCGCTTGCAGCGGACGAACTTCTTACCGTCCGGCGACAATTATCCATCTTTGGTTTGCACGCTGCCAGGCTGGATATTCGGGAAGATTCAAGCAAATTTAATGCCGCGCTGGGTGAGATACTGCGCGCATTGGAGATTGCACCGGCCTTTGAGGCTTTACCAAACCTGGAACGTTTGCAATTATTGACGAAGCTGCTCGCCTCGCCGCCTCCTGAGCTTTCTGCCCACCCTGGGGTAACCGCTGTCACCGCTGAAACCTGGGCCTTGTTCCAATTAATCGGGCGGGTGGGGCGTCTTTACGGCATGGAGCTGCTCGGACCGGTTATCATTTCCATGACTCATTGTGCGGCGGATGTTTTGACTGTATTATTACTGGCACATTGGACTGGCTGCGACAGCGGGATGCAAATCTGCCCGTTATTTGAATCTGTCAATGATCTGGATGCCGCTCCACACATTCTTGCTGAGCTACTCAGCACTGCCATTTACCGTTCTCATCTGGCTGCCTGCCAGGATGAGCAGATGGTCATGATCGGTTATTCCGACAGCAATAAAGATGGCGGTTATCTGATGGCCAATTGGGCGCTTTACCAGGCTCAGGAGAGCATTACCCGGGTGGCGCAAGAATTTTCCATTCGGTTGACAATTTTTCACGGTCGCGGTGGAACTGTGGCGCGTGGAGGCGGGCCTGCCAATCGCGCCATTCGTGCTCAACCTGCCGGCAGCATCAATGGGCGTTTCAGACTAACTGAGCAGGGCGAAATCATCGCGTCGCGGTATTCGAACCCTGGTCTGGCTCACCGGCATCTGGAGCAAATCGTCAATGCCGTGCTTTTAGCATCGGCCCCTACCCCGCCGGGTACTGCAACCGGACAAATTCCGACAGAATGGCGCACAGCGATGAACAAAATGTCTGCTGCCGCGTTTCGCTCTTACCGTGGGTTGGTCTATGAAACCCCGCGCTTCATCGAATTCTGGCAAGCGGCCACCCCACTCGATGAAATTAAGCGCCTGCACATCGGCTCCCGCCCAGTTTCTCGTGCCGGAACAACCGAGGTGACCAATATCCGCGCCATCCCCTGGGTGTTTTCATGGATGCAGAGCAGGTACAATTTACCGGGCTGGTTTGGTCTCGGGAGCGGGTTGGATACCATTGTCGATAAGTCGCTTCTGGCTGAAATGTATACTGGTTGGCCTTTCTTTAAGACCCTGCTCGATAACACAGAGTCATCCCTTCTCAAGGCAGACATGGGTATCGCAGCGTTGTACGCAGAGTTGGTGCCCGACCATGAACTGGGCCAGAGCATGTTTGCCACCATCCTGACAGAGTACGAGCTTACCCGTACCAATGTTCTGACGATTAGCGGCCATCGTGATCTGATGGAGAGCGAACCTGTTACCCAAAATGCCGTGCGCTTGCGCAATCCGTATGTCGATCCGTTGAATTATATCCAGGTGGAGATGCTGCGCCGCTTACGCTCACTGCCCGATACAGGCCCAGAAACCGAGTCTCTGCGTGAAGCAGTTGTCCTCACCATTAATGGCATTGCTGCCGGGCTGAAAAATACTGGATAACAGGAGAGTTTAATGTTTACAAGAGCCATCACCCGTATCCCGGGATCCAATTTTGCGGATGGACTGACGACCGTGGATCTTGGCATCCCAGATTATCCTAAAGCTCTGTTTGAGCATGCCAGCTATCTTCAAGCCCTTAAACAATGCGGTCTGACGTTGGTGGAACTCCCGGTTGATCACCGTTTTCCCGATTCGACGTTTGTGGAAGACACTGCCATCCTGTTGGAAGAAACGCCCCAGTGCCAACCGGGTGCGATTTTAACCAATCCGGGTGCCAAAAGCCGCAGTGGAGAAGTGGCCAGCATGCAACCGGCTCTCGGGCAATTTTTCCCCGAGCTGGGGAAAATTATTGCTCCCGGCAGTTTGGATGGCGGTGATATTTGCCAGGTAGGCAGCCATTTTTTCATTGGTATTTCTTTGCGGACCAACGAAGACGGTGCCTGGCAGTTGGCTGCCTGGCTGTCTGATAAAGGTTTTACATCCAGTTTTATCGATATTCGCGCCGTGACCGGGATCCTGCACCTGAAAAGTGGGATTTCCTATCTCGGGGATAACCGCCTGGTCGTGATCGAATCCCTGGCCTCACACCCGGCTTTCTTCGGATATGAGCTGGTTCATGTGGCGCCTGGTGAAGACTACGCCGCTAATTGCATCCGCGTTAACCAGCATGTGCTTATTGCCGCTGGTTTTCCCAAGTTTGAGGCTGACTTGCGTGCCCTGGGTTACAATTTACTGGTGCTGGATATGTCCGAATTTCAAAAAATGGATGGCGGGCTAAGTTGCCTGTCATTACGTTTCTAATTTTATGGATCAATTATTAATTCGTGGTGGTGGTGATCTGGCTTCCGGAGTTGCACTCCGGCTGCACCGCTGTGGTTTTAAAGCCATCATTGTCGAACTAGCCTGTCCGTTGGCGGTGCGCCGGACAGTTTCTTTTTCGGAAGCAATTTATTCAGGCGAGATTACCATTGAGGGGCTGTGTGCCCGCCGGGCGGATTCAACTGCCGAAGCCCTGCATCTGGTCCAAATGGGTATCTTGCCCGTGATGGTCGATCCACACAGTAACATCTTGAAGGATGTACGCTTCTCGGCTGTGATCGATGCTCGCCTGCTCAAGCGAGAAGCTGACTCCAGTCTGGTGGCTGCCCCTCTGGTGATTGGCTTGGGCCCGGGCTTTACCTGCGGCAAAAACTGCCACGCGGTGGTTGAAACCCAGCGCGGGCATAACCTGGGGCGCGTCTTTTGGGTTGGTTCTGCCAGTGATGATACAGGCCAACCGGATGGCGATCCCCGCCGGGTGCTGCGTGCGCCGCAGGATGGCATCCTGATAGGCCATGCCCAGATCGGCGAACATGTCATTGAAAATCAGGTCATCGCGGAAATAGCAGGGCTGCTCATAAAAGCGCCTATCGCTGGGACACTGCGTGGGTTAATACGTCCAGGGGTTTCAATCAATAAGGGCATGAAGATTGGTGATATCGATCTTCGTGACGACCCGGGCTACTGCTTTACAGTCTCAGACAAGGCTCTCGCTGTTGGCGGTGGCGTGCTTGAAGCATTATTATCAGCCTCCCTTCGCTCCTGAACTAAATTACCCTACCTTCAAATTTGCCGATATGCTTACTCTTGCCCAGGCCCTGCGCTGTTCAAAAACTCCACGGATTGCTTTTGTTGGCGGTGGTGGAAAAACAACCGCCATGTTCCGTCTGGCCCAGGAAATGACTCCAGTGCTGGTAACTACCAGCACCCATATCCGCGCCTGGCAGGCCTCCAATGCTGATGCCCACTTTATTTGGGGATCTGATGCGCCTATGCCAGATATGGAGGCCCATCTTGGCAGTGGAATTATCCTGGTCACCGGGAAACTTGACGATGAAAAAGAACGTTACCTGAGTCTGGCTCCCCACCAACTTGAAAAACTACTCCAATTGGCCAATTATCATGACCTGCCCCTGCTGATCGAAGCAGATGGGTCACGTCAGAAACCGATCAAGGCACCCGCCGATCATGAACCCGCTATTCCGCCTTTTGTGGATTTGGTTGTGGTGGTGACCGGCTTGAGTGGGATAGGCAAACCGATTACCGATGATGGTGTGCACCGACCGCAAATCTTTGCGGATCTGAGCGGATTGGCAGTAGGCGATATCATTACACCCCAGGCAGTTGCCAGTGTTCTGGTACATCCCGCCGGTGGTCTAAAAAACATTCCACCTACAGCGCGCCGCGTTTGCATGCTCAACCAGGCCAATTCGCCCATCTCGCAGGCGCAGGCCAATGAGATCGGGCAGATACTTTTACCCAGTTTTGATACTGTGTTAGTCACTGTGCTCAATGAACCGAAGGGCTTTTTGCCCGGACCAATCATTGCAGTGAAAGAAAACATTGCCGGCGTCATCCTGGCTGCAGGAGCATCCTCGCGTTACGGAAAACCAAAACAGCTTTTGGATTATTACGGTCTACCTTTTGTTCGCGTGGTGGCAGAGACAGCCTTGAAGGCCGGGCTTGCCCAGGTCATAGTTGTCAGCGGGGCGCATGCCGAGGTAATTTCAAGCGCTGTACAGGATCTCCCCGTGACGGTTGCTCACAATCCGGACTGGCAGGATGGCCAGAGTTCTTCCATCAAAGCAGGGATAAGCCGTCTATCCAAAGAAACGGGTGGAGCCATTATTTTATTCGCTGACCAGCCACAGGTTAGTGTGGAGCTGCTGCGTGCCCTGCTGGAACGTCACAGTCAGGATTTGCCGGCTGTGCTGACTCCCTATGTTTTTGATCGGCGCGCTACCCCATCTCTTTTTGATCGGGTTACTTTTTCAGATTTGCTTAATCTTCAAGGTGATGTGGGTGGGCGGGCGATTTTTAGCAAGTTCAGCCCTCGCTATGTGAATTGGTATGACCGAAGGCTATTATTGGATGTGGATACCCCGGAAGATTATAAAACACTCATGACCGGAGAACAAATCCAGTGAACAGCCTTGCGGCAGTGATCCTGGCAGCCGGGCAATCCAAAAGAATGGGACAGCCCAAAATGCTGCTGCCGTGGGGTGGTACAACCGTAATTGGTCGGGTCATCGCTACATTTGCTGAAGCGAGTCTAAACGAAATTGTGATCGTCACTGGCGGCGCGCGCGAAGCAGTCGAAAGGGAAACTGAAAGATTGGGTCGCGAGTATCCCGTGCGCTGTGTTCACAACCCGCAATATGAAAGCGGTGAAATGCTCTCCTCGCTGCAGGCAGGTCTATTATCCTTGGGAACTCAGTTCGAAGCAGCGCTGATCGGGTTGGGTGATCAACCCCAGTTGAGCCTGGCTGCTGTTCATAAGGTGATTTCGGCTAATGAAGCCAACACTGCCCAGTTAATCGTCCCCAGTTACAACATGCGGCGCGGGCATCCCTGGTTAGTAAACCGTTTTTTTTGGCCTGCTTTGTTGGCGTTAAAATCGCCACAAACCTTGCGTGATTTTTTAAACACCTTCTCCACGAAGATACTCTATGTGGAATCTGACCAAACAATATTGAAAGATCTGGATACACCTGAGGATTATCTCAAGGAAAAACCTTGTATTTAACCATCCAGCGTGCTATTCTGAATATGGAAGCGAGTTCGCATTTCCTGGAGGCAAAAATGACAGACTGGGACACCGTTGTCGAACATATTCAAGTCGCTATGCAGGCATTGGATAACGCCCACGCCGCAAGTGAAACCCTGCGCGAGAAAACGGACCGGGATGCAGTTATTAAATTCCAGACGGAAATGAAACAATTGACCAAACGCCTGGAGCAAATCCAGAATATTCTTGCGCACGAAGATACTTACACCATCGATGAACTGGCGGAAGCCATGGGGACGGCAATGGGTAATACTACAACGTATCACCGCATACCGGATGTTGAGGCTTTGCCCCCAAATTAATCGATCACTACTGTTGACAAAACAGCACGGCCAAAGCCGTGCTGTTTTGTTTCTCATGTTATTCTAATATATGATAAACTACGCCACACTGGAGAACCCCCATGCGATATTTTATTATTGTCAATCCCATTTCAGGCCGCGGATTGGGCGAACGTTCCATCCCTGCCATTGAAGAATTTTGCAAGCAAAACCAACTTGATTATAAACTCGTCCGTACGGAGCGTGTTTGGCACGCCGCTGAACTGGCTGAGCAAGCTGCGCGCGATGATTACGATGTCATCGTGTGCGCCAGCGGAGATGGCACCATCAATGAGGCTCTCAACGGGTTGATGAAAGCCCGTCATTCATCCCATACTCATTCTGCTTTTGGGGTGATATCGATAGGTACGGGCAACGACTTCTCGGGCGGTATGGGTATTCCGACTGATCTGGAAAATAGCTTGCAGACTTTGCTGGTCAATAAGCGCAAAAAGATCGATCTCGGCTATGTCACGGGCGGAGATTTCCCGGACGGGCGTTACTTTGGCAATGGCATTGGCATCGGCTTCGATGCAGCCGTTGGGACTGCCGCATCCAAGGTTCGTTGGACGCGCGGCCTTCCCGCTTATTTGATCGGCGTGATTGCCACGGTGTTTTTGTATTACACCCCACCCAAGCTGCGCATTATGGTCGATGCGGAGGAAATTAACCAGCGTTCGCTGATGGTGTCAGTCATGAACGGAAAACGAATGGGGGGTGGTTTTCAAATGGCACCCGAAAGCAAAACTGACGATGGCGTTTTTGATCTGTGCATTTGCGAAACTGCATCTAAGTTACGGATTTTCGGCCTGATTCCATATTTTCTTAAAGGCACACAGGAAGGCCAGCCAGAAATAAAGATGCGCCGCGCGAAAAAGGTGACGGTTACTGCTCTTGAAGGTGATTTCCCTGCCCACGCCGATGGAGAAATGATTTGTTACACCGGCAAGGAGCTTGTTATTGAAATTATGCCGGCAGAGCTTGAAATTATCACAGGGTAAATTCTCAATGAATATGATGTATTGGATCGTAACTTATGGATGCAAATTAGGTCTGGCAGTGATGTGCCGGGTTGATGCGCAAGGTCTGGATACAGTTCCACACACAGGGCCGCTGATAACCTTTACCAACCATACCGGTACGGTTGAAGCGCCGCTTATTTTCACATATCTGGCTCCCAGAAAAAAAGTGACCGGAATTTCCAAATTTGAAACCTGGGACAACCGTTTCCTTAATTGGGTTTTTACGGTGTGGGGGATTATCCCCATTCACCGCGGCGAAGCGGATATGGTTGCCATGCGCACGGCATTGGAAGCGCTTGAGAAGGGTTTTATCCTGGGAATTTCGCCTGAAGGAACGCGCAGCCGTGATGGCACGCTCCACCGTGCGCATGGTGGTATCGCGATGCTTGCGCTGCACAGCGGCGCACCGCTGCAGGCAATCGGACACTGGGGCGGGGAGAACTTCGGCAGGAACATCAAAAAACTTAAACGCACTGATTTTCACCTGCGTGTTGGGTCTGTTTTTCACCTGGATGACCACGGCGAACGTGTGACAAAAGTTATTCGCCAGCAGATGGCAGATGAAATGATGTACCAGATCGCCAGGCTGCTGCCCCCTGAATATCGTGGCGAATACTCGGATCTTGAAAATGCGACCGAGAAATACATTCGTTTTATTGAGTAGGTTTTCGCGTAAATAGTTCCCCAAAGCTTCAAATATTTAACCGGGTAATTTCCACCCCTGTCCGATATTAATCCGAACCCTGAATCGGATCCTTATCAAATTCGTACCAATAAACATTGGTCTCCCATTTTTTAAAACCGATCTTTTGATATAACCTGTTGGCGGTGGCTCGACGTGGGTTGCAGGTCAGCGAGACACCGTTCAGTTTCATTTCGCGCGCGATTTGCATCAGGTACAACACCACCGCCTGACCAACGCCTTGTCCGCGTTTGTCAGCATCAACGATCACATCTTCGATGTGCGCATGCACCCCGCTGGGGGTCCGAAAAACGCCCAGTGTGCCTGCACCAACGATTGGTCCTTCCCGGTCAGGCATTCGCGCCAGAACCAGGATACTGGGTGAATCTAATAATTTTTGCAGGTCATGGATGGAGGGGATGGGTGCATGCGTCAGCTGCGGGATAAGCCGTTCAAAGGCTTGCACCAATTCCGAGTTGACGGTTTCAACGCGGGCAATGAAAATGGAGGTCATTCGATTCAGCCAAAAAGCTTAACTTTTAAAACTAGCTGTGTTTTTTGGAATATGTTTCCCGCAAAACAGACATAATTTCAGCCGGAATCCGGCTTACGCCGCCCAGCGTCTGCGCAGTGACAACCGTCTTAGCCACGCTTTCAAGCAATTCCAGATAGTTAAGCGCGTGTTCAAGGTCATGCCCATAGGTGATGGCGCCGTGGTTGCGGATGATAATAGCGTTGTGGTTTTTCACATGTGCGCGAATAGCCTCCGCAGCAGACTGGGGATCCGGCATTGAAAAGCCAGTGGTAGGCACCGGGCCAAGTTCTTCCATCACTTCTTGCAGCACATCGTCCGGAAAGGGAATCCCGGCAACGCTGAGCGCGGTGGCGTTGATGGGGTGGGCATGGATCACGGCGCGAACATCTGGGAGTTGATGATAGATCTCCAGGTGCATTGGCCCTTCTGAAGAGAACTTGCGTTTGCGCACTGAATCCGACTTGATAATGGCCCCTTCCATATCAATAATCAATAGATCGTCAGCATCCATGCGTCCTTTGCACAACTTTGATGGTGTGATGACAACGCGGTCATTGCCCAGCCGCACAGAAATATTGCCGGTATTGGCATGCATTAAGCCACTACTGTAACAAATCCGTCCGGCTTCTATGATCGCGAGACGCAGATCACGTTCGGTAGCAAAAGACGAGAGGTGTAAATGATTCATAATATCCTTAGCGAGTTGCGGGCTGCATTTTTTTTATCTGTGGCCACAGGCTCAGAACTGTATAGTAGCCCACATAAATAAACGATACCCACACTACCCATTTTGGAACATTTGGATATTGTATGACTCCCCAAATGCCAATCAGTCCGTACAAATATGTCAATCCAAGGGTTATGTTTTTCAGTCGTGTATCCCGGCTGGGGTACACGTATTTTATCGGCACGAAAACCAGGATATTGAAAGCTGTCAAAAAGGCCAGGTTTAGCCAGGGATTTAATTGCATCACAAGCATGTATAACACGACTACATTCCAATAAGAAGGAAAGCCCTTGAAGAAATAATCGTTGCTGTCGTCTGTTTTTGCATCTACTTGTGTAAATTGGTAAGCGGACGATAAAAGGATCAAAAATGCCATCGGCAGTCTCAGCCCAACCGGCAGGATGTCTGCTTCTATCAGGAACAGCGCCGGAACAACAACATAATTAAGATAATCCAGCATGTTGTCAAGCAATCCGCCATCGATACCCCGGGCATAGGTTTTTACATCCGCCCAACGCGCCAACATACCGTCGAACCCATCAACAAGCATGGCCAGTATCATCCAAAGGATGGCGGCTTTCCAATCATGTTGGAACACCGCCATCAATGCCAGCAATCCCCAAATGGCGCCTGTAGCTGTAAACAGGTGTACCCCATAAGCATAGATTTGGCGTATCGCGGGCAATTTAAATTCCGATGTTGTGCTCATTGATATCTCCGCTTATGATCGATTCAAGAAATCCAACTTACGTTAATCAAATTATACACTGTGAAGGCAGCGTTTACATCTTTTAAGGCAAAAATTCGGTGTTTCACGATCTGGGACGAGTTATTTTTCAATTCGTGTGGTGCGCTTTTCCCAAGATGACCGTTATAAAAATGCCAAACTTTACAGGGCACCCAGCATGGAGCCTGGCTGAGGAAGCTGCATTGGAAAAGTCATGGGCTTTCAGACTTTTGCGAGGAGCAAACTGTGACGAAAATTGCTAACATGATCACATTAAAACAAAAAGGGGGCGCATCTTTTGATCGATGCGCCTCCTTTTATTTCATGCTTTTAGCAGGGCGATGGTGACTGTTTCACCATCGAAAGTGTCAGTCAGTATTTGGGCACCATCTGCGGCGGCAGCAAAACTCAATTCGACTGCCAGCGTTTCGCCCGTGATGTAATCATGGTGTCGCAGGATGGCTTCCTTGAGCGTTGGCGAGGCCTGAAGGGTTACACGGATGCGATCAGCCACATCCAGCCCGCTCTCTTTGCGGAAATCCTGCAAACGGCGTACAAATTCACGCGCCAGGCCTTCCGCTATTAATTCAGGCGTCAGTTCGGTCACAAGGGCGGCAACGTAGGAACCTTCCTCAGCAACAGCGAACCCTTCCCGGGCGAGTGATTTGACTTCCACTTCATTCGGCAGGATTTCGTACATTACATCGTCTACGGCCACATTTACGCTGCCATCTGTCAGCAGCGCATGCGCCACAGCCTCGCTGTTGAGCGCCAGGATGGCTTTCTGGATCGCCGGGAACTTGTTGCCGTATTTCTGTCCCAACTGCTTGGGCAGCGGTTTGACGGTGTGCTGCAGGGCCTCGGTGCTGGCATCCAGCAGTCGCACCTTTTTGACGTTCAACTCGTCCATCAAAAGATCGTCATAATCTTTTACGGCGCTGCGTTCATTGACATTCGCGACCGAGAAAGCGGCTTCTGCGAGAGGCTGGCGCACCTTGCGATTGGCCTTGGAGCGCGCAGAATGCCCCAGCGAAGCCAGCCGAACGATCAGTTCCATATCTCGATTGAGATTTTCATCGATAAATTCGGGAATCACCTCGGGCCAATTGGCCAGGTGGACCGATTCCGGCGTGTTCAGGTCATAGGAGCGCACCAGGTTCTGGTAAAGTTCTTCCGCCAGGAAGGGCATTGCCGGGGCGAGCAGTTTCCCTACAGTCACCAGGGCTGTGTAGAGGGTGGCGTAAGCAGCCTGTTTATCGGTGTCAGATTCAGATTTCCAGAATCGGCGGCGTGAACGGCGCAAATACCAGGTGGATAGATTTTCAACAAATTTCTCTATCGGGCGGGTGGCGCCGGTGGCGTCGTAATCTTCGTAGGCTGCGGTCACGCTGCGAACGAGGCTGTTGAGCTCGGAAAGCAGCCATTTGTCCAGGTTGCTGTAGGCTAGATCTGCGTTGGCGCCAGGTTTCCAACCATCCAGGTTGGCATAGGTCACGAAGAACGAGTACACATTCCACAAGGTCAGTGTGAAGCTTCGCAGTACATCGCCGACCAGGTCAACCGAAAAACGGCGCTCATTTCCGGGTGGGGTGGCTGTGTAGAGATACCAACGCAAGGCATCCGCGCCGTGGACATTGAGCACGTCCCAGGGTTGGACAATGTTGCCGAGTGACTTGGACATCTTGCGCCCTTCACCGTCCTGAATATGCCCCAGGCACAGAACATTCTTATAAGCCACACTGTCGAATAGCATGGTGCTGATGGCGTGCAGCGAATAAAACCAGCCGCGGGTCTGGTCAATAGCTTCACAGATGTAATCCGCGGGGAACTGCTGATCAAAGATTTCCTTGTTCTCAAATGGGTAATGCCACTGGGCGTATGGCATGGCACCCGAGTCAAACCAAACATCGATCAATTCAGTCACGCGCGTCATCTTGCCGCCGCATTCCTGGCAGGCAAAATGGATGTTATCGACGTGCGGGCGGTGCATGTCCATTTTGGATAGATCGCGCCCGGTCAGTTGTTGAAGCTCGGCAAGCGAGCCGATGCAGTACTGGTGGCGGCAGTCTGCGCACTGCCATACTGGCAGCGGCGTGCCCCAGTAGCGCTCGCGGGAAAGTGCCCAGTCAATGTTGTTCGAGAGCCAGTTCCCAAAACGACCATCCTTGATGTGATCTGGAACCCATTTGATAGTCTGGTTTAATCCAACCAGTCGTTCCTTAAACTGGCTGGTGCGGACGTACCAGGCTTCACGCGCGTAGTAAAGCAGCGGTGTATGGCAGCGCCAGCAGAACGGGTAGGTGTGTTTATAGGCTTCCGCGCGGAAAAGCAGACCGCGATTGTACAGGTCGGTCTTGATTGATTCGTCGGCATCCTTGACGAATACGCCGCGCCAGGGTGTTACTTCCGGGATAAAGGTTCCATCCGGCGCGACCGTCATGATAATGGGCAGGTCATACTCCAGCCCGATTTTCATGTCATCGGCGCCATAGGCCGGGGCCATGTGAACCAACCCGGTGCCATCTTCGGTGGTGACAAAATCTGCCATCACCACGTAGTGCGCGGGTTTTTCGGGCGGTAGGAAGGTAAACAATGGTTTGTATTTGGTGCCCTTCAGCTTTTTGCCTTTGAATGTATCGAGCACTTCATACTCTTCTCCGCGGAAGACTTTCTCCAGCAGGGATTGGGCCAGAATCAGTTGTTCGGTGCCACCTTCTGCCAATGCGTGTTTGACCTTGACGTAATCGACATTTTCACCTGCCGCCACGGCCACATTGGCGGGCAAGGTCCAGGGGGTGGTGGTCCACACCAACAGGGATGTGCCGGGTTCATCCATCAATGGCAGGCGCACAAATACGGATGGATCCTCAACTTCTTCGTAGCCCAGCGCCACTTCATGGTCCGAAAGCGGGGTGCCGCAGCGAGGGCAGTAGGGTACAACCTTGAAGCCCTGATAGAGCAGATCCTTCTCCCAGAACTGGCGCAGTATCCACCAAACTGACTCGATGTATTCGTTGGTAAACGTCACATAGGCGGTTTTGAGATCAACCCAAAACGCGATGCGGTCGGTCAGGCGTTCCCAATCCTGGATGTAATCGAAGGCGGATTTGCGGCATTCCTCGTTGAATTTGGCGATGCCGTATTCCTCGATCTGCTGTTTATTGGTAAAGCCATGCCGCTTCTCAACTTCGAGTTCCACGGGTAGGCCGTGCGTATCCCAACCGCCGCGCCGGGAGACGTGATAGCCTCGCATGATCTTATAGCGCGGGAACATGTCTTTAAACGCGCGCGCCAAAACGTGGTGCACACCAGGCCTGCCATTGGCAGTCGGTGGGCCTTCGTAGAAAACGTACTCCGGCCCACCCAGGCGGGTCGAAACCGTCTTTTCAAATATCTTTTCTCTTTTCCATGTTTTCAGCACGGCTTCTTCCATTGCCGGGGCATCCATCTTGGGTGAGACTGGTTTGAATGACATACGCACCTCCGCTAAAAAACAAAAAACTCCCGTCCATAAAGGGACGAGAGTAAAAAACGCTCACGCGGTACCACCCAGCTTCCTGCATAGCAGGCACTTTTACGAGGACTTGTTTCCGCAGCCTCTCGTTTTTTTAACGGGAACGACACCGTCTTTCTTACTCGCTTGCGCTTTCAGATCGAAACTCCGGAAGGATTTTCAGCCCGTTTCACTGATTCGGCTCACACCAACTCCGAACTCGCTGGCAGATCGACTGGCCTACTCGTTTCCATCATCGCCTTTGTTTGGTACATTATACCCATATTGGCCCGGCAGGGCAAGCGCACTCAAAGACCGAGTGTGGTTCAATATTTCGGAAAATGGTCTGTCTCAATTGCCGGCTGATTTCATGGGAAGCCCCGCGGGCTGAGTGAGACCGGAGTCGGATTCATCCGACTTTCACGCCAAGTGCAGGGGATTTGTGCCCGCGACCCTTCAGCGATGCCAGCAGCCTGGAAAAGAAACTGTTCGCCCTATGCCTGATGAATACAAAACCAGCGATAATCCCCTCGAACCTGAGACGATTCGCGTCCCATTTTCATTGGCTGAGCAGATTCTAATACCGATATAAAAGCGATACAACCCGCCCAAAATACTTGTAATTCGCCCCGCAAACCTGTATAGTGGAAACCAGACAAACTTACCTATATTCATCAACGAAGGGTGCTGACCATGAACGCAGAAACCAGCTTTGGAAGCTTTGCAAAAAAACGCCGCCGTGACCTTGGCCTGAGCCAGGAAGAACTCGCCCGCCGCGTTGGCTGCGCGCCCATCACACTGCGCAAGATCGAAGCTGATGACCTGCGCCCCTCCATCCAGATCGCCGAACGCCTGGCGATGGCGCTCAACATCCCGCTCGAAGAACGGGCTGAGTTTGTCCGGCTGGCGCGCGCGGAACGCGTCATTCAGGAACCCGATATCACCCCGTTGCCAGCCCCCGAAGAGATCGGCAGCGCCGACCTGAGCGGCCGCGCCATACGCGGATATGCCCTCGGCGAACGCCTCGGTAAGGGCGGCATGGGCGCCGTCTACCGCGCCGTCCAACCCCTGGTGGAACGCGAAGTTGCCATCAAGATCATCCTGCCGATGTACGCCAACCATCCCGATTTCATCCGGCGCTTTGAAGCCGAAGCCCAGCTCGTAGCCCGGCTTGAACACCCGCACATCGTGCCGCTCTATGACTATTGGCGTGAACCCGGCGTGGCCTACCTGATCATGCGTCTGCTGCGCGGCGGCAGCCTGCATACCTTGCTGCGCAGCGGCGCAGAGCTTTCCAAAGAAACCGTGCTACGCATCATGGAGCAGGTTGGTTCCGCCTTGAGCGCCTCGCACCGCGCCGGTGTCATCCATCGCGACCTCAAACCGGCCAACGTCCTACTGGATGAAGACAACAATGCCTACCTGGCTGATTTCGGCATCGCCAAGAATTTAAGCAACTCTTCATTCGCCACCCAAACG
The DNA here is from genome assembly GCA_903846015.1 of uncultured Anaerolineae bacterium. Taxonomy (GTDB): domain Bacteria; phylum Chloroflexota; class Anaerolineae; order Anaerolineales; family Villigracilaceae; genus UBA5195. The sequence continues at coordinate 8,874 of CAIMZS010000607.1, read as the reverse complement.
GATGTCATCATTGGTTCGCTTGACTATCTTTCGCCGGAACAGATCCGCTCCGAATTCGTCCGCCCGCAAACCGATATCTATGCCTTCGGCGTGCTGCTCTATGAGCTGCTCACCGGCAGCCTGCCTTTCCACGGGCAGACCCCATTTGACGTCATGGCGCAGCACCTGAATACGCCCATGCCCGCCCTGTCTGTTCACCGCGGCGGCCTGCCAAAATCGCTGGATGCGATCATCCAGCGCGCCACCGACAAAGACCCGCTCCAGCGTTATGAGAATGTCGATTTGTTCTTGAACGATCTGCGGCCCATCTTGGGGCCTGGCAGGCATGAATCCACAACTCGGCTGGTTGCGGTGCAGCCCCTGGGCGAAGTGGACAACCCTTACAAGGGGCTGCACGCTTTTGTAGAGGGCGATGCCCAGGATTTCTACGGGCGCGAAACCTTGACTCAGCAGCTGCTGGTCCGTCTTGGCGAGTCTGGCGATTTATCACGCATCCTGACGATTGTCGGCCCTAGCGGGAGCGGCAAATCATCCATCGTCAAGGCGGGCCTCATCCCGGCCTTGCGGCGCGGCGCGCTGCCCGGTTCGGAAAACTGGTTCATCGTCGAGATGATGCCCGGAGCTCATCCGCTGGAGGAATTGGAAGCCGCCCTGCTGCGTGTCGCGGTCAACCCGCCCGCCTCGCTCATCGAGCAGTTTCAAAAAGATCATCGCGGTCTGATCCGCGCCGTGCGCCGCTCGCTGCCGGTTGACCCTGCTGTGGAATTGGTGCTGGTCATTGATCAGTTCGAGGAACTCTTCACCCTGCTGCAGGATGAGGCCGAACGCGTCAGCTTCCTGGGCCTGTTGGTGGCAGCCATCCTGGATGAGAACAGCCGCGTGCGAGTCATCCTGACGATGCGCGCCGATTTTATTGACCGGCCGCTCGGCTATATGGATTTCGCCGATCTGATTCACCAGCGTATGGAGCTTGTCCTGCCGCTCACATTGGATGAGCTGGAAAGCGCCATCACCTCGCCTGCTGAGCGCGTCGGCCTGCAGTTGGAGGCCGGCCTGGTGGCCGCCATCCTGCACGATCTTGGCGACCAACCCGGCACACTGCCCTTGCTGCAGTATGCCCTGACCGAGATGTTTGAAAAGCGCGTCGATAACGTTCTGACGAAATCAGCCTACCAGGAGATCGGCGGCGTGCTGGGTGCGCTCGGGCGCCGGGCCGAAGAGGTCTTCACCGCCCTGGATGCCGATGCCAGGCTGATCGCCCGGCAGATCTTCCTGCGCCTGGTGACGCTCGGCGAAGGTGTTGAAGATACCCGCCGCCGCGCGCTGATCGGTGAACTGGAAAATTTGCAGTTCACCGGGCTCGATCCCGTCAAAGTTGTCAGCTCGATTAAAGCCGTGCTGGACAAATTTGGCAATGCCCGCCTGCTCTCTTTTGACCGCGACCCTGGCACCCGCGGACCGACCGTGGAAGTGGCCCACGAAGCCATCATTCGCGAATGGCCGCGGCTGCGCAGCTGGCTGGAGGACAGCCGCACCCTGGTGCGCATGCAGCGCCAGCTCGCCCTGACGGCTTCCGAATGGCTCACTGCCCGGGGCGACCCCAGCTTTTTGTTGAGCGGGGCAAAACTGGCCCAGTACGAAGGCTGGGTTTCCAGCCCGGCGCTGGCTTTAACCCAGCAGGAGCTGGATTACCTGGCAGCCAGCCTGAGCGCCCGCGACCAACAGGCCGCCCAGGAGGCCGAACGCCTGCAGCGTGAATTGCAGACTGCCCAAAAATTGGCCGAGGCCGAATCAAGCCGCGCCGAATTGCAAAGTCTGTCCACCCGGCGGCTAAGAGTGGGCGCCATTTTCCTTTCGGTTGCCCTGCTGGTCGCGCTTGTGTTTGCAGGCATGGCGTTGTATTTTGGAAATCAGGCCAATCAGAATGTGGTCACTGCCCGGGCCAATGAAAAAGTCGCTGTGTCCAGGGAACTTGCCGCGGCAGCCCTCAGCAACCTGGAAGTTGACCCCGCCCTGAGCATCTTGCTGGCCTTGCAGGCCGAATCCACCAACCCCACCTTTGAAGCCGAAAATGCCCTGCATCGTTCCGTCCTGGCGACGCATCTCTCGTCGATCATCCATATCGAGAACGGCGCAACGATGGGCGTCGCTTACAGCCCTGACGGCCAAACGCTTGCCACGGCCGACTTTACAAGCATGACAGCAAAAATTTGGACTGCAAATACTGGCCAACCCATCAGGACACTTACGGGGCACACTGCTGAGCTGACTGGCATTGTCTACAGCCCGGATGGCAAACGCGTGGCCACCTCCAGTTATGATAAGACAGTCATCATCTGGGATCTCGCCACCGGAAAAGCGCTGCTCACCCTCAAGGGTCACACCGATTGGGTCAATAACCTGGCGTACAGCCCGGACGGACGGCAGATTGTCACGGCAGGCAAGGATAAAACTGCCATCGTTTGGGATGCCCTCACCGGGAAGCAGCTGGTTACCTTTACCGACCATCGCTATCAAGTCGATGATGTCGCCTTCAGTCCGGATGGAAAACAGGTCGCTTCCAGCGGGCGCGATGGCAACGTCCGGGTGTGGGATGCCAGCACCGGGAAGGAATCCCTCAGGCTTTCCGTGGTGTCTTCAAATGGTTCCATCGGGGTTTTGGGGGTGGCTTACAGCCCGGATGGCAAACGGATTGCCGCCGTCTGTAACAATGACATTGCATTTATTAAAATGTTTGATGCTGCCACCGGGCAGGAAGTATTCAGCGGCAACCTTGGGCACACCGCCCAGCCCCGCGATATTGCTTTTAGCAAGACCGGCCGCCTGGCTGCCACGGTCGGCGACGATCAAAAAGTGAAGATTTGGGATAGTAAGACGGCCGAGTTGTTATTTACTTTTTCGGGTCATACCGGTACGGTCAACAGTGTTGCCTTCAGTCTGGACGGTTCACACCTGGCAACTGCGGGCTGGGATGGTACCGTGCGCATCTGGAGCCTTGTTCCACCCACGGAAGCGCTTTTTATTCCCATTCCTTATAATGTCGAGAAAAACTTTTCTCAGAAAATCAGCTACAGCGCTGACGGAAAACGTCTCCTTTCCGATCATACCGATGGCCTGGCGCATATTTGGGATGCGCAATCCGGTCAGGAATTGCTCAAGTTTGGGAATGACAACTCGGTCTGGACGACCACGTACAGTCCTGATGGCAAGCTGGCCGCCATCATCAATAGTACCATGGTCATTTATATCTGGGATGCGCAAACCGGGGAAAGGAAGCTCGGTCTGCTTCCCGAACAGGGAATTATTAATCAAGTTGCTTTTTCACCGGATGGTGCCCGCCTGGCCAGCGCCGGCGACGATGGCACCGCCATCATCTGGGATCTTTCAACGAAGAAGCAGTTGTTCAAATTGCCTTCCAACGGATATGCCCTCACCTCCATTGCATACAGTCCGGATGGGAAAAACCTGCTTACAGGGATTAATTTGCAGGACGGCGTCATTTGGAGCGCCGAGACCGGTGAAAAATTATTCACCCTGCCTTTCTCGCCCGGTGTTTCCTCTGCAGCGTACAGCCCGGATGGCATCTACCTGGCGCTTGGAAGTTGGGATGGCACCCTCAGTATCTGGAATGCGCGCCAAATTGAGGCAGGCTCCAGCCAGCCCTTATTTACGCTGAAGGGTCAATCCGGTTATATTCGGGGGCTCGCCTTCAGCCAGGATGGCGCTTTGCTTGCCTCCGCCAGCCTGGACGGCACGGTGCGCGTCTGGGAGGTGGCTACCGGCGCCAGCTTGTTGAACCTGCCGGTCGATGCCGGTGGTGTGAGCGGCGTGTCCTTCAGCCCGGATGGAACCCGCCTGGCGGTGGGGGGCAAATCCGGCATTTATGTCCTGTATATGAATATCCAGGATCTGATCCTGTTCGCAAAATCGCGCGTCACCCGCAGCCTGACCTATGAAGAATGCCTGCAGTACCTGCACACCTACGGTACCACTGCCCCCGAGGCATGTATTTATTAACCCAACCACAAATTGCCGTCATCCACCACCCAGCCTCATTGCGCAGGTTGTATTGATTTTGACAATCTTGTAATTTCGTATAGCTGTCATTTCCGAAGGACACCGGGACAGGTGTGCGATGAGAGAGTGCTCTTCGCGACGTGGGGATGGGCGACAGGGAGAGCACCTGTCACGTCCGTTGTTTCTTACACACGGAACAGCATTTTGCAGTGGAACCACTCGCATGACAATTGCCGACAATGAGGAGATTACCACTTGGCAGAGAGCGCGCTCCGAAAAGTTGCACCGCACTGAAAGACTTTATTAACCCTGCGGTGCGCGTAAGGTGTAGACCGTGATCTCGGGCCGGCAGTTGTAGCGGATAAAGGGCGGTGTCATACCAACGCCCCGGTTGGTATACTGGAACATGTTGCCCACCTGGTATAAACCGGAAGGATACTTGCGAGCCAGGTACGGTAAAACCAGGGCACCCAGGGCCGGAAAAACGACCTGTCCACCATGGGAATGGCCGGAGATTTGCAGATCAAACCGCCCAGTGGCAGCGCTTTGATCTGCAAAGTCAGGCTCGTGCGCCACCATAATGGCACAGGCATTCGCGGGTAGTTCCGGTAGGATATCCTGGATGCGGTCCTGGCGTTCGAAAACGTCACCGACACCTGCAAAATATAAGCTTTCCTGTCCGATGGAGATTGTTTCCACCGAGTTGATCAACACGCGCACCCCGCTGCGTTGGAGTAATGCCATTATGGTGGGCGCATTGAACCAATATTCATGGTTGCCCAGCACTGCCAGGGTCTGGAACCGGATTGCCAGCTCTTTGAGAGCAGCTTCCAGTTCATCCAGTTCCTGCTGACTGGTGAAAGCCACAGAACGTCCCTGGACATAATCCCCGCTGAGAACAACCAGGTCCGGATTCTGCTCTTTTATCAGATCGAAGATGTGGGTCAGGCGCTGCTTGTTCATCCAGCCGCCCATATGAATATCGCTGATCTGCACAAAGCGAAACCCGGAGAACGCCGCCGGAAGATGTGGCAGCGTCAACTCGATTTGGGTTACATCCAGATAATTCGATTCGATTTGTGTGATGTAGGTCCCAGCAGCTAAAAAAACGGTGCTTAGACTGGCAATTTTTATGAATTTCAAGAAACCTCGTCTCGTAAGGGCACGAACAGGCCTGAAATTGTAGCCAGGATTATTGTCACCTTTTATTTCGTCAGGTTTTGTCATTCAGTCCTTCAACTTGATGTTTGCGTATTATTATTATATAGTAATATGCATAACCCATAGGGTGTCCATATTAAATTTTTTCTTTTCCCCCAAATCTGATGAGAACCGAAAAAACAATCAGCCGTGGAAAAACGCGGATAACGAGGATAAGAGCTTTTTGAGGTTGTTTTTGGGGATTGTTTTCAGCGCCGGGGTTGAGCGGATTTGCCCCAACCCCGGCGTAATTTGTGGGGTTAACCCGCTGGAATGACCAGGATGGTGATCGAGTTGGCCGGGTAAGTCGCAGAAAAACCGCTGGCGGAAACGGACTGGTTGGCTTCATGTACAATCGCCGACAGATTGGCGGAGCTGTATCGAAACACCAGTGCGGAAGTCCCTGTGTTGAAGTTTTTTAAGGTAAGGGTGCTGGTCTGAGCCTGCCCGGTTTTGTTAATGACCATCAAAGTCAGGGCGCCATCCGCGCTGCGCCTGGCAGCATAGATGGCTAATTTTTCCTGATCTGTGCTGGCGGCTCCCAGGCTGGTTTCTCCAAAGGCGCCGCCTTGCCCATCATAATTGCGGTACATTCGAAAGGCGAAGATACCAGGAGCGTTTGGATCGGTGGGGCCGCCCCACAGGGTTGCAAGATCCAGGCCTTCCCGGCCAAAGATGCCTAGCAGGTCAGCCTGCGCCAGGGCGCCGTTCATAAAGCCGAGCGCGCCCCAGTTGTATTCAGTAATGGCGGTGCCGGTACCAGGATAATCGTTTGCCACCCATGTTTTCATGCGTGGGATCAGATAAACTGGTTGGCCAATCCAGCCTTCATGGACATAAGTGCTATCCCACAACTGGCGCGTGGAACGCAGCCGTTTGGCTTGAACATCTGCGCTGCCAAGGGCGTCCCCATAAACCCCATCGATCTGTGGATAAATATGCATGTCCAGGTAATCCAGCAGGCGAACGCCCTGCTGCTGTTGGTAAATGCGCATTTGCTGGAGATACCACTCGACAAGGTCGACGTTGCCATGAGCCTGGCGGTCGGCGCCCGGGCTGCAGCCATCTACGGCAGAATAAAAGTAGGCGCACCAACCCCACACGACCGGTCCCAGGGTTTTTGCCGTTGGGTCGGCGGATTTGACCGCAGCCGCATAGGTGAAGGTGCGGTCCCGCAATTCATCGTAGCTGGTTGGGTTTGGATGAACATCCCGGTGGGTGCTGTTCCACAGCATGGGCTCATTGTCGAGGTTATAGAACATCACCCCGCCATTCGCGGCGGTGCCAAACGTGCTGGTCAGGTGGTTGACCCAGTCGCTGACGAAGCTTGCGGTGGTGGCTATGCTGGTATCGGTGGGGTTGTTGCTGGTTACGTTTGTGCCGTTCGGCAGAACGCCGTTCCCGCAGTTTGGGTCCCACTGCCAGTCCGCGTCTTGCTGGTTGCCATACTTGCTGATTTTGAAGCCACAGTCGTAAGGATGACCTGCCGGGCGGCTCTTAGCGACCCAGCCGATCAGCGGTACGGTCAGCAGGGATTGGGAGCCGGTGCGCAGATTTTGCTGGACGAACTTATCGGCTGCGCCGGCCTCTTCAGGGATATTTTCATAGTACCAATCGTTGCCGGTATTGGTGGTGTCATTTTGCCAGTTGTAACGAGTGGTTGAGTTCCCGCCCCAGCGGCTGACCGGCAAACGCAAGTCTGTAGCTATGTTCTCGCTGGCATAATTCATGCCGTAGATATACGGACTGATCGAGTGAGAGTTGGCGGATGCGTCGATATTTAACGCCGGGGCGGCAGCCGGAGGTGGGGGTGTGGGCGTGGGGGTTCCCAGGTTGACAAAGGCAATATCGTCCAGGTAAAAAATCTTTTGGCTGCCGCCGGTGTTGTTGAACCAGGCGATGGTGTAGACTGTCCGGGCCGAGCCGAGGGGTAAAAGGGAAATATCGATGCGCTGCCAGCTTTTGGCCTTGGGGATGATGGTTTGTTCCAGGGTGCCAATTTTTACCAGGATCTTTTGCCCGCCTTTTGTACCGCCGTGTATCCAAAAGCGCAGGGTATCATACGCGCTGACATCCAGGTTGGCGCCATGATAGCCAATTTGCAGACCACTCCAACCGCCGGTGTAGGTAACGGCGAGTGACTTCTTTCCGCCATGTTTGGGAGTGGTGTTGGCAAAACTGGTTTTGATGCCGCCATAAGACCAATTTTGCCATCCAGTGGCGAGGGCATCGCTGTAGACTGGCAAGCTTGTGGCGGCTTGGGCCGGGGTGACCAGGCTGGAGGTCGCCCCGATTAACACGCCAAACAGAATAAGGTTAATGATAATAAGGATGACTTTTTTCATGTCCGCTCTCTTTTTTAAAGACAAATAGATGGTGGAAGTTTAACCGCTTGTGGAATAATTTGACATATGCCATTGGTACTATCAGGTTGAGAAAACCAATGGCCGCGGAATAGGACTTTTTGGATTTTAGATTTTTTAATTGCCGATTTTAGATTGAAGATCAAGGTCAAGAGCGTGATTGACCTTGATTGTCCGGATAATTTCAACAAAAGCTGGAGTATATTTAACCCGAACAAGCCGGAAGAGCTTAACTGCCAAATCGCAGACGTGAAGGGTATTAAGGAAAAGCAAGAAGTTCTTTCCATGCAAGGTCTCGTTTCTTGCGATAGTCCCGGTTCTTGCACGAGGCGATAATTTCTTGCTTTTTGTGCAAGAATCTCATTGACAGGGCGTTAGAAGGATGAGCATGACTGGATTGAAGTTTCAAGTGCCAGGGCTTTGAATCACGAAGGCTACCAAAGATACGAAAAAGCTCGCGGAAGTCTTGCGCAGTTTTCGACAGGATGCCGGTTTTGAAATTATTTGTGAGTGTTCCGAACCCAGACTCTTATCCTTGCGTTCTATTTTCCAAAAGGTCTTGACCTTTCAGCGTTTTTCAGTTCTATATCTGTCCAGAAAATTTTTTTTCCACGGGTTTCCAGCTATATCCATCTCGTGCCGTGGCCGTGCAAGAACCGGCACTATCGCAAAAAGCCTAACCACTGAGTGAAGCTGTCTTCAGCCTGGTTGAACGCCTCCCGGATGAAGGCTGGGCTTATATCGGTTGAGCTGACCAGTACTGGCTGGGGAGTTTCTCTGACAAGGAATTTGAGCGCGGCGAGGTTATCCTTAAGCGCGCCCTCCAGCGCCCCGCGTAAAAGGATCGGGTTGACGTGCTTGAGCGCCTGGTGTTTCTGTATGAAGAATCGGGCCAACCGCTTGAAGCATCCGATGTGCATCGACAACTCGATGCCTTGCGTCCAGAACCTGTCGACGTTCCCGAGCCGCGCGCCAGGAGCGTTGAACAACCCGCCTCCAAATCTCGTCTGCGCCACAAGAAGAAAAAGAAGTGATCGCAAAAAATGTTCGTGGTCTACGTCTTTTACCAGTAATTAACTTATTTTTACGTCGTTTTCTGGCATTGTAGCAATCTAAAGTCGTAAATTTAAGATAAATTCTACGTAAAAAAGACGTAAAAACGATGCGTCAATAGGGAATTTTTTTCCCTATTCCTATTATTATTATTACTATTATTACTCTCTCTATTCATCTTCTTCATATTTAAAATAATAATAATAGCTCCAATATGGAAAAAAATTCCATATTGGATGCT
>CAIMZS010000606.1 GCA_903846015.1 uncultured Anaerolineae bacterium | reverse complement strand
CGAATCGCTCATGGTGCTGACGACCAAAGGTTTAATGTTCTCGTTCATCTGGATGAAGGCGTTGGAGAGGCCCCCGCAGTGCCTTATTATGGGGAAACCCAGGAAAGTATTATTGCCTACCTGAAGACAATTCCTGATTTGGGTAATGACCCTTTTGATATTGATGGGGTTCTTTCACGTTTGCCGCACGGTTCGCGGGCGGGCCGTGCGGCTGTTGATGTTGCTCTGCATGATTTGTGGGGGAAACGGCTTGGGCAACCGCTTTACAGGCTTTTTGGTCTTAATCCGATATCCCTGCCGCAAACGTCATTCACCATCGCCATGGACAATGTTGAGATGATGGCGCTGCGGGCTAGAGAATCAGGTTATCCAATTATCAAAGTAAAACTGGGCGGGAATGAAAGTGATGAGGCCATCATCGCTGCCATCAGGCTTGCCACTGATGCAAGGCTTCGTGTGGATGCTAATGCAGCTTGGTCACGTGAACAGGCGCTTAAATTGATCCCACGACTTGTAGATTACCGGATTGAATTTGTGGAACAGCCTCTAGCAACTGATGATATCGATGGCTTTTTCTGGTTGAAACAGAAGTTACTCGACCAAAATGTTTCGATCCCTATTTTTGCTGATGAAAGTGTTAAAACTTCCCGTGACATAATCCGGATGGCTGGTGCTGTTGATGGTGTGGTGGTAAAGCTGATGAAAACCGGGGGGGTACGGGAAGCTCTACGCACAATTCATACTGCCAGGGCTAATGATATGCAAATTATGCTATCGTGTATGGTGGAAACGACTGTTGGCGTTACTGCTGCCGCACATCTTGCCCCTTTATGTGATTTTATCGATCTGGACGGTCCGCTTTTGATAAAAAATGATCCTTATCGTGGTATACGCTATGATGGCGCATTCCTTTATCTTCCAGACCTACCTGGAATTGGCGTTGAAAGAATAGGTTGAAATTTTCAGGATCGAGCCAATTGAGAACGTATTACCTGGTTTAAGATAAAAATGACTGATCAACGATCAGTCATTTTTATCTTAAACCTTTTCTTAATTGGTCTTGATATTACTTCATATTTGCCAATACTCGCCTGATGACATTGTCCAACAGAGCCGGATCTATCTGTCCATTCAAACGGGCAATTACGGCAGCTTTTACCTTATGTACCAGTATCTCTTGTGGATTATCTTCCGGGTGCACGTTCGGTTTTACACGGTTGGGTGTCATGCCAATCTTAAACATGCGTTCGCGAGCAAGATCGGTCAGCACCACCCCATCGTGCACATCGATGCTGGTCACGCCACGCGCAAACATATCATCAATATCGCGTTCTGTATAAAAGATTTTGGGCATATTACACCTCACCGAATTAATGCAATTAGATTATTTTCCAACGCGACCTTCAAGGTTTTCTATTGCAGTTACGGCGGCGTTTCTGGCAGTAAGGATTTCCGCTTCCGAACCAGATAACCACATGCGACCAAACCGTCCTACCGACGAGACATGCAACACTTTAATATTGGAGCCCTTTTCAGCTTCATTAAGGGCATAGTTAATATAAGCCGCTGGTGCGCACTCAAGCACTAACATGGTTTCACCTGGAACAAGCATGCTGCCGCGGCGAAAGCGGTTAAGTAATTGGGCCTGGTAAGGGTCAACATTTGTGATGATTTGTACTGAAGCGATCTCTGGTTTAACGCGATCTTCAATCTTGAGACCGATGCGCTCCAGGACGATCCTACCAGCTTCAATCACCTCTGATTGAGATCTTGAATGCACCTCGAACATACCAAATTCCCGTTCGACAATTTGCGCGCCTGGTTTGGCTTCTGTGGCTTTTACGGCGATATCTACCAGACGAAAAACTTCATTGCCGGGAGCGACTTCTATATATAGCGCAGCCATTGCTTCAGTTGGTAAGTCACCTTGTGTTACAGTTCCAACGAAAGCCGCGTATTGGGGCTGCATGCGGTCGATATAAGAATAACAACGTAATGAAAATTGATCGCCCATTGACGTACTCCTTTTTAGTTGTGCATTGCAATCCCAAGTGGAGTTACAAACAGGGGACTCCCGGGGACAACAGTTTCGATGCCAGTAAAATCTTGAACTACTTTGGCCATGCCGGGGTAGGCACACGTTCCGCCGACAAGGTAGAGTTTCTTCACTTTTCGGCCAGCCACATGCCGGTTAATGATACTGCCAACTTTTTCCATTACAGGACTTACCACTGGCAACAGCTGGGTTTGTTCGCGAGGATCTTTTTTGAGTTCTTCGGCTTGTTCAAATGTTATGTTTTTGGCCCCAGCGATAACCAGAGAAAAATGCGTTCCGCCAGTGGGTTCGTCAGCAGTGTAAATTACTTTGCCTTTTTTAAGTACAGCTATACCGGTTGTCCCGCCTCCTACATCAACGATGGCCCCATCGTCAATTTGCAGAACATTATTAGCGGCGGTTGGTTCATCCAACAGACCTGTGCATTCGAATCCGGATGCCTGAAGCACATTCGCCGTGGCACGTACTTCTGCCCTGGGAACACCTGGTGGGTAAGATGAAGCAGCGGATTTTAACTCAAAACCCAACTCAGTTTCGACCTTCTTTTTCATTTGGCGCAATAACGAAACCGCACCAACAAAATCCACGACCAATCCATCGCGGACGATTTGGGCAAATTGATAGGTTCCTGCGATAGGCTGGTAGTTTTCATCCAGCACAATGAGAACGGTATATGCAGTACCCAGGTCAACACCTACATGGAAACTACCCTTGTATTCTCCATTTGGCGATATCAAGTCTGGTAGTGCATGCCATCTAGTGGCACGACCATTCATTACACGATCAGTTTTTTCGAGCAGATCAGTCAAATTTGGGTTCATTAAGGCAGTTTTATAGGATTGTTCAATCGTTATAATTTATTGAAGGCTAAAAAAGATCTCGAAAAAATAATTTACAAATCAGATAGTTTAGAGAAAGAGCACCTATCCCGATTTTTTCCAACTTAATTTGCCAGCTTGAAAATATAGTTCCAAAACATAAACAGCTGATGAAAGACGGTTTAATGCGCGAGCTAAACCAGCCCCAACACTGTCTGGGTCAATCCCATCTGGAGGAAAGGTTTGCAGAACAATCACTTCCACCTCTCGACATTGAGTTCGCAGCAAGTTGAGCCAATGCAGGATTTGGTGGTCATAGGTACCAGCAGCTATATGTGTGATGCCGAGATGCCTCTCTGGCCAGTGAGAAATGTCGTGTAAATCCTGTTCACTTTTGCCCATCATGAAAAGAGGTGCTACTGGGCGTCGATTATATTCTGCGCTCATAATCTCACGACAATATGCAGCCAGCGTATCCAAGTTTTTTGCAAGCTCGGGCAATTCAAATTGGCGGGCAGTTGATGCTGTAAGCATCAAAACGGCATGGAGGCTATCGATTCGGCCACGCAGAATCAACCTGGGACTTGTTTTTGATGCGAAATGCCCAGCATCGATCTGGGTCATGTGTTCGGGCTTGACCTGCATGGGTTGGCCACATTCGGAGCAAATCGGAATCGGACCCGTCAGGACAACAGGAAATATACCTGGCTTATCCCATGTTCCATTTTGAATAGTTTTGTCTGGTGCGTCTTCGTCAAAAAGAGGTTTTATTTGATGAGACTTAAAAAAATCCTGTGCCGAAACGGAAAACCGCGTACCCAGTGGGAAATGAGGTAGTTGACCACGCCCATTTTGCCACATTTCTCGCAGTTCGCTCTCGGTGATAATAGTCATCTTTATTCATTCCAATTTGCCGGGAAGGCGACATAAATAAACCGGACCTGCGACGGAGTGCCAAACGAAATGCTTGAGCCTTTGGGTATGAAGATAACATCACCAGGTTTGCCATGAACTGCTACATTTCCACGAGTTATGACAAGTTCGCCATCGAGGATGATGTCAACTTCATCATAGGTCAAAGTCCATGGAAATTCGCCCTTGTCGAGCGCCATATACCCAGCCGCCATAGATGAACCATCCGCGGATGTAATCACATCTTTCAAACGCACATTGGTGCCGGGTGTCGCCAACCCTTCCCCAAAAGGATCCATTATCACCCCATCACCAAAGACCATTTTCAATGGTGGTAGTGACAAAGACGATGCAGTTGGTCTTGGAAGGGCGCCGAAATCAGGCGTCTGGCTGGTAAGGTCGCCCCGACTCGCATCGAAGCTCTCCCGTAACAACCGGACGCCCAACTCACGCGCAACATCAGCCGCCTCGGGTGTAACAATATCATCCGGGCTGATGATTAGCAGGTCAGATTTCTGCTCACGGGCAAGACGGCGGATATCTGAGGCAGTAAATAATTGTTTCGGCATTACTCATCCATTCCCTGAAGAATACAGGGATCCGGCCTTATCACCTTTAGGCATCAAAGGTAGAGCTTACGGCAGAACGCAGTAAGCTTACTTGCCTGATTTACCGCCGAATGAGCCCTTGGTAAGCGCGGGCAGGATCATTTCTACATCGGCATGCGGTCGTGGGATTACATGGACGGATACCAATTCGCCGACCCGCTTTGCAGCTGCGGCGCCTGCGTCAGTCGCTGCTTTTACTGCGCCTACATCGCCGCGCACCATAACAGTTACAAACCCACCACCGACATATTCGCTGCCGATCAGGGTTACGTTTGCGGCTTTGACCATCGCATCGGCGGCTTCAATTGCACCAATCAAACCTTTTGTCTCGACCATTCCGAGAGCAATCATGGAAACGTCTACTGGCATGGCTTATATCTCCTTATTACAAAATTGAGTGTCATGGAAACAGAGAATCATTTTCTCTGGTTTCTACTTTTTGAGTTCCGCCAACACGCGGCGGACAATTTCATCGATCTGATTTTCGGCAGCGCCAACAGTAACCGCTGCCTGATTGATTTTCCCGCTGAGCTGTGATGGGTCATCGGTTGAACCGGGTCTCATTGCAGCTTCAGGCGGTGGTGTGATCTCGTAGGCAATGCGCTTGATATTATACAGGTGATGAACGGTGATGTTGTCTCCTGTAATCGCCCCGCCAACCCCACCAGAGCCAAGAGTCATGGATGGCATAACACCAGTGGTATATCCAGTGGCGCCCAAAGTACCGAATGTATTGACGAGGATGCGGAAGACTGGCTTTTCAAGTCCGAACTGGGTAATAACCTTCTCGTCTTGTGCGTGGATTACCAAAGAATGACCGCGCCCACCGTAATTAATGAGTTCGAGGCTACGCTCACAACCAGCTTCCCAACCATCTGTTTCATACCAACCCAGCACCGTGGTTAATTTTTCGCCCGACAGTGGTTCGGCACTGCCAACACTCTTCAACCTTGCTACCAATATGCGAGCGGAGGATGGTACACCGATTCCACACATTTGAGCCAATTGTTGGGGGCTTTTGCCAACCGATTTTGGGTTGGGGAGATGCCCTGCAAATAAAATTCCGGCCAAGGCGCGTGCCTGCTCATCGTTTACAAAGTACGCACCTTCTGCCTTCATAAGCTCTTCTAGCTGAGCTGCGATCGGCTTGTCGGCAATAACGGCTTGCTCGGTGGCGCAAATTACAGAATGATCGAATGCTTTTGATGCCACGATGTATTTGGCTGCTCGTTGTAAGTCAGCGGACCGGTCAACATACACGGGTACATTACCAGGGCCAACACCATAAGCAGGTTTGCCAACAGAATGTGCTGCCCTGACCATGTCAGAACCACCGGTAGCCAGTATCAGCGCAACATATTTGTGTTTCATCAACTCCTGGGTTCCGGGCAAAGTAACCTTGGTCATACAACTGACCAGCCCCTTTGGCATCCCTGCGCGTTCACCTGCTTCCACCATCAGCCGTGTTGTTTCAACGCAGCATTTTGCTGCGAATGGATGCGGTGCGATCACGATACCATTCCGGGCTTTGACCGATATCAAGGTTTTATACATGGTGGTGGATGTTGGATTAGTACTTGGGGTTAGTGCCGCAATCACCCCCATCGGCCAGGCGATTTCGACTGTTTTCTTTTTTGCATCCTGGCGGATGATACCAACTGTAGGGATATCTTTGATTGCATCCCAAAGCAGCTTGGATGAAATTATATTTTTAAGGGTTTTGTGTTCTGGAACGCCGTACCCGGTTTCTTCAGATGCCATGCGCCCTAAGCGTTCCGCGGCAGCAAAAGCAGCTTCGGACATTGCCTGGCATATTCGGTCAACTTCTGCTTGCGAGGCATGAATAAATTGCTTCTGAGCTTGATGAGCAGCCGTTGCCAGGGTACGGGCTTCTTGTATAGATAGAAGGTCGTTGTCAATATCGGGCATGATCTTTCCTAATAACTGATCGGATTTCGCGCGATTTCTAAAACCATTTCGCGGAATGCGATTGTAGCGGCTTTACAAGCAGGTTGGTCACCGGTCAACATCACGCCCATGTAGTTGGTCTCAGATGGAGGCATGGTCAGCGATACGATGGATGTAGCCGATGCTTTGAGTGCAGCATCTAATGCGACGAGTCCTTCCATGGGTGGCGCAACCAGATACGCAATCGGTGCGCCGATGGGAATATTGCAAACCTTTGAAAGGTAAGAGCCTGTGCGAGAAATAAGATGAGGAAAAAACGCAATCGATGCGTTTTCATTGGCAGAATACCAGATCGCCTCATTTTTCATGTAGTTTAAAGCGGCATCCAGACCTGCGCGTACTTCTGCGGGGTTTGGACCAGCGATAATCGCCATGATTTCGCCGGAAAGCAACCCGGAAGCATGTGCAGCTCCTGCATAAAATGAGTGGGCATAGACAACCTCTACGTCAGCCATTTTGGTGGCTTCATCGATGGATACATAGGTTGCATCATCGTTATCAGCACTTATCAGGCCAATCGAATGTTGGTCAGGCCGAAGTTTAAGCTGTTCTGCAAAATTCGGATCGACATTGGGGATCAGCCGCACCGAAAGTGGGGTTGCGAAAATTGGATCAAGGACGCCCATCAGCATCTCCTTTTCCCAGAACTTCTGGGGTCTGTTTCGATAACATCAGGTTATTTATGCCGTTGCCAGTTTCAATTTCACGCCAGATGCCTGATGTTGGCGCATTTTTTGAGCGATTTGCACCACGAAAGCCCCGGCTTCGAGCGGGTTGGTTCCGCCATTTTCAAAGATGTTGCAAACAACATCCCGGTCAGCATCGCTATCTCCCGTTTTAGGTTTATACCCCATGTAAGCGCTCATGCTTTCCGCGCGTCCCAACCCGGGTCTTTCACCAATCAATAAGATGATAACATCTGGCTTGATGGCAGTGCCAATGTCGTTCATTACCCCCACACGGCAATATTTGATGTGGAAAGGAGTGCCAAACGTTAACCCGGCAGCCTGAACACCCTGTTTGATGACAGGGAACATCTGGCGAAGGTTGGCTTCAATTGCAGCTGCGCTCAACCCATCGCCAATAACTACTTGAACGTTTGGATTTTGGATGCATTTTTCGGCGATTGTGCGCTTTGCCTCTTCACTGAGTTGGCGGCCCAAATCTGGGCGTAGGAGGAATTGCTCCTTACCACCTGTGATGTTGGTTTGAACTGTGAATAGGCCGAACTCATTAAGCAAATTTTGATCAATATCTCTGTAGAGCGCATCTTGGGTAACAGCATGATCACCTTGAAATAATAGAAGCGAGGCTGTGTTATAACGTGGACCAGCACGCCCGACTCCGATACGAGCACTAGTGGAGCCGATCAATTCAGTAAGCGCTGATGGATCCCTGGTGTTACGCACACGAGCTTTGTAACGTAAATCAACTGTTGTGGGGTCAGGTAAATCAATGTTAAGATTGGCATAGGAATTTGATTTTCCTGTGCTGGCTATCGCAGGTTGCGGAATCAAGACAGGTGCAGCAACAGGTTGGACCGGTTGCGCTTTGGTTTGGGGGGATTGAAGCCCGGAGACAGCCCCAGCGGCAATTAGCTGTCGTACAACGGATTCTACAATTTCGTTCAGTTTGGCGTCATCCATGATCCATCTCCATTTTAGCGCTTGAGAAAGAAAGTCGGATCGCCGGCTTTTTCGGTCAGGACACCATCTTTCATCAGGCCGAGGTCAACCATCCATTTTTCGAACTCGGCAGCTGGGCGTGCCTTGAATAATTGGCGCAGGGTAGGGGCATCGTGGTAAGAAGTGCATTGATACGAGAGCATCGAGTCGTCGCCCATCGGTACACCCATAAAGTAGTTACAACCAGCCGCCATCAACATGACAGCCAGGTTTTCAATGGCATTCTGATCGGCGCGAGCATGATTCGTATAGCAAGCATCCACACCCATCGGAATACCTGTCAGTTTTCCCATGAAATGATCCTCGAGTCCGGCGCGTTGTATCTGACGGGCATCGTAGAGGTATTCGGGGCCAATAAAGCCGACCACAGTATTCACCTGGAATGGGCTCCATCGCTTGGCAAGCCCGTAATTGCGTGCTTCCAGTGTAAGCTGATCCCAGCCATTGTGAGCTTCGGCGGAAAGCGCTGAACCCTGTCCGGTTTCAAAGTACATGAAGTTAGGGCCTGTCGGGAAGCAGTATTTTTTTGCCAGAGAGTAAGCTTCGTCGAGCATGCCAACAGAAATCCCAAAAGAGTCGTTGCCTTTTTGCGATCCGGAAAGGGATTGAAAAACCAACCCGACCGGTGAGCCGGATTGCATGCACTTCATTTGGGTGGTGACATGTGCAAGTACGCAGTTTTGAGTGGGGATGTTCCAAGTTTTGATGACATCATAGGTCATGTCCAGAAGGCGGGCAACGGATGAGTAAGAATCGTCAACCGGGTTAATACCGATGACCGAGTCACCTGAACCATAAGACAAACCCTCATAGATTTCAGCTCGAATGCCTTCGGGCGAATCTGTGGGGTGATTGGGTTGAAGACGACTGGAAAGGGTTCCGGGTACCCCGATGGTATTATTACTGTGCGCCGTAACGTGGATTTTACTTGCACCATACATCAAGTCGAGATTGGACATCAATTTGGTGACAGCGGAAATCATTTCGGCGGTTAATCCAGACGAAATGCGGCGGATCATTTCAGGGCTGGTGGTGTCTGCCAGAATCCATTCGCGGAACTCGCCAACTTTCAAGTGTTTAATTTCTTTGTAGATAGTTTCGTTAACGGCATCCTGGATAACGCGCGTAACCTCATCCTGTTCGTATGGTACGGCAGGTGTTTCGCGCAATACGCTTAGCGGTACTTCTGCCAGCACAAGGCGCGCAGCAATACGTTCGGCGGCAGTTTCTGCGGCAACTCCAGCCAGACGATCACCAGATTTCTCTTCGTTGGCTTTGCCCATAAGAATGCGGATATCTGGAAATTCGTAAGTTTTACCGTGCAGCTTGGTTCGTAGGAGCATTCAGGTCTCCTTGCTTCAAATTTTGTGGATAAATCGAACTTGATAATGCCGAAAATTGAAAAAATTATTCAGGAATATCTTCGAAAAAATGGCTGGGAAATCTATTGATTTCTAATTCAATGGTAAAAGACCAGTGTTTTTACACTTAGTGGAACAACTCGACCATCCATTAGCGGCGTACCAACATCAATGTAATCACCTTCCATCAGGCCAACCTGGTCGATTACCAATAATGATCGGGATGGTACAAGGCCTTTAACCGTTTGACCAAGTGCCTGGGCATAATCTCGTTCAATGATCACGATCAAAGGTTTATCTTTTGGTAGCGATTCGGAAAACTGGCTAAGGCCAGTCGAAAGCTGGAGCAGGGCGGTGTAATCCAACGAACGGTGCAGGTCTATTGCTACCGCAAAAAGATCTCCAACAATATCTACATCCCAACGATGGACAGCCTCGTCGATAGCGCGAATCAAGTATTGGGGATTTAAGTCTTTTTCAAGAATTGGTCGAATTACGGGCACGTTTCTTAGCGGGAGTATTTCCTTTTCGGCCCAGATTGTTGATCCGGAGAGAGTGACAGTTTGTGTACTTGCTCCTAGAACAGTGGCGCGGAGGGTCTCGGATGGAGGAATTATTTCATAGGACTGTATACCATCGTGGTGGCGAAGCGATTCTGCCAAAAGTGGGCCGATATCATCATGGATGGTTACATCGCTTACACTATTTATCTCTAGTGGATGGTAATAATAGTGTCCAATTCCGCCGGAAAACATTAACACAGAACCTTTGCCAGACAGCGGGGTTGGTGGTGTGAGATAAAGCTTTTTCGCCAATGGAGACGATGTACCTTCGATTAACTCCATTGTCATATCAGCCATGCGGTTGGAAAACCTTTTCAAATTTATCAGCGATGGCGCCTCGCCAACATTAAAGTGAATATCACAATCCTTTAGAATCTGAAAAGCGGGTTCGGCGATGTGCCTTATCTTACCAGTAATATGTTCAATTTCGATAATGCGCCCGCCATAATTCATTGCCGCTGCAGCTAAAAAATTACCACTGCGAAAAGTTACGCTATTTGCGCTGCCTCCACCAATATCAACGTTTGTAACTGTAGTGTAGTTTGATTGAGAATACTGAGATGCGCCTGCGCCGCGCCCTGAAATTAGACTTTCGACATGAGGGCCCGCTACACTGACAACAAATTCGCCGGCGAGACCAGATAGGACTCTGAGAATTTCATCGGCATTCTTTTTTTTCGCGGTTTCGCCCGTGATAATAACGGCGCCAGTTTCAACCTGGGCAGGGTTAATACCCGCTGAACGATATTCTCTGCGAATAATTTCGTTCAGCTTGGCTGCATCTACCGTCTCGCGATCCGAGAGCGGGGTAAAAACGATCTGACTCTGGTAAAGTACATCTCGGCTGGTGATAGCCATTCGAGGAATCTGACCAGGGCGAGCTACGTCCGCCAGGTTGAGTCGAGAGAATATGATCTGGGTTGTGGTTGTGCCAACGTCGATTCCGACGGAAAGCAGGGAGCGGGTTTCTGCCATGCGGGATACCATGCCATGAATTAAAACTCCAAAGGTATTAAAAACCCTTTTGAGTTCAGGCGTTAACTCTTTCTGAATGTAACTTTGCCACTTTCTTCGAGAGAGTCGATCACTCCGACGATGACCGCATCTACCGGACAATCCCTTGTGGCATGGGTATAGCGAGCAGAAGAGCCAGTAGTTACAAGTACAAGATCACCAGCGCCAGCGCTGACAGTATCCACTGCTACAAATGGAGCACCGCCAGGTTTGCCGCTCGTATCTGCTTCACGTACAATGAGAAGTTTTCGCCCAGTGAGGTTATCGTCCTTGATGGTTGCAACTGTGGAGCCAATGACAAGAGCTAACTTCATGAAACCTCTGATGATCTGTATTGAATCGTTGGGAACTGTTTACAGTCTATGAAAGCTATTATAGCAAAGTTATTGGTTATGTGTAACATGCTGCCCGAGTTTGTCAGACAAGTTGCCGTGCGGTATCTGGTTTGCCAATACCGCACGGCCTTTAATACCAAAATTAATCGGCGCCACTTTTCGCAGCCGAAAGCATTTCTGCTTCAATGCGGCGAAGTTCTGCTTCGGATGACTTCTTTGGTCCAGTGAAATGGCTCTTGGCATAGCCGAACCAGTAAATTATCAGGATTATTCCAAAGGCCACCATAGACCAGAGCACTAATTCATTTGGGGGCATAGCGAGTAAAACACATATGATAACTGTGTAAACTACTGCTATCAAGTTTAATATGGGCCCCCAGCCTCTCAGAGTCCAGGGCGCATTTTCCGGGGTTGTGAATTCACCCTTTTTTGTCAATTTATTGCGAAGATTTAGATAAACCGGAACATTATAGGCGATGTAAAGAGAGATGACAGAGATTGATGTTACTGCCCAATAAGCAGCAGAATACATGCAAACAACCACAGCTAAAACACTGGTTATGATAATCGATTTGACAGGAGTGCGAAGCTTGGGGTTAATTTCACGGAAAGCAGGTGAAAATGGCATACCATCATCGCGTGCAAATGCGAAGAACATTCTCGACATGCTCGTGATTGACGAAAGCCCGCATAACCACATACCGCCAAAGACGATCACTCCAACAATATTGGCCAAGAAAGCTGTCAGATTTTGGTACGCGATAAACAAAACCGGGTAGGGATCGGCAATCGTAGCACTGATATCAGTGATCGAGAAGGTAAAAGCCATTAGCACAACGTAACCGACAACAGCAGAAACCGCCACTGAAAGGAAAACACCCCAAGCGCTATTTAAGCGTGCCATAACGGTTTCTTCTGCAACGTGAGCCGATGCATCATAACCAGTATAGGTCCATTGGGCCTGTAGAAATGCCATACCGAAAACCATGAAGAATGGTGCCGCTTTATAAAAATTCATCATACCCGGGAATAGCGAGAAAAATGGTGATTTGAACACCAAAGTGCCAATTACAAGCGCCGGGCCGGTTGTTCCATCCGCAAGTTGCGCTGATGCTGCATCCAAGGGATTCACGGTCATTATGCCCTGGGTGACAAAGCTCAAAGGTTGGTGAGTCTTGGCAAAAAGGGTCATAATTATTGCAATGATGATAACGCCACCAATGTGCCAGTAAACGCTGAAATCATTCAGGATTGATGTGAGTTTGATTCCATAGACATTAATTAACACTTGTGGGATCATGATGATCACCATAACAAAAATGAAAAACCCCCAGCTGCTAATGGTGCCGAAGAAAGGAAAAGGCGTTGCTGGATCAAGACCAAACATTTTCTCGACTAAGCCAGCGCCATATATGGCTGCGCCGATATTAATTCCGGCTGTGATGGTGATCAATCCCAGCATGTTCATCCATGCAGTGACCCAGCCCCAGCCCACTCCACCAAGACGAGATGCCCAATAATAGAGGCCTCCAGCTGTTGGATAAGCTGAAGCGATCTCTGCCATTGATGCGGCGATAATAAGAACGAACACACTGACGATTGGCCAGCCGAAGGTGTTGATCGCAGGACCGCCAAACTTCAAACCATAGCCGAAATTGAGCATGGCTCCGGTGAGGATCGAAATGATCGAAAATG
>CAIMZS010000605.1 GCA_903846015.1 uncultured Anaerolineae bacterium | reverse complement strand
GGCTGGGTGTGGGCCTGGGTTTTACTGCTGGTCAGCGCCATTCCCTTCCAATTGGGCGCCAGTTGGATGCAGAACCGGTTTTCCGAATCGCTGGGTGTGATCTTTAAACAAAGGCTTTTGTTTGGCGCGCTCAAGATGAACCCGGACGATATCCGACACCTGGGAATGGGTCAGCTGCTGGAGCGAGTGATGGAGGCTGAGTCGGTCGAAATGCTGGCGCTGGGCGGGGGGCTTTCGGCCATCATCTCTGTTCTTCAGCTGGGAGTGGCAGCCTGGGTGCTCTCACAGGGGGCCGGCGGGCCGCTTTCGATGGCTGTGCTGTTTCTCTGGTTGGTTGCCATTTTTATCGCGGGTTGGATCAATTACAACAGTGGCAAGCAGTGGACCAACGCCTACCGCTCGATGACCAACGGCCTGGTGGAAAAAATGGTCGGACACCGCACCCGCCTGGCGCAAGAAGATCCGGAACATCGCCACGATGAAGAAGATCTTGAGCTCGACCAGTATCAGTCGCTGACCCGTTCCTTTTCAAGAACCGGGTTGTTCCTGGGCGCCATCCCGGCCTCCTGGTTGGTGGCTGGCCTGGCATGCTTTATCCCGGCCTTGATCTCCAATAAGGCTCCGCAGTTGGGGGGTATGGCGGTGGGGCTGGGAGGTGTCATGCTGGCATATCAAGCCTTTGGCATCATCCAGGCTGGTATCCAAAATGACATCCTGCTTTTGCTAAGCTGGGAACAGGTCAAACCAATCTATCAGGCCGGTTCGGTCAGGGATATCACCCCAAGCGTGGTGCTTAAAGCCAACCGGCCGCAGGCGCACAGCCCGGAAAACCCGGACGGGTCTGAGCCGATTTCTGATCATAAAACACCTCTGATCACCGCCCATGATTTGAGCTACCGGTTTGCCCCGCATCGCCGTCCAGCGCTGAATGATTGCGCGCTGGAGATTTTCCCTGGCGATCGCATCATCCTGGAAGGGCCATCCGGGGGTGGCAAGACAACCCTGGGCGCTGTCCTGGCTGGGTTGCGTAAACCAGATTCAGGTCTGTTGTTTTTGTATGGTTATGACTGGCAAAGTCTCGGCGAAGCTGCCTGGCGCAAGCGGGTCGTGATGGCCCCACAATTTCACGAAAACCATATTTTTAATGAGACCTTTGCCTTTAACTTATTAATGGGCCGGCGCTGGCCTCCGCAGGCCGATGATATGCAGGTGGCCGAAACCATCTGTAATGAACTGGGGTTGGGTGACCTGCTGGCGCGTATGCCCTCCGGCTGGCAGCAAATGGTCGGAGAAAGCGGCTGGCAGCTTTCACATGGTGAACGCAGCCGGGTCTTTATTGCGCGGGCGCTGCTCCAGGACGCTGACTTGGTGATCATGGACGAGAGTTTTGGAGCCCTGGATCCCGAGAATTTATACCTGGCGCTGGAATGTGCCCAACGCAGGGCGGCAACTTTATTGATCATTGCCCATCCGTAAACAAGGAGAAAATCATGATCCTGGAACGTGTCTTGAACGTCATTGTCATCAGCTGCTGGTTGA
Source organism: uncultured Anaerolineae bacterium (assembly GCA_903846015.1). GTDB lineage: Bacteria > Chloroflexota > Anaerolineae > Anaerolineales > Villigracilaceae > UBA5195. Next base: position 4,132 of record CAIMZS010000605.1, on the reverse strand, counting down.
CCTTTTTTGCCTTCATCATTAGATTTGTGGTTTATACAACCATTTATGAAGGCATTGGATCAGCATTTAAAAAAATGTTCAGGGTGGGTACCCTGTATGTCCTGTTTTTAATCGCCTCGGCCATTTCATTGCTGAATACCAGCCTGGTGTTTATCCAGCCGCAGGATGTGGGTGTGGTTGTTTCGCTGGCATCGCCAAATGGTTACCGCTCCAGACCTTTGCGCTCCGGGCTGCACTGGATCATTCCGCTGGCCGAAGAAGTCCATACCTATCCCATTTTTTGGCAGACGTATACCATGTCTGCTAAGCCGAATGAGGGCGCACAGAAAGGGGACGACTCGATCGCTGCGCGCACATCAGATGGACAGGAAGTCCTGATCGACTGTACGATCATTTTTCAGATTGATCCAGAAGAAGCTCCGCGGATCTATATCGATTGGCAGGATCGCTATATCGAAGATTTAATTCGCCCAACCATGCGCGGATTAATCCGCACCTATGTTTCACAGTACAAGGTGGATGAGGTCAACAGTTCCAAACGTATGGATCTCGAGAACGACCTGAGCACTGAATTAAAGGATACCCTTGGGCAGCGGGGTTTCATCATGGATGACTTCCTGCTCAGGAATATCAGCTTTTCCAACGAATACGCCACCGCGGTGGAAAAGAAACAGGTTGCCATGCAGGACGCGGTGAAAAAACAATATGAAGCCGAACAAATCCAAAAACTGGCCGGTGGTGAAGCGGCCAGGATTCGGGCGATTGCCCAGGCCGAAGCGGATGCGTTGGATATGTTAGGCAAGGCCCTGGCTCGCAACCCGGATGTGATCACCCTGCGGTATGTGGATAAGCTGTCGCCCAATATTCAAGTCATGCTGGTGCCCAATAACGCGCCGTTTTTATTACCCTTACCCAATTTTAATACCCCCATGCCAACCGCCACCCCGTCGCCAGCGCTCAGCCCGACACCCACCTCACCCAACCCCACACAAACACCGGTTCCGTAAGATCATAGATGTCATGAGAACTTTCCGTGAAAAATTACTGCTGCTGATTAGCCTGATCCTGGCATCCACCTTATTGGCAGGCTGCACAGACGGCTGTCCTCCTACCTGCCTGGGGGAAAAAATGGGCGGGGTTGATTGGAACGGGAAAAACCTTCGCAAGGCGGTGATGGTTAATTCAACTGCGCGGCAGTCCAACTTTGGAAATGTGGACTTCAGGGGCGCCGATCTGAGTGGGGTCGATTTTTATGGTTCGTCCCTGCAATCAGCCGACCTGACAGACGCATTCCTGGTTGCCGCAAACTTGCAGAAAACTGATCTTTCGGGCGCCACATTTACCAATACCGTTTTGATCGGCGCAGATTTGGAATTGGCCGATTTGACCGGGGTAAACCTGACTTCCTCGAAGCTGACCGCCGTTTCTTTTATGGAAGCCCGCCTGGTAAACGCCAATCTTAGCCAGTTAAACCTGGCCGGTTCTTACATGGACAAGGCCAAAATGGCCGGAATTAAAATGGATCGGGTAAATCTGGCCGGTGGTTTGCTGGACAAGGTTGATCTGAGCGGGGCTGATTTACGTTCTTCGGATCTTCGCGGAGGTTGGATCAACCTGTCCAGTATGGTTACTGCCAACCTGCAGAATGCCAACCTGAGCGGCGCCAGCCTGATGGGTACTGATCTGACAGGTTCTAACCTTTCCGGCGCATCCCTGGCAGGCGCCAACCTGGTAGGGGCGATCCTGCGCGGCGCCGATCTGCGCGGCGCAAATCTGACCGCGGCGGAACTGATTGCGACCCCTGAGCTTCTGGACTGGAAAAAGCTGGATGACACCGTGATTGCGAACTTGAGCGAATCCCAGTGGCAAAAACTGGCTCTGGGTGACGCCATTTTGGACGGGGTTAAGTATGATGACCATACCATTTGGCCGGAAGGATTTGTCTTGCCGGATGGAGTGATTTACCAGCCGGCGCCGGCCGGTTTAATGGCTTTTCAGAACGCTGATAAAGCTGTGTTGATCGCGGGGTCATCCACAGTCGCTGATTTGGCCAGGCCTTTGAGTAGGGCTTTCACCCGGCAGCATCCTGATCTTTATTTCAACTATTTTGTGACCGACAGCGCCTCTGGTATCGCACAGGTGGGGGGCGGTCGGGCTGATATTGGGATGACTTCGCGCGCCCTCACTCCCGCAGAAAAAACTTTATATCCTGGTATGCAGATTATTCCCCTGGCGTATGACAGCATTGTGGTGGTGGTTAACCTGGATAATCCGTTGAAAACATTAACCGTTGAAGATCTGCGCTCCATTTTTTCAGGTGAGATCGTAAATTGGAAGCAAGTGGGCGGCAGGGATTTGCCGATCACAGTCCTTGAGCAAAACAACACCATGTTGACGGTCTTCAAAGCACTGGTGATGGATAAGCTCCCGATCGTGGGTGATCCGGCTGAAATTCTGCCATCCAATGCCGCTCTGCGCGCGGCGGTTGCGGCAGAACCGGGGGCGATCGGGATCCTGCCCCAGAATTTTGTTGACAACAGCCTCCAGCTTCTGGCGTTGAACGGCGTCCGCCCAACACCCGAAACGATCCTGGCGAAAACCTATCCTTTGGTCAGACCGTTATATCTTTTGGTCATGAACGAACCCCCTGCTAAAGCAAAAGCCTGGCTGGATTTCATCTTTAGCGAAGAGGGCCGGCAGGCCATCCTGTTGGAAGGACTGGAGCCTGTTTCGCAATGAAAAAACCTGCAAATACACGGCTTGTGGTTGACCCAAACAGCGTTAAACGGAAAATCAGATGGGTCTTGTTCCTGACGATTGCCACAATATTAATCTGGGTATTCATCTTTAAGGGCGCTCTTTTTCGCTATAACAGTTTACTGCCTTTCGGCTGCCCGCCGGCCTGCGTTGGCGTCCGGCTTGAATCGCAAGATCTTTCCGGTGTTGACCTGAGCGGCGCGGATCTATCAAACGCCGTCCTGACCGGTTCGATTCTTCGAAACGCCAACCTTACCAGCGCGAATTTTAGCGGCGCGGTCTTGAATAATGTGATCTTGAATGGCTCGAATTTAGAGAACGCCAGGCTGGTTGGAACGAAATTAATAGAATCCAGCCTGATTGGTGTTTCCTTTGCCGGCGCGGATTTGACAGGCGCGGATTTGACAGGCGCGATCCTGCCGCGGGCTGTGCTCTCGCAGACCAGCATGGCTGGGATTATCCTCAACAAGGCCAACCTGATCGGCGCCAACCTGGAAGGAAGCTCCCTGGCTGGCGTCCGCATGGTGGAGGCGGATTTGCGCGGCGCAAATCTGAATGACGCTGACCTGAGCGGCGCTGATTTGACGAATGCTGATTTTGGTGGGGCCAGCTTGCGCCATGCGGTTTTAGCCGGTGTGAAATTGGGCGGTTTTATGCAAGGCGCGGATTTGCGCGGCGCGGATTTGCGCGGCGCGGATATCCGGGGGAATGACCTGAGCGGCGCCATTCTGATTGGCGCCAATCTGACCGGGGCCAACCTGAGTTTTGCCTGGCTGGATGGCGCGGATCTTTCGCAGACCAATTTGAACCAGGCCAACCTGGAAGGCGCCTCGCTGACCGGCTGTTCGCTTGTGGATGCTGATCTGGATGGCGCCAAATTGGAAGGCGCCAAGCTGCAAGGTGTGCGCTACAGCGCTGCCACCCGCTGGCCTGAGGGTGTTTCACCACCCGCCTCGGCCTATCTGGATACGATCAGCCGCTAATCGCTCGGGTGGACAGATGATGGGGGTGTGGGGAAAACCACCAATCTTTGTTTACGAATGATTGAATTAAGACTATGAAAAGTTAAAATCAAAAGAGAAGTCATCCATCTGCTGTGTTCTAATTATAGCGAAAACATCCGATGTGACGGGAAGGGCTGTTTCTAGGGCGAGTTCTGGTAAGGTATTGCAGGGCGGATGGATTTATTTTCAAGCCAAGGCTATCCGAAAAATTCTTCAGCAGTTTTATTAATGTCGCGTAGACATCCTTGCTGCTCAAAATAAGTTGAGCAGCAAAAATCTCGGCCATTTTGTAGATAAGTCTTATTTGTGTAAAAGTATTCATCGTCATAAGCTCGATAGCACTTATAGCCCATAATCACATCGCGGCCGCC
>CAIMZS010000604.1 GCA_903846015.1 uncultured Anaerolineae bacterium | reverse complement strand
CCAATGCAATGTTGGGATGGGCGAGGGCAGTGGCAGTATGAGTTTTCATGGCTTTTCACCTGCAAAATAGCGGATATTTTGGCAAATATGTCAGCTATTTTAGCGATTTTCCTTTCTCTTTGGAGCAAATAAGTAGCATAAAGCAGTGGTCGGTTGTGTCTACAACGCAGCTTACCATGTATTGGGGTACAAGGTCAGTTTACCACTGCTTTGCTCAGCAAGTGAGTGCGAATGAGATGCAACTGGGACCAAGGCTGGATCATGGAAATTGTTTCCCTGCTCCTGTCCATAGTGATGTTCTGGAATTCTCGCCCTGCCATCCCTGTACTGCTGGTTGCGGGAGCGCCTGTTCAACCAAGGGCGTTCACCGATATTGGCGCGAGTGGATCTATTGGCCAAGGCGGGAGCAGGCGCATGATGAAGACCATCGCCGACTGGGGTTCAACGGGGATCACAAATAAACGGGCGTCTTTAACCAGCCAAAAATTCACAATTTCGCAAAATTTCAGATGATGGGGTGGTGAAAGAATTGGAAAGCTAAAACCATGATCGGTAAGACACTAAGCCCATGACATTTTGACAGTCGTTCAAGATATAAGGTAGATCATGCACACAGCCTGCGGATGGCTTGAGCAATTGCATCATTTACTTCAAATTGCTTTTCCAAGAACGCCAGGATCGCCAAGGTAGACTCGCGATTTCGTTCATAGCCCTGCATCCATTGAGGCGCGTAGTGGGTTACTTCAGGATAGCGTTGTTCAAAACGCCGTTCAGGTGCAAATTTATCACGCTGCACTGGATGGGCTTCTTTTGTATTCTCGGTTAACTCTAATAGCCGGTCTACCGCATACCCCTGAATAAACCGCATGGCTGATAAGTGCTCGCCCCGTTTTTCGCGAGCCATCCCTACATACAGGTTCGTCAGCGCTTCCCCTATCAGCCATTCCTGATTCATTATTGGGTGATTCGAAATTTCCTTACTCGGTTGTCCGATCGTATCAGCAACATGTGACTGTTTCCAAACTATTCGTCCCGCCGCGAAAGGGACTGCTTGCAACTCATCCGGCTCGAAAATTGCAAACTTGCAGAAAATCCCATCCTCAAAGAGCAGCTTATACCCGGCCTCCGTGTTGGGGAAACAGTAAGCGACAGGGCAGAGTGCGCTCAACCAGTGCAAATTGTCCAGGAAAGAGTGTTTATATCCGGGCTCCACAATCACAAAAAAGTCCAAATCAGAATAGGCGTCCAGGCGTTCCAGTTCAAGACCGACAGAGCCCAACCCAATTAGGGCCAGAGCGTGGTTGCTCTGTTCCAGCGAGTGACCGATTTCATCGAGGCGTTTCAGAAGTAAATTGGCTTCCATATTGAACCCTTTCTTTGCCGACCATCCAGGCTGTTCTATATGGCAACATTCAGCGCAACGAAGTGTAACGTACTTGAGCGCTTTGTTGTAGGCACATTTTGCCTTATGGACTTTTCATGTTTATTTTCAAAAAACGCGATGACACTGGCATTCATATTAGTATGGAAGGCTTTCCTGTCGAATTGCCCCGGATCCGAGCAGATTTCTGGAGGTCCCAGAAGTCCGCAGGGTGTCAGAAACGAGAAACGGACAGCACCCGCAACCGGATGGAACTCAACCCTGGAACCAAGCGCTTCGCGAATCAGCTCAGTATTTGTGGCATACGGCACGTTGATATCGCTGTCGGTGCCCCAAAGCTGAATTGGCACACGCACATTGTCAAGCCCATGCGGAACCAGTGTGAAGCCCAAGCCTGGTGCTGCCACGACCGCCGCCTTAATTCTCAGATCAGGCAAAAAAGCATCCCCTATCGTCGGCGAATCGGCGTTCAGGTAAGGAGAATTAACGAAACGCAGCGGATCGCAAACGAACTCGGGCGACTCGCTGCAATGTTTCGCTATGCTGCCCAGATCTGGCTGGGCGCCGACGGCGGTCAGAACCGTGAACCCGCACGCAGAGAAACCAAAAGCACCGATCCGTTCCGGGTTGATCTGGTCATGACCTTGCTAATTCTTAAGCATATAGTCGATGGTGGCGTGAAGTTCCCTGGTGCGCCCACCTAACCAGGACGTTGAACCAACCGCGCTTTGGTCAGTATAGTTATCACTGCTGTGCATCGGAGCTGCGACTACCATAACCGTCGTTTGCAAGGGCCAGAGCCAGATGGCTTGCAGGCCCGCCGCTGTTTCTGTACGAGATCACTACGAGATGCAAATCGCATCCTGAAACCGGGGCGTTGCGCGCCACATCCAGAAGACCGACACTCGACAGCGTTGTCGGCCAGGGGTGCGCTTCAGTTGGATACCCTACATCGACAATGATGGGTTTCCCGTCTGCGTCTGTCGTTTTAATGATCTGGAAACCAAGGGGGTGCTCAGTGTGTACAGCTGTCAACAAAGCATAGCCCACGAGTCCGCTGACCAGGAACCCAATCACAACCAATAACCGACGAAAGCAGATCATTATTTTTTCATGTTCTCTCCTTTTTTCATAGATTTGGCAATTGAGGCATCTATCTGTTTGGATTAACGCGATTTACCGAGAGCAATGGCATCCCCAGATCGCGTACTTTTTTTAGTAATCCATGCAGCGCAGCCTGATCGACCACCGGGCCAGTCAAAAGTGTATTGCCGTCATCTTCAAGAGTGATGGTCAGGCCCTCAAACCAGTCTGCCCGCTGGTTGCCCAGTTGACCCTTGATCCTGATTTGATACAGCATTGGCTGGCCCGCATCACTTTCTGAACTGCGTTCAGTTGACATTTTTCTGTTCCACGCTGATGACGACTTTTCCACGGGCGCGTCCCGTTTCAAGGTAACGGACAGCTTCGCCCGTCTCACTTAATGGGTAACATTGATCGATGGCAGGGACAATTTTGCCAGTTTCGAGCAGCTCTTTGATCGTCAGCAAATCTTTCTGGTTTTCTGGAGCCACCGACATCAGACCAATTTTTTTACTGCCTCTTTTGGACACCCGGGGGCCCATGATCATGAGCTGGAAGGCATGCGGCATGGTCGTAAACCCGGCCACAACACAAATTCCATTGGGGCTCAATGCCCGCATAGCATCGTCAATCGAAAGATTTCCTATCGTGTCAAAAATCAGGTCATATGCTTGCCCGTTTTGGGTAAAATCTTCCCGTGTGTAATCCACAACCTGGTCTGCGCCAATCGAACGCACCAACTCCAAGTTCCGCGTGCTGCAGACGCCCGTGACTTGCACGCCAAATGATTTGGCGATCTGCACGGCAAACGTACCCACGCCGCCAGACGCGCCGTTGACCAACACTTTTTGTCCCGCCTGGATCTTTCCGTGGTCACGCAGACCTTGCAGCGCGGTCAGTGCCGCCAATGGCACAGCAGCGGCTTGCTCGAATGTCAGCATGGCCGGTTTCAACGCCAATGGATCTGCATTGACAGTGACATATTCGGCAAAACTGCGCATCGCATTCAGCGGCAGGCACCCAAAGACATCCTCACCTACCTGAAACTGCGTTACATTGCGGCCTACCGCTTCAACGCGCCCGGCCATATCTGCGCCGAGCCTGGGGTTCTGGGGTTTGAAAAGTCCATTTGCCAGGCGAGCCAGGAACGGTGCGCCCCGCATGGTATGCCAGTCGGCCGGGTTTACCGAGGCCGCATGAACTTTGATCAGCACTTCATTATCCTTGGGGCTGGGTTTTTCCAGGTCTTCAAGGTGAAGAACATCGGGTGAGCCGTACTTTGTATACACAATTGCTTTCATTTTCGAACCTTCCTTTTTTTTAAGAATGAGTGGAGTGGGTGGCAGGGAGGGAGGGCATTCAGCCCTGTCTGTGTTCATATTCCATGGCCGTGCTGTGCTCAGGACAAATGGGAAAGGACGGCGGATGCCTTGCGGGCCGGACGAGCCTGCTGCTTGCGGATGGCCCATTCGGCCACGGCCAGATTGATCACCCAGGCGGCGCCCATCAGCAGCGCTCTGCTGAGCTCGCCCGGCTTGCCGGCGATCATCTCCCCGGCCATCAGAACCAGCGCCTGCGTGCCTGCGCCCAGACCGATCGCATAGCCGCGCATCATCCACGCGCGGTGCTTTGTAACGTTCCCGCGCCGGATCGCGGCATAGCTTAAGACGATGGACACGATCATCGCCGACCCGAAGAACAGCCGCTGTGCGGCAAGAAAAATGCCGTCCCCGGCCGGCCAGGTGTAAAACAAGGTCATCCACAGACCCGAAAACCCCACCAGTAGCCCGCAGACCATCAGGACCCGCCCGGCCGCGCGGTGCCAGGCTGGCCAGCGCCGCCGGAGACTGGCTGCAAACTGGAAAGCGCCCAGGATGGCGAACAGGCTGGCGTTCACGATATGCACCACAACCGGCAAGGGCGAGGCAAAGAAACGCGCGTTGGCCGGTGTGATCTGCGCGCCGCCGGTCAGCTGGGTCAGGCGGAAAGCGCCGCCGGCCATTGGAATGAAGCTCAGCGCCAGCAGTCCGGCGATCACGAGCCACTCTGTCGAACGTGTTCTCACCGGTATCCTGGCTTTCTGCGGTGCAGGTTTCTCCAGCATGTTGGACTGAGACACAGCGGAGGACCGAGCCTCATCGTGGACGTTTGCATTCATTTTGAGCTCCCTGGATGGATTTGAGCGGTCGTGCGTGTGGTTTACAATGCGTTCCCAAGAACCCGGGATTCGTGATGGACGGGGTGACGATCGAGAAAAAAATGGACAGGCGGCGGGGTGGCCGCCTATCCATTGCATGCGGTCTGCTGCTAACTTAATCGGCGCCTGTCTGGACAGGCAGGGAGTTAATCTTGCCAGGAATGGGTTCTGAGACTGGCGCGCGCCGCTCAGTGAGGAGCGAAAACCCGAGCCAGATCAGGGCGATCCCCATCGGTACCGCTGCAAACCGCGCGAACTGGTGTGGAAGTTGCGACATGACAATCGCCAGAGGTCCCGAGGAGGCCAGCAGGACAGCCGCCCAGCGGGACAGGATGCGGGCGCGGAAGATCGCGATGCCAAACAGCAGCAGGCCAAGCAAATAAAGTACCGGCAAGATATTGAATACCACTGCGAAGGCGCCTAAGTCCATCGGGCCAGCCACGCCTCTTGACATCGCCATGACGCTATCCACAAACGTTGGCGCCACCTTGGCCAACAGCGGTAGGAGCGTGGGTTCGGCGAAAGAATAGCACATCTGGATTGCATAGAAGATGGTCAGAAGGAGATAACCGGCCAGACCCAGCCAACCGGTCTTTTCCACCTGCCTGGCATAGAGCCCCGTAATGCCGATCATGCCAAAGATGGACATGGCCGCCTTAAAGGAGGTGATGATGATGAATGCGCTGGTGGTGACAGACGCAAGAACGTCAGGCGGGTGGATCGGCTGAATGACCGCGAAAATGGTCCCTGCCACCATGGCGGACAAACCTGCCGCGCGGATGAGGTTGGGGGTCGTTACTTTCATTTTGCTCTCCCTGGTTACGGTGTTTTTGTTGGTGTTCATCTGGTTATCTCCTTTGTTTGAACGATACGGATAAGTGTTGAAGTCTTGCGCCAGGCATCACTGCCTGTTTGGGTTCGACTAAGTACAATATACAAATAAATGTGGGGAGCTGTCGTCCCCATATGTGGGGATATATGTGGGGATATAAGGTAAAGTATGGCTGAATATTTCGGGGTGCCAAAGAAAAACCCTGCCAGATACACCATGAAATGCTGGCGTACCTGGCAGGGTTAAGTGTGGTGCTTTTGTGCGGCTAGATCAAACCTAGTTCGGTCGCCTATTTGACGGCCATTTCCCTGATTTTATTCAAGGGACCGAGATACCACTGTTTGGTACATTTTATTACAAGCGAGACGAATACAACCTTAATCCATAAACCTTGTCTAAAAACCTGGCGGATGCAGTAAGCAGCCAGCACAACAGGGCAATCAACTGACTCAACCTTCTGTTGTTAAGAACTACTCGTACCTGAATCTCATTACACCAATTGAAAAGAAAATCGCCGCAAACCCAAGCAAGACGCCTGCTGCGGGAAGGATGTCAATCAATCCACCGCCACGCAGAACAAGTGTAAGCAATCCTTGCATCGCCCAGGTCGTTGGTAATATCTTAACGATGGTTTGTACAACAGAGGGGAATAATTCCAGCGGATACCAACAGCCGCCCAGGAGAGCCATGATCATGCCCATCATGATACTCAGGCCGCTGGCTTGACCTTCGGTTTTGACGAAGGTTCCCATTGTGGTCCCAATTGCGCCTGCTGCCAATGCCGCTGCGGTCAGAATGACGAACAGCGCCAATGGGTCACGTCCCCAACTTAATTTCATAACGAAGATCCCAAACATGATGAGCAAGGACATTTGAATCAGCGCCATCACAACCTGACCTGCAATGGTTCCCAGCAAGTAGATGCCTTTGCTGGTTGGGGTTGTTAAAACGCGGCGCAGAGTTCCTTGTTGTCTTTCATAAGCAAACATGGCGGAGATGGCAAACAGTGGAATGAATACCCACGTAACAAGCTGCCCTGCGGAGGCATTTGCGCGCGGATCGTAAGCCACTTTGTCTGGTGTGGAGCCTTCAATAACGGTTACGCGTTCGGGCGCGTCTGCTTGAATGGATTGGGCGAGTTTCAGTGAGCTGTCGAAATAGGTCAGACGTTCTGCTTCAGTTGCAAAAGGCGTTTTCTTCTCCGCGTCTTTAACGGCATTGGTTGCGGCGTTGATCGCACTGCTGACCTGTCGAATGGCGGTCTGCACGGCGCGTTCAGCGACTGTGGCGTTTAAGTTATTGGGCAGTTGACGGAAATCAACTTGAGCCGTTCCATCTTGAATTGCTTGCAAGTCCAAGCCTGCGGGGAGAATTAATACAACGGATGCCCGGCGTGAATCAAATTGGCTTTCAGCTTCATCAAGAGTCAGAATTTCAGGTCTTACCGCTGTGGATTTATCCAACTCGGCGATGATGTTTTTTGAGATGGTTGTATTGGCTTGATCCACGACAACAAGCCGTATACGGGTATCGCCGCCACCTGTTTTCGGTG
>CAIMZS010000603.1 GCA_903846015.1 uncultured Anaerolineae bacterium | reverse complement strand
GCCTCACCAATTTGGAGAGCACAAATGGGGGAGGGGAAAACCGGATTGGCACGCGCTCGAGCCTCCCCTATTTTCGGTCTTTGAAAATGGGGGAGGTGGCCGAAGGCCGGAGGGGGTCTGCAGCTTCACCCTGCTCTACAATCCTCTGACACGGGTGAAAAGCCTGATGTTCGCTCATTAAAAAAAGAAAACATTTGTGTTTTATAGATTCTAAACCGCTGTGGGCGTGAGCCAGTGGTATTATTAAAGTAGCACTGACACCCTACTGGGCCGTGTAAACTATTTTTCAGGAGGCTGAATTGTCCGTACCCGATTCTGAAACTGTTCTTGTTATAACCCGAAACGGCATGGGGGATGCCGAGCCGGAGCTTCAGCTAAAGTTAATGACAACTTATTTCAAGTTGCTGGATGAAAACAATCTTCTTCCGGCAGCCATCTGCTTTTACACCAACGGCGTCCATCTGGTAATTGATGGGTCGCCAGTTCTAGACCAGCTCAAATCTCTGGAAGCCAAAGGTGTACGCCTGATATTATGCAACACCTGTCTGAAATATTACAACCTGGCTGACAGAGTGCAAGTGGGGATTGTGGGCGGAATGACCGATATCATCGAAGCGCAAAGACTCGCAAGTAAAGTCATCTCGTTATAACCAGGTATGGCTATTCAAACCTGTGACTGTCTCCCGATAAACACAGGGACAGATTAGACCTGGGCTGGGCAGGAACCTTCCAGCGTGGACTTCATCTTTTTCGGGTAAAGTCCACCGGGCCGCATCTGCGTAAGGTAATCATCTGCCGGTGACAGGGTTGCCGGGGGTGTTTTATTTAAGCATTGCTCTTAATATCAAATTCCAATTCCTCGAGATAATCACAAATTGAGTTCAAATCCTCGCGATCACTTTTCCTTCGCGCATGGTTTGCTTCGGCGGCTACGAATCCAATCAGATCGGTCAGCTCAGCCAGGGTTAACGATAGGTCAATTCCTTCTTCAACCGTGGTGGCCGAATTCAATTGGCGTGTACAGGCGCTTGAGATCATGGAATTGTTTTTCAAGACGTCATATTCATATTCGGATAACTCAATGGTATGTCGATCAGTGTTCATGGGCATCTCTCATGAAGGTTGTCGAGACAAGGCTGCTATCGGTTAGCCAGGCATAAGCACGAAAATGTGGGACTGAAAGCTCTGCTTTTCAACGCAAATCCGAGCCAGTCGTAAAATCCAGGGGGATGGGTGAACTTTCCAACACGGTAATCTCAAAAAGCTCGATCGATTTGCCGTTGTGTACCCTAATTTTATTGCGGAAGCCGGGACTTTCGGTGAAGAGCTGCTCCAATTCCGCAAGCGCCAAACCATCCGGATAGACTTTCATCAGCTTAAGCCTGACGGTGTCCATCAGGGTAACCCCGCGCGAATAAAAATCCTGTTCGGCGCTGCACAGTTCGAGGACAAAATGGGTAAAGGTGCGCAGGTCATCTGACGAAGCCTGCTCTGGTTTGCCCAGCAGAGATTGATACTCATGCTTGTGCTGCGGACAAATCAGTTTTACCAGAAATTGAAACCCATCTTCCACCGGCCAGGTATCCAGGTTGAGCCTGACCATCTGTTTCTTGACCGGGATTAGATCGCACGGCCTGGATGAGTAATCCGGGCTGTGAGCCGGAACAAGCTCCGGTTTTGCCATCCGGATCTGATAGGTGCGAAGGTGCGCATCCAGTAATTCTGAGGCCGCGATCGGGCTGGGTTTTTGAGCCTGCCGGCCAGAAGTATTCGTTGAGACGCGGATGGCGTTATCACCAATGCCATGCGCTGCATCCGGGTCAGGTTTTAGATACGGGTAAGATTCTTTTTCAAAATCAGACCGGCTTAAATTGAGAAAATTGGGGAATTTGATAAATTCGCTGGCATCGATCACGCCAACAGCCTGTTTGCTGGCATCTTCCGTCAAATCATCATCATCCGTAATGACGATACAGGGCTTTTTGCTCATCACGCAGTGACGCACATAATCCTTGATATGCGGGTCTGCCCTTTCACCAGGGGCCGCCACGTGCACAAATACCCGCGCGGCCGGTTCTGGCTGCACCATGCGCGGATCAAGGAATAGATCAACCGAGCAGGCCTGCCGCTGGCGCTTGGCCCAGGCAGCCAGATCCCGGATAATCGCGCGGTCATACGCAATCGTTACAGGCTGGCCCTGCAGATTATATTTATTGTGAGCAAGGTTGTTCCCGTCAATGATCACAATAGGGTGTATAAAAAGGCGCTGTTTTTCTGTGATAATAAACTCCTGGGCTGATTATCGGGAAGTGTACCAGACCTTGCCACAAAATATTGCTTCTGTTTTAGACCGAATGAAGGAATGGCATGATGTTTTTGGGTTGTGATGTTTTTTGTGGTTGAGACGCTTTGCCCGGTAATAAATCTATCCCCGGAAAGCTTGTTGTTCAATAGTAAAGTCAAACCCTCACGCCGCGGCAAAAGTAAGATTTTTTGAGTGGGTTTTAAGCTGGCACTGCGGGTTCAGGTTTTTGATGTAATACAGGTGATTTTCGCGCACAATCCACGAAAAGGTGTACATCTGCGGCTTTCCGGCTTCGCTTTCGCGAAAGTGTGCAAACGAAATCCCGCGCTCGCTGCCCGCCCCGGTGACTGAGGATGCGGCGCATGACCACCACCGGCAGGCATTTAGGCTCAAAGTCGATCCAGAAAATGCCCCACGGCTGGCTGCCGGAAAGTGGGCGCAATTGCTTGATGGTGCGCCCCTTGACCGCCAGGCTGTCTTCCAGCCCCAGCTCGGAGAGCCGGTAATCAAACGTCAAATCATCGGCCTGCTCCTCGTCCACCTCGCCAGCCCAGCGCTGTGCGCAAATACTTTACGAGCGCTGGGAAATCCTGGATGGCGTGGATATCGGCGAAATCGATGCTGGGCATGCTGGTTACTCCCTTAAAAAGTTGACTATTATCCCAAAAGTGAGTATGATGAAAGAGTAAAAGTCGTAAGATTCGCCCTGCCCCGCGAAAAGTGGCCATCTGTGGCCGCCTGCCCCCTTCTATGTTGAAGGACAAGGCTAGCGAGGCAGGTTGCTTTTAAGTGCGGTATTCAAACGCCTCGTTATCTTTTCTGGCGTCTCGCCGCAAGATAGCACCCGCTACCAGGTCTGCAACCTGAATTAAATCTTCGCTGCGCGATCGACGCACAAAAATCCGGCTAAATTCATGGCGCAAGTTGCGCGCCTTAAACTTGCGTTTCAACTTTACCTGCGCAGTATTGGCTGAACCAAACTCATCCATGATCAGTGTTCCTTTGTGACGCACCTCTACCGGAATCATCCCGACTAATTCGGTTACAAAAAACAGGTAAAACTCCATTTCTGAAGCCGCTTGCAAAAAAGTGGGTAGATCGGTTTTATCAACAATCAACGCCCAGGCCTGAAAGTCGGCTTGTTTCAATGCAAGCATACCCTTTTGGCGTAATTTGTCTGAAGCCAGCGCGTTAAAATGAAATTCAAAATTATCGGCAAATTGCTCTTGTTTGCGCATGTTTACCAGCACGCTGCGTAAATTATCTGCATCCTGGGTTGCGACAATTGCGACAACAAAATAGCGCGAGGCGCCTTTGCCAAAATTTAAACTTGCGTCACCTGCTTCAACACCCGCAAGGGTAAATGTTGTCAATAATTCAACTCCATTCAGGCCTTCAACACCAGCCTGATGGCCACCGGCTGCTTGAGCGCTTTCTCCAACTCATGGAAATGCCCCATCAAGATGCGAATACCGTCCAACTTTTGCCACTGACCTTCAAGCGCCAGCAAGGCACCAATCTCAAAAAAGCCAGTTGCAACATCCATCGAGCGGGCAATATCGCACCAGTCATGCAAGTAGCGTGCCGCTTTCCGCTGATCATCGCTGTTATCTACGATAAACAGATCGCTGCTGCGCCTGGACGGTTCTTTAGCGGATGGGTCGGTCAATTTTCCAGTGGGCATATTGCAACTTTGAGAACGGAATTACGGACACCCCCAAAAACACACCCAGAACGGGCACCGTATCTAATCATTATACAAGGGAAACGCATCCGGGTAATGGGTTTACGACCTGTTTTTTCCTGCTTAATGCACTGATTTTGACTGGTTTATGCCGTGTTTTGGAGAAACCAGGTCTAACAAAGATAATTGTAAGGCGCATATTTCATTCGTTATACTACTCCGCCAGCAGAAATGATCAAAATGGATGGGATAGCTGATTCTATATTCGGCGCGCGGTTCAGAGGTCAGTTCGACCTGGCCGTGTTTTTCATCGGAAGTGTCGTAGCCTGGCACGTCACAGTTTCCCCAAATCATCTACCGGTGAGTGGTATCCGGCGGCGATCATCTTTTTGAGCAGCGTGTTGGCTGTACGCAGATCTAAAATTTGATGTTTGAGCGCTTCTTGAAAAACGCCAATCGTACCGGTAACGCCAATCCCATATTGTTTTGCAACCAGGCGGGCCTTCAGATCATCGCTGGCAATCCAGCCTTTGCGTGGAATGGCAATTGCCAGGCAGGAACGTTCTCCATCACCTAAATCACCAGGCAACTGCCCAGCAAATGTGATTTCATCCAAGTACGGACACGTTTACCCAAGCATATATCGCCAGGGAGCGACTGATCACCCCATTTTGATACTCGTCCATGACAGGGCGAGTCGTGGCCATCACTGCGCTCCACAAATCAAACAGCACGTCCGGCCGCCTGACCTGCCCGAAGTTGGAAAGAATGGTGTTATCGAGCAAGAGAACCACAGGCATGTTATTTTGGCCCGTGTGCCAGGCGATAAAGGTCACTTGCTACGCGCGCATCTTCGCGCGCTTCTTCAATGGTGGTTGGCCCAAAAAATAAGGGCACACCCAGGCGGTTAAAGCGTTCACGCATGTCGGCCCAAGAAATTTGCAGCAATTCCGCCATGCGCCCGGTACTGCACGCTTCTGCCAGGTAGTAATCCATGGCCCGGTTATAACGAGCCTGCTCCGTTAATTCGGAAAATTCAGCGTCTGACGGTCCATTAGCATCCAGCGCGGGCCGGTTTCCGGCATGGTAATGTGCCACTGCGCGCAGGATCAGATAATCGACCACGTCCACAATCGCCACTTCTGGTTGGCCGTGGTTTTCGATGACGGTAGGTTGTCCGCGTAGAACGTTGCGAATAACCTGGCTGGTATTGCGCGCCAGGTCGGTTTTTCGTACTCGTAGATATTCCATGTCTGCCTCCTGGTAGAACAACCGCTTTGCGTGATGGAACAACCGCTTCGGTGAAAAATACGTAAATTACATACTTATTATACAGCGCTACCAGCCAATTTGAATCCTAACTTTAGGATGACTTCATTGGCCTAAAGTTTTCCTAAGGAGCGGTTCTGCAGTTTGCTAAACCGGTGAGGGCGGAATAACTTTACAGCAACCATTGGTGCTATTTGGTGAAACCCACTTTCGAGGTGCGTCCTCGGTAGTCCGCTACCGGCTGACGGTCGCTGTCTGTAACGCCGTGGGATACCCGTATGTTCATTTTGCGATTAGCCAACTTGAAAACTTCCTCAAAATCAGTGCTTGCCACACGGGATTGTGTTTTGGCTGGTTTTCTGATCTAAATTTCTCGGATATCCATTTGTGTCTGTATTTTTGCGATTTGAGGGTAAAATTTGGGGATGATTACAATTGCTCCGATCAAAGATGAACAAATAGTGGCTGCTAAGAGGGTAATCGAGGGAGTGGCGCAGCGGATATTTGAGCCAGAGAAATCTTCGGTAGAATTTGCTGCCAGCCTGGAAGATGAACATGAGTTAAAGGATATGGATGACCTGCGCCAGGTGTACGACGGGAAGCTAGGGGTGTTTCTGGTAGCGCTGGATGGGGATCGAGTGATTGGGACAGGGGCACTGAAGCCTCTCGAAGGACAGGTGGCCGAGTTGAAGCGTCTGTGGTTGTTGGAAGAATATCACGGGCAAAGAATTGGGTACCGGTTGGTAATGCGGTTATTTGAATTTGCGCGACAGGTCGGGTACAAGCAAATTTTTCTTCAGACAAGTCTTCAGCAGCAACGGGCGATTGATTTTTATAAGCAGATCGGATTTGTGGAAGTGTCCGATTATGTCATGCAGGCGTATGATGACGATATTTCGTTAGGAATAACGCTGGGCGGGTGAGGTTGACTATTAGCCCAAAAGTGCTATGATGAAAGAGTAAAAGCTTTACCGCTTGTCCTGCCCTGCGAAAGGTCGCCTACTGTGACGGCCCCGCCCCCGTCTGGAAGTGATGACGGAATGGCTAGCAGGGCGGGTTGCTTTTAACGATACTCGATCAGATTTTTCATTTTGTTTGCAATCGCCTCATATTTACTATAAATCGTAAGCATCGCCAAACGCTCTCTGCATTGTTTGCCCGTCCCGATAAAAAAGATATCCGTTGGGATGACTTCATTGGTCTACTGATGGAACTACCGCTTCGCGTGATTGAGTTAGGCGCGGATGTGAGTGAAAAGGCGGTTCAATGGTTGGGTTGCGTTTGAATGGCCGCTATGCTGTGTTTCATCGCCCACATCCCGGCAATCTTATCTACCCATCAATGCTCAAACGCATCCGACGATTTTTTGATGAGTGTGGCGTCCCGCGCGATGACCGGGACTACCCCGTAAAAGAGGATCAAGATGCTTAAATATAAGAACTATACTGGCATGGTCGAATACGATTCAGACGGGAAAATTTTTACTGGCGAAGTGCTGGGGCTGCGTGATGTAAAACCCTTCGAAGGTCGTTCTCCTGAAGAATTAGAAGAGTCGTTTTGCCAATCCGTTGATCTGTATTTGGAAATGTGCGCGAACGACGGCGTGGCGCCGAGCGTGCCGCATTGGCTGGGGAAAGTTTGAACGGCTGGATTGCAGAAGTACTCCGGAATGAGGTTGCGCGCTGAGTTATAATTAGTTTATTAATAAAACGGTTCGACCGTTTTACCCGCCGCCGGTAACAAGGTTGCCATGTGAGGTGACCTTCTCAAGCAAGGTTTGGGATAACCGGGGGTGTTTTATTTAAGCAACACGTTTTAGCTTTTGTTAACCTTCCCAATCTTCTCGGGAAATGCCTGCCTGGCGTAAGAGGCGGATCAACAGATCTTTGCCAATTTCGGCCTGATGTGGGTTGGGTACGGTCAGACGCAATTGCCCCTTTACCATGAATTCATGCTTGCCGCCTGTATATGGGCCATCGAAACCGAGTTCGCGCAGGCGGGCAATTAGGGCACGTCTGGTCACAGGAACCAGACCTGTCATTATGCTGCCTCAGCCGGGATAAGATTAATACCATCTACTACTGGCAGTGAGTGGCCCATCCGCAAGCCGAGTACCAGCCAGTCTTCGAGCGTTTCACGTAATTCCTCACGGCACGCTTCCAGTGTAGATGTAGAGGCCCAGACACCATCGAACCCGGGAATTTCACCGTAATATTGTCCACCCTCAATGATTTCATATTTTGCTTGCCGCAGGGCTGCGTGAATATAGTTGGTTAACATAAGCGCCTCCGATCATTCTTTTATTATACAACTCATTTTGGCCGCTCAAGATTTATTTACATGGTTCGCCAGATATGCGGCGAAGTGTTGGGGCAGAGCGATGTAAAACTCTTCGAAGGTCGTTCTCCTGAAGAATTAGAAGAGTCGTTTTGCCAATCCGTTGATCTGTATTTGGAAATG
>CAIMZS010000602.1 GCA_903846015.1 uncultured Anaerolineae bacterium | reverse complement strand
GCCCACTGGTTTAGTTCAATCACTTACCACGCTGACTTTCAATGCTTCCGGTCATTTTGAATGCCGGTGGGTGACTCTCCAGCCAATTTCTCAGATATGTGTATGGACGAAGGATTTGCAAGAGATGATTGAATGTCCAATCGCGCATGGGGAAGGAAACTTCCAGGCAGCTGATGCAAGTTTAATCAATCGGCTGGTGGTGAACGATCAAGTGGCATTGACCTATGTCAATACTGACGGTTTCCCTGCTGGTGGAGTTCACCCAAGTAATCCGAATGGATCTGTGCTTGATATTGCTGGAATATGCAATCCGCAGGGAAATGTATTGGGCCTGATGCCCCATCCTGAAAATCATATTTATTCATATCAACATCCGGGACGGACGCGAGGGGTTCTATCTGGAAGTGGGCAACCTTTGTTTGCGAGTGGGGTAAAGTACGCCAGGCAGTTTTAGCTATTTGGATTTCTATTTTCATTTATGGTAACAGAGCAAGCTTTTGAATGCAGCTACTCTACATCGAAAAGGAGAGCTTATGATTTCGCCAGAAACCTTATTGAACCTACTGCCTTATGCATGTGGTGACACAAATCTAAATTTGCCAGAGAAAACTAGCGGTAAAGTACGGGATTGGTATAAGCTGCCGGACGGGAACCGGTTGATTGTTACAACCGACAGACTTTCTGCTTTTGACCGGATTCTTGCCAGGGTACCGTATAAGGGCCAGGTTCTTAACCAGCTTTCCAGTTGGTGGTTTGGTCAAATCGAAAATATAATCCCTAATCATTTAGTTTCAATTCCTGATCAGAATGCTGCCATCGTATCAATTGCGGAACCATTTCGAGTGGAAGTGATTGTGCGTGGATATATCTCTGGGGTGACATCAACTTCACTTTGGTATCGTTATTCACTTGGGGAACGCGAGATATATGGCTATCGATTTCCAGAAGGTCTGAAAAAGAACCAGGAACTTCCGCAACCGATCATTACGCCAACCACAAAAGGTGGGGTAAATGAACATGATGAACGCTTGACGTGTTTGGAAGTAGTCGAAAAGGGATTGCTCGATTCAAGAACTTGGGAGCAGGTACAATCTGCAGCGTTGTCGGTTTTCAGGCGGGGGCAGGAACTGGCTCGCAAGGCGGGCTTGGTACTGGTAGATACGAAATATGAATTTGGGCGTTCATCTGATAATCGTGTAATTCTAATTGATGAGGTCCACACGCCTGACTCTTCTCGTTTCTGGAAGGCCGACACCTATGATGAGCAGTTTATTTCCGGTCTGGAACCTGAGAACTTCGACAAGGAGTTCGTGCGAATTGCTTATGCTGAAAAAGGTTATCGTGGTGAAGGCGAAATCCCCATGATGCAGGAAGATTTATGGGTGTCAGCCAGTCAGCGATATATTACCATCTATGAAATGCTGACCGGAAAAACTTTTGAACCTGGTGATTACCCAGTCGAGCCAAGGTTGGTAAAGAATTTGGAACGAGCTGGAGTGTCAGGATGAATAACATCAAACCCATTGTCGTCATTATCATGGGCTCTAAAGCAGACCTGGAGCATTGCCAAAAGATCTCTGCTGCGTGTAATCAATTAGGATTGGACACCGCTCTTCGGATCGGGTCAGCGCATAAAACTGCTGGGCATGTGCTTGCTATCTTGCGCAAATACGAAGAAGATCCCCGACCGAAAATTTTTATTACTGTTGCGGGGCGCAGTAATGCTTTGAGTGGGTTCACGGATGGCGTGGTCAGTGCACCCGTTATCGCATGTCCTCCCGTGAGTGATGTATTTGGCGGGGCAGATATTTACTCTTCTTTGCGCATGCCATCTGGTGTGGCTGCCGGGTTGGTGCTCGAACCAGTTAATGCAGCTTTGATGGCTGCTAAAATTTTTGGTCAGTATGATCCGGTAATTCGTGAAAATGTGATTGCATTTCAAAGAAAACAGGCTGAAAAAATTATTTCCGATGATGATCAGCTAAACCTGTCTGGATAAATTTGATCTTGTAGAAAACACAGCGGCGTTCCCAGGTTATTAAAAATGAATTGAATTTTAAATATAAATGGTTTGACAATCAGATAAAAGGAAAGCATGAAAGATTTTTTGTCAGAGTCGCCTCGTGAAGAATGCGGCATCATGGGTATTTTTGCGCCAAATGAAGATGTGGCGCGCATGGCATTCTTTGGGCTTTTTGCACTTCAACACCGTGGTCAAGAGGCGGCTGGTATAGCGGTTTCGGATGGCCAAAGCATGTCCCTGCATAAGGACACGGGCTTGGTTTCGAATGTATTTACTGCTATGAACCTTTCTAAATTAAGCGGGCATTACGCGATTGGGCATACGCGATACTCAACAACAGGTTCTTCATCTGCGCGAAATGCCCAGCCATATATGATTGAGACTATGCACGGGCCTCTGGCCTTAGGGCATAATGGCAATCTGGTGAACTCATCGGAATTGCGTGATGGGCTGCTGCGGGATGGAGTAGGGTTGTCTTCTTCATCCGATACTGAAGTGATGACAATGATGCTTGCACGTGCCAACGGAGAAACCTGGGATGATCGCATTCGTGACTGTATGCGAAAATGGAAAGGCGCATATTCGTTGGTCATCCTTACACGAGATTGTGTTTATGCCATCCGTGATCCGTGGGGTTTTCGGCCTTTAAGTGTTGGGATATTACCATCTGGTGGTAGTGCAGCGGCTTCTGAGACTGGCGCACTTCGCACATTAGGGTGCGAAGCAATACGAGAAGTAAAACCGGGAGAGATCGTAACACTGAGTAACAAAGCTTTGATCGTGAACCAGGCATTGAAACCGATGAGTCCATTGGCGCTGTGTGTATTTGAACATATTTATTTTTCTCGTCCAGATGCAGTTTGGGATGGAAGAAATGTTCATCATGTCCGGCAGCGGCTGGGTGAAGAATTGGCCAGGGAGAATGGTTTTGGGCCTGGTTTTGCAGATGTTGTAATCCCTGTGCCAGATTCGTCGACGCCTTCAGCGATAGGTTTTTCAAGAGCAACCGGAATTCCTTACAATGACGGCTTTATTAAAAATCGATATGTAGGGCGCACATTTATTGAGCCGACCGATTCACTTAGAAAACGCGGAGTGGCGCTAAAATTTAATGTTATTAATGAAAATGTGCTGAATAAGAGGGTCGTTATGATTGACGATTCAATTGTACGGGGCAATACTACCGGCCCGTTGATTCGACTTTTACGGAACGCCGGGGCAGCAGAAGTGCATGTTGTCATTACATGTCCTCCAATCAAACACCCTTGTTTCATGGGGGTGGATATGGGGGTTTATGATGATCTTATTGCACACAAACGCAGTATCGAAGAGATCCGCCAACTTTCGGGGGCTGACAGTTTATATTTTCTTTCTTTAAATGGCATGATGAGAGCAGTTGGTCGTAAGGCGGGCTATTGCCAGGCTTGCTTTACTGGTGAATATCCAATCGACCTCGATATTATGAATGCGAAGACTGGTTTCGAGCAGAGCATGAAATAATATTAGATATATAGTATTGATCTGGCGGAATATACATTCCCAAGAAGACAGTCCAAATTTTATTGTGAGGGAGTATTGATGAATGTTCTTGTGATAGGCGAAGGTGGACGTGAACATGCGATTGCGTGGAAAATTTCTCAGTCCCCACGCTTGAACAAACTTTTTATAGCTCCAGGAAACACTGGCACCCGGTCGCTTGGTGAGAATGTTTCCATTAAGCTGGACGACCACTTGAATGTCACCGAGTTTTGTAAAAGAGAGTCGATTGGCATGGTGATTATTGGTCCTGAGATCCCCTTGGCGGATGGCTTGGCTGATTCGCTTATCGAGTCTGGAATTCGCTGTTTTGGACCCCAAAAAGCGGCAGCCGAAATCGAGGCGTCCAAGGTATTTTCTAAAAACTTTATGGCGAGACACGGTATTCCAACGGCGCGCTATGCTACGTTCACCAAGTTGGAAGATGCCCTTGTTCATTTGTCCTTGGTGAAATACCCAATTGTTATCAAGGCTTCAGGGCTAGCCGCGGGCAAAGGCGTGATCCTGCCAGAAACTGACGGCGAAGCAATAGCATCCTTAAAGTCAATATTTTTAAACAATGAATTTGGACAGGCTGGCAGTGAGGTCGTTATTGAAGAACGCTTGCAGGGCGATGAAGTATCACTTATGGCATTTTCTGATGGTAAATATGTTGTTGCCATGCTCCCAGCTCAGGATCACAAAAGGATTTGGGATGGCGACAACGGTCCAAACACTGGAGGGATGGGCGCATATGCACCTGCGCCTATTTTTACAGCACAGCTATTTGATGATGCGATCAAATCTGTTTTGCAGCCAGCAATTAGTGGGCTGCGATTTGAAGGAAGGCCTTTTGTAGGTGTGCTTTATGCAGGATTAATGCTAACGCGTGAAGGTGTTCGTGTTCTTGAGTTTAATTGTAGATTTGGTGATCCGGAAACACAGGTAGTGTTGCCGCTGCTGGAGACGGATTTATTGGAAATTGTTGAGGCATGTGTCGATGGACGATTAAAAGAAATCGATATCCATTGGAGTAACATGTCTGCGGTTTGTGTGGTGCTGGCTTCGCAGGGATATCCGGGTCAGGTTGTTAGTGGCATGGAAACATTTGGTTCACAAGATGAATTTGAGAATGGAATTTGCTTTCATGCTGGAACCCGACAGGAAGGAAAAAGAATTCTCACCAATGGTGGTCGGGTATTTGGAGTAACGGCTTGGGCTAAAAACTTAAGACATGCTTTAGATCAAGCCTATTCAATCGCTGGAAAAATTCGTTTTGACGGGATGCAATACCGTAAGGATATTGCATCCCGTGCGCTTCCAAAATCTGCTTATAGTGATGCCGGTGTTTCAATTGATGCTGGTAATCAGGCTGTAGATTTAATGAAAAATGCCGTTGTAGCAACTTATACCCCGGCTGTTCTGGCTGGTATTGGGTCCTTTGGTGGCTTACTGGATGTTTCTTTTTTAAAGGATATGGCAAAGCCAGTACTTGTAGCTTCAACCGATGGGGTTGGTACCAAAGTAAAATTAGCAGCACAGGCGGGACGTTACCGCTCGATTGGACACGACATCGTCAATCATTGTATTGATGATATTCTGGTACAGGGTGCCCGACCTCTTTTTTTTATGGACTATTTTGCCACATCAAAGTTGAATCCGCTTCAAACTGCCGAAGTGGTTACCGGGATCGCTGAAGCTTGTAGAGAAGCCGGTATGGTATTGCTTGGTGGTGAAACGGCAGAGATGCCAGGTGTTTACATACCGGGAGAGTTCGATGTAGCTGGAACTATTATTGGATCAGTTGAACGAGAGAATATATTGCCGCGAACTTCTGAAATGAAAATAGGTGATGTGATAATCGGTCTGGTCTCCAGCGGCCCGCACACGAATGGTTATTCGCTCATTCGGAAGATTTTTTCGGATGTGTCGATAGACACAGTTTTCCCTGAACTTGGTTCAAGTCTTGCGGATATATTGCTTGCTCAACACCGTTCCTATTTAAAAATTCTTTTTTCGGCCTTGGCTGTTCCGTCACTTGTTAAGGCATTAGCGCATCTGACGGGTGGTGGTTTTATTGACAAT
>CAIMZS010000601.1 GCA_903846015.1 uncultured Anaerolineae bacterium | reverse complement strand
GCTGCGAGCGGCGCACTCCCCGCTGGCATTGCGAGCGGCGCTCTCCCGCGTGGCAATCCCCCCTCCCATCGTCCCTCACCTCTTTCACCAGATAGTCCCGGTTCCAGCACCAAAAAAAGCTCTTCTTTGCGAACTTTGACCGGGTTTGTGTATGCCCATTTCTTGATAAAATACAATTTATTGGTATGGATTGGAGAATAATGACACTTAAAAGTGTATTATTTTCCAGCCGGCCTTAAGTGGCTTTGCTGGCATATTCCTTTCACCCGGAAAAAAAAACGCCCTTATGCAAATCGATTATGCTTTTTCTCTTGTGATTACGGCCTGCGTTTGTGCGGCGATTGCACAGATCGCCTGGGAACGCCGCGCCGCGCCGGGTGCATATGGTTTCATGTTCTTTATGC
This sequence comes from uncultured Anaerolineae bacterium, assembly GCA_903846015.1. Taxonomy (GTDB): domain Bacteria; phylum Chloroflexota; class Anaerolineae; order Anaerolineales; family Villigracilaceae; genus UBA5195. Next base: position 5,259 of record CAIMZS010000601.1, on the reverse strand, counting down.
TGGCGGAAATGGTTTGGGCCGGAACCTACGCCGTACGCTGGATCGAGACGGATACGTCCAGCCAGCTTTTTTGGCTGGACGCCACTTATTTTGGCGTGGCCTTCCATTCGGCGATCTTTATGATCTTTGCCTTACAGTTTACCGGGCACGCCAGCCTGCTCACCCGCCGCAATTTGGCACTACTGATGGTAATGCCAATCATCACCCTGGTGATGCTGTGGACTGACCCCTGGCACGGTTTGTTTTATGGGGGCACGCGCACCACCGGTACCATTCTGAACGGTGGCCCGTGGTTCTGGTTTTTTGTGTTCTATACCTATTTGTTTATTTTTATCGTCATTGGCCTGTTCGCGATTGCCTATTTTCGAGCTTCCAAACTTTACCGCCAACAAACCGGCACCATCTTGGTTGGCTCACTTCTACCCGTGACAGGCAATATTCTCAGCCTGGCGGGTTTCAGCCCCTTCCCCAACCTGGATATCACTCCTTTTATTTTTACCCTTTCAGGGCTGGTATATGCCTACGGCTTGTTTGGGTTTCGCTTTCTGGATGTCGTCCCGGTTGCGCGCGACCGGCTGGTGGAAGAAATGGCCGATGGTGTCATTGTTCTCGATATTCAAAACCGCATTGTGGATGTCAACCCGGCAGTGCAGCGCTTGATCGGTATCAACACATCCGCCATTGGCAAATCTGCGGATGATATTTTGACCCCACGATTGTATCTTGATCACCCGGATGCCCTGCCTCTGTCTGCCAAATCTGAACTGCGCGTTTCCGAATCCCCACCGCTTGATATTGAACTGCGCGTTTCACCGCTGATCGATAAACGCAACAACCCGAGCGGGCGATTGGTTATTTTGCACGATATCACCGAACGCAAACAGGCCGAGCATGCCTTGCTGCATGCGCACAGCGAACTGGAACAACGGGTGCGCGAACGCACTGCTGAATTACAGGAAGCTAATAGCCAGTTGGAAAAGGCCGCGCGCATGAAGGACGAATTCCTGGCCAGCATGAGCCATGAACTGCGCACGCCATTGACGGGCATCCTGGGCCTTTCGGAAGTGCTGCAGCTGCAAACCTACGGCCCGCTGAGCGAAAAACAAAGGGCTTCCCTTGCTCACATCAACGACAGCGGCCGCCACTTGCTTGAACTGATCAACGACATGCTCGATTACTCTAGGATTGGAGCGGGTAAGTTTGATGTGCTGTTGCTGCCCTGTTCCCTGGCGGAGGTTTGCCAGGCCTGTTTGCGTATAACCGCCTCACAGGCCTCGGCCCGGAATTTGCAGTCCAGTTTTTCCATCTACCCGGATGTCATTAAGGTGCTTGCTGATGGACGCCGCCTCAAGCAGATGCTGGTTAACCTGTTGGGCAACGCCATCAAGTTTACCCCGTCTGGCGGCAGTTTTGGCATCGAGGTGCGCGGGAATTTGACCTATCGACAGGTGTACATCACTGTTTGGGATACCGGCATCGGCATCAAAGCAGAAGACCAGGCCCGCTTGTTCCAGCCTTTTATCCAACTGGACGCCAGCCTGGCGCGCAGCTACGCTGGCACCGGCTTGGGGCTGGCACTGGTGCGCCGCCTGGCCGAACTGCAAGGTGGCAGTGTCGCGGTCGAAAGCAAATTCGGCGAGGGCAGCCGCTTTACAGTGACGCTGCCGTGGCCTGAATAACCCGCCCCCACTGTCATTGCGATAGTCCCGGTTTCCGCACGAGGCCATAACCGGCAAAGAATAATAGCGCCAGTCTACTAATGACATAATTGTCATTTTCTCATCAAGTACCGCCCCCGGCGGTATGCACGAATCTCGGAATGACAAATCGAAGCAGCTACTTTGTCCAACCTATCGTTGACCATTACACGAATTTCTGTATTGCAGGAAACGGTTGAACAAATCCCCTGGTAACAATTGCTGACTATAATAAATCGCGGGACAAAAGCCGCCGCTCAAGACATGCTAGCCCATCGGGCTAGACATGCGAGTCGGCTTTACCCTAAAAGCGCTGGTATGCTGCAGCCGGCTTCCATAACATCAGGCCCGGATTTTTCCCGCCGGAATCCGGATCAGTAAATAGCACGCAGCGCTGCGATTCTGTCCCACCGTTACCTGATGAATACAGAATTGTGAGTTCAAGCTCGACATTCGCTGAAACTGATTATTGTGTCGTACGGATATATAGGTTTTTTGTATCCTGCTTTCTGGAATGCGCCAGAATTGCAGAGGGATTAATTGCCGGGCTTGTCCGGTGAATGGAAAAGATGAAACATAGTGAGCTTATGAATGAAAAGACTGCTTTGCATGAGCAAATTGCCGTCTTGAAAGCCCAACTTGTTGAGAGCACCCACCAGCGCCAATCAGTTGAAAGAGTCCTCGCCGGAGGGTATGATCGTTTTCGAGTGCTCTTTGAAACTATGTCGTTAGGCGTGGTGTATCAGGATGTCCTGGGCGGTATTACTACGGCCAACCCTGCCGCCGAACAGATTCTAGGTCTGTCATTGGATCAAATGCAGGGGCGAAAACCGATCGACCCGCGCTGGCATGCCATCCATGAAGACGGCACAGACTTTCCGGGTGAGCAGCAGCCTGCCAACCTGGCGCTGCTCACCGCTAAACCCGTCCTCGGGACGGTGATGGGCGTCTATCACCACCAAAATGAAGCTTGTAACTGGATTCTAGTTGATGCAATCCCTGAGTTTCAGGCGGCAGAAACTCGACCGTATCAAGTTTGTATAACTTTTATGGATATCACTGCGCGCAAACAAGCCGATGCAGCGCAGCAAGCCAGCGAAGCCAGATTTCTTACCGCCTTTGAAAGCAGCCCCCTCGCGGTTAGCATTGCCCGTGTGAGCGATGCCGTGTTTATCCAAATAAACTCCGCCTTTACTGATTTACTCGGATATACACGCGAACAGATTCTGGATCACACCGCTCTTGAATTGGGCTTCTGGGCAAGCCCGGAAGATAGGGTTGGTTTTGTCCAAATATTTAAAGATGAGGGCCATGTCCGGAACTTTGAAGCCCTGCTGCATCAAAAATCAGGCGGCGAAATCCCTGCCCGCCTCTCGGCTGAGTTGATCGAGATCGATGGCGTGGCGTGTATGCTGGTTCAGATTGTGGATATCACCAAGCGCAAACTTGCAGAACGCAACCTCTTGCAGCGCACCGAGGATCTACAGCTCATCAAAACTTTGAACGATGCCGCCAATCGCGGTGAAGATATGGATGGCATTGCCCAAATTTTCGCCGATGAAACCCGCAGTATGTTCAACTGTCAGGATATAAATATTTATCTGATCAGTCCGGACGAGCAGCATATCGAGCTGCAAAGCACTACAACCTCACGAAAATTGCTCGCCAGGATCGAGAAACTGATCGGGCGCTCCATTCCCAAAATCCGCATTCCACTCACCGAAAGCAGTTTCTTCACACAAATCCTTTCGGTTGAAAAGGGCACCCTCGTAACCGATAAAAAGTTGCTTGAGCGCTGGATGTCAGAATTTGCTGATACAACCTACCTGCATGAATCCCTGCGATCCATCTCTCAAAAGATCATTCCCCGGGTTTTGAAAATCCTGCATACTCGATCTGTCATTTTGATCCCGTTGATATCCTCCGGGCAGACGATTGGATTGATGGGTATGACCAGCAAGGAATTGCTTACAGATGAAATCCACCAGCGTTTGCGCAGCATCAGCAATCAGGTGACGGAAGTTCTTTTACACAAGCAGTCCGAGAAAAAAGTTCAGGTCCAGTTACAGCGGCTTAGCGCTCTGAGCGAGATCGACCGCGCCATCAGTTCAAGCATGGATATGCGCCTCTCTTTGGATACTTTGTTGACTCATTCACTCTCCCAGTTGAACGTGGATGCGGCTTCGGTCCTGCTTTTTAATGCCCCCAGTCAAATGCTTGAATATGCGGCCGGGAAGGGCTTCCGCAGCCTGAACATTCGCCAGGTCCGTATGCAAATTGGGCAGGGATTGGCGGGAAGGGTCGGGTTGGAACGCAAAACCCTTCACATTCCTGACCTCAGCGCAAAGGGCGGTCAACTCAAATACAAAAATTTTTTCAAAGAAGAGAATTTTGTCCAGTATTTTGGGGTACCCCTGATCGCGAAAGGTACGCTCAAAGGGGTACTGGAGATTTTCAACCGCAGCTTGCTTGACCCTGACCAGGCCTGGTTGAACTATCTTGAAACCCTGGGCGGACAGGCTGCTATTGCCATCGATAATGTGCAGATGTTCGGCGACTTGCAGCAATCCAACCAGGAGCTTGTTTCCCAAAACGCAGAGAAAGAAAAACGAGCCGCCGAGCTGGTGATCGCCAACCAGGAGCTTGCCTACCAGAACGCAGAGAAAGAAAAACGAGCCGCCGAGCTGTTGATCGCCAATCAGGAGCTTGCCTACCAGAACGCAGAGAAAGAAAAACGAGCCGCCGAGTTGTTGATTGCCAATCAGGAGCTTGCCTACCAGAACGCAGAGAAAGAAAAACGAGCCGCTGAGCTGGTGATTGTCAATCAAGATCTTATGGCCGCATATGATGCCACCATCGCGGGCTGGTCACACGCCATGGATCTGCGCGACAAGGAAACTGAAGGTCACACGCAGAGAGTCACCAATCTCACGATGCGGCTGGCCGAGCGCATGGGCATCAACCAGCGCGAAATAGTTCAGGTCCGCCGGGGCGCACTTTTGCACGACATCGGCAAATTGGGTATCCCCGATAGCATCCTGCTCAAACCCGGTAAACTTACCGAAGAAGAATGGGTTATCATGCGCCAGCATACCAACTTCGCCTATAATATGCTCATGCCGATCGCCTATTTGCGGCCTGCAATGGATATTCCTTACTGCCACCATGAAAAATGGGATGGCACAGGCTACCCGCGTGGGCTGAAGGCTGAATCTATCCCTCTTGTTGCGCGAATATTTTCCATTATCGATGTCTGGGATGCTCTGCGCTCAGATCGACCCTATAGAGCCAGTTGGCCGGTAAAAAAGGTTCGCGAGTATGTCGCCGAAAGATCCGGCACCCATTTTGATCCACAGGTGGTTGAAGCATTCTTCAGTTTTTTAGACGCATCTTCGGACATGCAATAAAAATTCAGGCATGGTTCACCTCAAGCAAAAAACGGCTTTACAAATAATCACGCATTTTGATTCGCCCAATCGACCCCCATCGCGATCTGCCCCTATTTTCGTACTTTGAAAATGGGGGCAGGAGACAGGCAAACCAGGCGACAGGGAACTTCCTC
>CAIMZS010000600.1 GCA_903846015.1 uncultured Anaerolineae bacterium | reverse complement strand
TCGGGGTGGTGGGCATAGGCGATGATGGTGGTCAACCAGTGCAGATCAGCGCGAATTTCAATCGGGATTTCGATGAGATGCAGGCGTTTGTGGCCATTGAAAAAGCCGAGCACTTTACGATTGACCTTATCAGGCGAGAAAGCCTGGGTCACATCTTGCATGGTGGCGGCGTGCAGGGCAAACAAGTCATCAGGGTGCAAGGTCGGCAAAAGGATGTCATCGGGAGTGAAAGGCGCGCGGCGTTGAGGTGGGGTGTAAAAACTGCGCGCGTCGGGCGAGCGCACCGGCATCTGGCGCAGGCCGGGAGCGTCATCAGGAAGTTCGGTAAGGCCTTCGGCGCGCAAAGCAGATAAGCCCTTCGCCAGTGAAACCAGCTTGTCCTTAAAACTGCCATCCGCGCTGCCAAGTTGATAACGTACCTGGCGCAGAGAAGTGCGCAGGTATTGGGCATGGCGGCTGTCAATATCGGCCAGCAGCGGATCAAGCCCTTCGAGCTGGTTGGCGATAAAAGTCAGGTAATGACCAATTTCAGATTCGGCCTGGGCCGGGGAAAGGCGGCTTTGCGCGGCTAATTCCTGGGCAGTCGCTGAAAGCCATGCACCATCCAACTGCCAATTTTCGATTTGATTGATGATATCGCGTCGATAACGGGAAACATGGTCGGAAGTCTTCAAGGCATGGTAAGCCGGGCCAAGCGTGTGAGTGTAATCGTCAAATTGCAGGTGTAAAAGGGTGGCCACGCTTGTCCTGAGCCCTGTCGAAGGATCGATTTGTCGGGTGGCGCGCTCGACATAACGGCGGATATTCTGGTTCAGTTCGCTGAGCCCGCGCACCACCTGGCGCACGTTTTCATACGTCTGCGTTACAGCCAGGGCTGGCGAAAAATCCTTGTTGGTAGTGGCAGAGGTAATCAATTGGTGCGCTGCATAGAGCTGCCCGGTGAACTCGCGTGGTTTTTGTTCATCAATGGCGCGCAGCGCTTCTAACAGGGTAAATGCGTAATCAGGCAGAATAATGGTTTCAGTGTAATCGGCGTGCTGTTCGCGCTCGATCCAGCCCGTATCGGCCAGACGGCGGATGAGGTAGGCGGCGTACAAACCCTCCGACTTTTGACCGGTTATCGAAACAAAATCAAACTCCGGTGTGGTTTGTGTCGCCATTTCAGCGGCGATTTCCCCATCGGCATTGGCTTCCTTCAAATAATGGACGATTTCATCCATCACCACATCCCGCGTCAACCCAAAGCGATTGAACTCGGCCAGTGCGTAAATACGCAGGAGAATCGCCATGTAATGCCGTTGCAGGGATCCGACCCCAAGTGAACTGAAAAGATTGAACAGATTAAGTGGCAGGATGTCAAAGGGATTCGACATGCTTTGTTTCCCAAACCAAAATATCCTGTGGCTGACAGTTGAGCGCCGTACACAGTTTTGCCAATGCATCCAGATCGATGTGTCTCGCCTGACCAGCATCCAGCCGATAAATAAAATCCTTGGGCACTCCCGCGCGTTGAGACAATTTGCGCGGCGAAATGCGCTGGCCGGTTTCGGCCTGCTGTTTGCCCAAAAGAATGGTGATACGTCCGGTAGTTGAGAGTTTCGTATTCATAAGAACTTTTGTTCTAATAATACAGGCAAATGTACGTTCTGTCAAGGTTTTTGTCGCAAATTCTGGACAAACTGCGCAACCCTGCTATAACCAGCCGGCAAACTGCGCTCCTGCCTGCTTGTTCCGTTTCATCGACCAGGCTCTGGCGGCCCATTTCATGTTCGGTTGGGCTGGGTTGCCCCTCTTATTGTTCGGAAGATCTGCGCATG
>CAIMZS010000599.1 GCA_903846015.1 uncultured Anaerolineae bacterium | reverse complement strand
TATCAACAGGGATGCTGCGTTGTTTGCCAATGAGAGTATCTTCAACCTGAATGATCAGTTTACCCTTATCATTAGGGCTTCGAATCGCGTCGCTTACTTCTGCCACCTTGCCGCGCACGAATAGAGTACCTTCTTCCAGCACACGTTGGTAGAATTCATCATATGATTTGGCAGCTGTACGCATATCGATATAGAACTCATACACTTCTGCGCCAGTGCGTTCCTTTACCAGGTGAGCAAATTTAAGGCTTTGCATGCAGCAAATGGTGGAGCAGTAGTTATTGAAATTTTTATCTCGTGATCCAACACAGTGAATGATCCCAACACTGTTTGGGCGAGTCTTGCCATCCCTCAGTGTAATTTCTCCACCAGTTGGCCCCGAAGCATTGCTAAGACGCTCAAACTCCATGCTCGTAAACACGTTTGGCAATCGCCCATAACCATAGTTGGACATGCGACCAGCATCAAACAGATCGTAGCCGGTAGCAAGGATGACATTGCCTACCTCTATATTAAGGATTTCATCCTGTTGATTGAAATCGATAGCCTTGGTTGGACAGAATTTTTCGCAGGCTTTGCAGGTGCCTTTTTGGAAATAAGTGCAGTTTGGACGGTCAATAACCGGATATTTTGGCACAGCTTGCGCAAATGGAGTATATACGGCCTTCCTGTGTCCCAGACCAGCTTCATAGACATCATCAATAACTAATTTTGGGCATTTCTCCCAGCATGCTCCGCACCCAGTGCACAGGCTCTCGATCACATAGCGGGCTTTTTTCTTAATTGTCACATTGAAACAGCCAACAAAACCTGAAACACTCATCACCTCGCTCCAGGTAAGCAGGGTGATATTTGGATTGGTACCTGCTTCAACCATACGAGGCGTAAGTATGCAGGCAGAACAATCGAGGGTTGGGAAAGTCTTGTCGAATTGGGACATGTGCCCACCAATGGAAGGCTCACGTTCCACCAGGTAAACGTGGAATCCAGCATTGGCGATCTCAAGTGCTGCTTGGATTCCCGCGATTCCTCCGCCAACGACAAGTGTATTGCTGTTTATGGGTACTTTCAGCTTTTCAAGTGGCTCATTGTGAATGACACGTTTCACGGTTCCAGCAATAAGGGATTTGGCTTTTGTTGTGGCCACCTTCTTATCAGTGTGTACCCAGGAAACCTGTTCCCTGATTGAGACCATTTCAGTGAGATAAGGATTTAAGCCAGCCCGTTCGGAAGTGTTGCGGAATGTTTTTTCATGCAGGTGTGGGGAACAAGCTGCTACAACGACACGTTCGAGTCCCAATTCCTTGATATCTTTTTCGATAAGTTCCTGGCCCAAGCTGGAGCACATGAATTTGTAATCACGTGAGATGACAACACCGTCTTGTCCAAGGTGTTCTTTTGCCCAATCGCGAACGCCCTCTACATCTACCATGGCGGAGATATTTGACCCGCAATGGCAAACATATACCCCGATTTTCGGTTTATTGGAGGTATTTTCGTTCATATCGGCTCCTATTCACTGGCTTTCAGGCCACTGGCATATTTTTTTTGCTTTCGAATGGGCATTGGCAGGCCTTCCGGTTTTTTTGCGGTTTTCGCTATCGGAGCAGGCGTTTCCATTCCGATTCGCTCTAAGGCATCTTTTACGCTGGTTAATTCCATCCCGAAGCCAGCTTCTTTGGCGGTCTTACCAAATGCTAAGGCGATTAACTGGGTGAAAAATACGATCGGCATTTTGAAGTTGGTGTTAAAATATCGGTTAGTTTCATTTTGATAAGCGTCAAGGTTCATCTGGCACATTGGACATACAGTCACCATGATATCGGCTTTCTGTTCTTCTGCTGAAGAAACGAGACGGCGAATTAGCTCGTAAGCCGTTTCAGGACCAATCTGGGTCATATGTCCTCCGCAGCAATTTGTCTTGAGTGGAAAATCGACAACTTCTGCTCCGAGAACCTTTAATACATCGTCTAGTTCAGATGGGTGCTCAAAATCAGACCAGCGGTGTTGATAATCTGGTCGTGGGACCATGCACCCGAGATAGGGGGCAACTCGCAAACCAGTCAAGGGTCTTGAAACCTTGCTTTTGACAGCATCAAGTCCAATGTCGTTGATAATGACATCTAGCAGGTGACGAATTTGAATGGACCCAGGATCATAATGGAGACCGCCTGCAGCCAGGGCCTCATTCACTTTTATCCCAAGTGAGGGACGTTCCGCCATGTAATAATCGGCTTTTTCCAGGTTCAGATAACAGGCAGAGCATGGGGCCATCATGGTGTTTGTGTCTTTGCCTTGGCTGGCTGCCAAAGCAAGGTTACGGGCAATTAACGAGTATGCTGGGATCAAATTTATTCCGAAGTACTCTGTAGCACCGCAACAGTTCCAATCATCTATTTCTTGTAAACTCATCCCTAACTCGTCTTTGATGGCATTCAATGAGTCGTAATACGCTTTTGCACTGCCTTCAATTGAACAACCTGGGTAGAAAATATATTTGTTCATGATGTCAACTCCAGGGTCTTGGCTTTATCCAGAATGGATTTGAGTTGATCCATGCCTTTTATACGATTCGGAATTATGCCCATGCGTTTTGATGTAAGCATTCCAAAACCCATCATTGCCATCCCGGGTAATCGCAAAGGATAGTGTTTTAGATAATGGCGTGTCGCCAGCCCCAATTCATAACTTCGCCCAAATGTTTCCACCATTTCAATAAAAGACTGGGCAAAATCAGGGGCAGTTGAGTCTGTGAAAAGCTTGGCTTCAATGGCCATTCCCTTTAATGAATACATTACATCAGGAATGTGAACTTTTTGTGGGCAGCGCACCACACAGTGGTAACAAGAGACGCATACCCACGGTGTAGTGCTTCGTAAGACATCATCGCGCATACCGGCTCGGAGCATGGCGAAAATCATTCGTGGCGTGTGATCCATATCCGCTGCTGATGGGCATGATCCACCACAGGATCCACATTGGATGCACATTTCCAGGTTAGAAACCCCAGCGGTGGCGATACTAACCTCGTGTAATAGTGTCAAGTCTTCTTGTTTGCGTAACCCGGCACCTTTTTGTTCCAGATCTTTGGTTCGCGCCATAACCCCTCCTTTGAGGAGAAAATTAGGAAGATCTTGTATTGTTTGTGAGTAGAAGGAAAGGCTCGGTTTAAAAACCAGTTTCAGGAGACATTCTTCCTACGAATTAAGTTGATATATTTATTATAGGGATTTGTGACAGAATATACAAGTTGAAATATCATTCAAGTTTTTTTTCAAAAATCGGATCAATGTTTAAATACCCCAATAATTATGATTGTTGACTAGACAAGTATCCCGTTGTACAATCCACCAGATATTTCCAAAAAAGGTTACTTATGAGCATATATCGATTTGTTATTCAATTCACCCATTCCGACCCTCGTTCTGCCGATTACACTTCTGAAGCGCGCGCGCTTGGATTTGATGTTCTCGAGATTAAATGTCAGGATATCTATTTTATTGAAGGCCAAATGTCCCAAGAAGATTGCCGGCAATTTGCCATTCAATTGTTAACTGATCCAGTTCAGCAGTTGGCTGAATTTTCGAGTTCAGATGATCAAGAAATTGGTATTCACCCTACTCGTGGGCACACTTTATCAGAGTCTTTTCGTTCAGCTGCTGCCGGGATTGTTATTGAGGTTTCCTTGCGACCTGGGGTAACTGATCCGGTATCTGAACAAATTATTCGGGCGGCTCATGAACTAGGTTTTATCGGGATCCACCGCGCATCCACTGGTTTGCGCTTTGTGATGGATGGGGTTGATTTGGAAATTGCAAAAAAAATAGCTGAACGTTTATTGACAAACAATATAATCCAGTACTGGACGATTGGTGAAATCCAACCGTCTTTTCCAGTTGAAGCAGCCTCGAGTGGGAAAGTGGAAACCATTTTATTGCAAAATTCATCTGCCAGTGAGCTGTTAGGGATTTCTCAGGATCGCCGGGCAGCCTTGGATTTGACAGAGATGATGGCTATTCAAAGTTATTTCCGCTTAAAACACCGCGATCCAACTGATGTTGAGTTTGAGATGATTGCCCAAACATGGAGTGAACATTGCGTCCACAAGACTTTTAAGGCACAAATCGAGGTTATTGACGAGCGAAAGGGTCTTCACCTGGATGGAAGTTTTGTAAAACCATCTACTGATCAGCCTGAATCCCCAGAATTTATTAATAGCATCTTAAAAACTTATCTCAGGGCTGCCACTGACATCATCAATGCCCCCTGGGTAATATCTGCCTTTGTTGATAACGCTGGCATCATAGAATTTGATCATGAATACGAAATTTCTTTCAAAGTGGAAACTCATAACCACCCATCAGCGATTGAGCCATTCGGGGGGGCCAATACCGGTGTTGGAGGTGTGATTCGGGACGTAATCGGGGTTTCTGCAAAGCCAATCGCTATTACAGATATATTGTGTTTTGGACCTTTGGATATTGATCCAGAATCTTTGCCAGAAGGTGTATTACACCCACGCCGTGTTCAGGCTGGTGTTGTAGCAGGCGTACAGGATTATGGCAATAAGATTGGGGTTCCAACTGTCAATGGCGCAATTCTATATGATCACGGGTTCACTGCAAACCCATTAGTTTTTTGCGGATGCGTCGGATTGGCGCCAAGGGGGAAGCATATCAAATCACCCCGTCCGGGTGATCGGGTGATTGTTATTGGAGGTCGGACAGGTCGGGATGGACTGCGCGGGGCAACTTTTTCATCTATGACGATGGACGCCCAGACTGGAACAGTTTCGGGGGCTTCGGTTCAGATTGGGGATCCGATAACTGAAAAAGGATTGATAGATGTTATCATTCGTGCCCGCGACTTGGGGTTGTACACAGATATCACTGATTGTGGGGCGGGTGGTTTATCATCGGCGATTGGTGAGATGACGTCAAAAATCGGCGGGGATGTAGATTTAGTTGCTGTACGGCTGAAATATCCTGGGCTCGCTCCCTGGGAAATTTGGCTTTCAGAGGCACAGGAGCGTATGGTATTAGCGTTGCCTCCTGAAAATGTGAGTGCACTCCAGGCGATATGCGACATATA
>CAIMZS010000598.1 GCA_903846015.1 uncultured Anaerolineae bacterium | reverse complement strand
TCACGCTGCTCAGCCATATATGGCATGTTATCCAGGTATTCCTGAATCAAAAATGGAGTCGACAAGCCCTGGAATATTCGAAGGGAATCAGTTGGAAGTTTTTTTTCAAACTCAATCAAGATAGACAAGTGCAGCTCCAAAAAACCTGATATTTCAAAGCAAGAACAAAGGCTAAAATATCTGCGCTAAGACTACCTCGCGCTTATACACTCATAGATTTTAACACGGTGCGCAAAAAATTCCCAAAAGACTTTGCCTGGTACCGGTCTGTACATGGATATGGAAGTTATCACCAATGGAATGATCCAGGCGAGATGACAATCTGAAGGGGAGTGACGTGGTTTCTATAGCAGCGGGTGATGATTGATTCAAAAATCGCCAGGCATAGTAAATTATGCCTGGCGATTTTTAATTTATGAAAACTCGTTCACATCAATACTCCGCTATTCACGCATTCGAGGTCTCATCTTTCCTGTTTATACAGTGAATTGGTCAGGGAAAGATATCAAAATATTGAAAATCGAATTATTTAGGAATAAACCCCAACTCCTTCAACCTGTTCAAGACATCCACGTGGCTCCATAAAAGTGAACCATTCAATCCGGCTGCAGTCCATTCGGGTTTGACAGATTCCTGAATTAATGAATCAGTGGTGACATTTTTCATTAAGCACGCCAGATGGGTGATCTGCTCTGGGGTGAAATCAGTAACAATCACATTGCTAAATTGGGCAAAAAGCGCTGGAATTTTGACAAAAACTGCCGGGTCGAGAAGCTTTTGCCGCATCGCCTCTAATAATATCTGGTTACGCCTGATCCTTCCAAAATCATTATCCATAAACGCGCGTGAATAATTCGCTGTTTGTATACCAGTCAAAGTCTGCTGCCCAGCCTCAATGACAAAAGGATGCGACACGTCAGTAGTTCTCTCTGGCACATTGATGGGAATACCACCAATCGCATCCACAATTGCCGGAAGTTGATTAAGATCCAACGCAAGGTAATGATCGGTCTGAACATTAAAATTTTTCAAAACCGATGCGGCACTTACGCGTAAACCGTCCACCATAATCTCGGAAACGCCGAACTGGGGGGAGCGAATGCGGCCTTCATAAAACACCATTCCCATCTGCGTAGCATTAATAATTGGGTTGTTCAAACCCAAACCTGTTGTATCAACCCACAAATCACGCGGAATGGCAAAGATGGTCACTTTGTTATTAGAAAAATCCACGCGCATCAGCCGTGTCAGATCAGAGCCTCTCACCGGTCTGGTGTCAGCAAGGTCAGAACCCAGGATTAATATATTCCATGTCGCCGTTTCGCCACATGTCGAAGCAGTTTCACTGGTAGCGGTAATGGCTGGGGTTACAGTGGGGGTTACAGTGGCAGTTTCCGGCAACGTTACTGAGACCTCCGTCATCGAAACAATTGGGGTTGACTCTGGAGCGAGAGGGGTATTGGTTAGAATGACTTCCTGCGTTGGAGCGCCCAAAGAAAGACCTAATTTTTGCCGAAATGCATAAAGACCCAGGCCTCCCAATGCGCACAAAATTCCAACCAAAAAAACTGCAAGCAAGATACCTCTTATTGTTTTCATGTTATTCTCCGTTTGTTTTGATTAACACGACGGCCTTCCAAATGCAGCCGCTTCAAAATAACCCTAAAGAAAGTAAGTGTTATCTTATCAATTGTAATCACATATTCAGACTTCAATTATTATCAGGTTGCTTACCGCTTTTTTTCATATTATTACCGTAATAATATCCATATTTTCGGCATGATGGTTTTACATCGCTTAAAACGACGCCTAAAATCCGCGCACCAACATTTTGAAGTTGTTCGATCGCCAGTCCTAGAACGTTTGTTTTGGTTTCGTCTGGTTTGGCAACCAGGATGGCATCCGAGTAACGGATAAACAAATTGGTAATATCGATACGATTCGATAAACCAAATCCATGGTGGACCTGTGGACGCCGCAGATCAGCATAGATCAATACTGCTTTTTTATCACCTTGCGCCATCACAACAGCCAGGTTTGAAGAGATGGTTGTCTTATCTTCCTGCGAAACCGCGCTGGTTACAATAATCCGGCGTAAAGGAGTATCCACACTGGCGAATGTAAAGGCGGATCGCGTACCAACAAACGTGCGCTGATCGCATAAACTGGCGTTGCCTGACTCGAGACAAAACAAGCACCGAATAAAAATTTTACCTTACTTATTAAAAACAGCAATTTCAATAAGCTTGCAGAAATAATTATCGGGTTACTCACTAACAACAGGCCAGAAAAATTTCCCCACAGAACCGAATAATATCCCAAATATCTCCACGGCACTACGTAAAAATTCCAGCATGTTTAAAAATATGTAGAATCTGTGCCATCTGTGTATTACGATCTGTAAAATTTTTCTAAAGAACAATACCTCAAAATATCCTGACTTAATCGCTCACTTCTCACATGAAATTTCATCCAAGTCAACATAACTCGCCGTGCAAATTGGACGTTGTGGGTTGGCTTCAATGATCGTTTCCTGCCATAAAATATCGTCCGGCCAGGTTATAGAAGGGTAAGTTGAACGCAAAGTATCCGAGTACCAGGTAAAATGAAGCAAATCAGGCGCTACAACACTAATATCGGAACGCAGATGCAGCGCGTAATGATAATACCAGAGTGCAAATATTGCACGGTCGCTTTTCACAAATACGATCCCATTGGGCGGTATTATTTCCATCGCCCTGCTGCCAAATTTCTCAGCCCGAGCATCTTGAGATGCATCGACTTGTGGCCAGCGAACGGTGATCAACACCACAAGCAGGCAGGCGAAAAGGATCGCTACACCATACTTAACAATTCGATTTTGAGCAGCCTTTTTGTCAAGCAACCCGCCGATGCCCAGCCCAATCCAGATTGAAAAGGATAAAAAAACTGGTATCAAATAGAGGTAAGAATCAAAAGCTGAAAATAATATCGCGAACGCAGAAAATACTACCAGGTTCCAGATCGTAATAAAATACAGCCTGGTAGGTTTGAAAAAATAAACCAATCCGAGCAGCCCCAACAAAATTCCAGGCAGCTCAAATTGCTTCAGTAAAATCGAACTCCAGGCTTGTAAGCGATCCAATATCCCCACCAGGGAAATATCCATTAATCTTTCCTGGTATAGTTCACCTGTCACCAACCAGGTAAATTGACGAAGCGTCGTAGGGGCACCCCAGTTAATCGGCGGGGCTGATAAGGATCGAACAGGCAAGATAAGGTAAATCAAAAGTCCAATTCCAAGCCAGGTAATTATCCGCAGTAAACTATGCCAGTTGATTTTCCACTTTTCCGCAAAACATCTCGAAAGCATAGCACCCGGAAAAAACAAGACCGAAGTGATGTGGTTACCTGCTGAAAGCCCTAACAACAAGCCTCTCCAGCGATCGAAACGAGACTCTTCGGATAGCGAAGGAATCCACAGAAAGATAAACATGGAACCTGCTAAGAAAGCCGCATGCAAAGTATAAACTTCAGTGATGACTGCCTGAGACCAAAAGACAGGGGAAATGCCAAACATGAAAGCAGCAATCATGCCCGCCAGCCAATTCCCGGTAACTGGCGAAGATGGCAACCACACCAAGATTCCGTATACAAACACACATGCCAGGATAGCGGCAAGCAAGGAAAGTAGATTGGTTCTAAAAGCCAGTGATCCAATCGGTAAAGCCTGGAAAAGGCGCCCAACCAAAAGATACACAGGGTAGCCGGTGGGATGAGCGATCCCTCCCGTCGCCGTGGCGGAAATAAAATCGCCTCCATCTGCGCCATCGTTGGCCCAGGTTAACCCCGGTGCGATTGTGCCCAAATAGACCAATAACAAGGAACATGTCAGTATCAGTGGCGGTACAATTTTTCTTGTGAGGGTCATTTTATTTTAGAAAACCTGAGTTGCCTGGGATTTATTCCGCTCGAATTAAAAACCACCACAGCAAGGACATTCTCGAGTACTTGAGCACTTTCTGCAATGATTTATTTAATCTGATATATCTTCCAAGTTTTCCCAACAACATAAACAAAACCGATCATGACCAATTTCAAGATTAGCCAGTAATCCTACCGTCCTATTATTGCCATCCAAGCCCTTTCGTCCGGAATCGATGGCATATCACCCAAGGTTGGTTGAACGCTTTCAACCAAAACAGACAACACGGGCTCATCCAAAACCGGTTGAATGGGTTCTTCGATATCCCGATTGAACAGATTCTTCGATATCCGTTTGGGTAGTCATTTTCAAAACTTTCTCGATGCTTATCTGTTGCCTTATCGAGAAGAATGGATTTTCCACGCTAAATTAAAGATTTTATTGGCGCCCTTGTTCATTAAGGTGCTCAATTCAATTGCGACATCATCAGGACGAATGCCAGGAACAACCGGATCAGGAATATCATATTGAATCCCCTCAATGGCTTCTGAAAGCATGAATATGCGAGGTTGCGCAGATTTAAACTCAACGCAGAGGGCCTCTTTGTGATTAGCTTCCATGACAATAATCAGGTCATACCCTCTGAGCAATTCAGCGCTTACCTGCCGGGTGATATGCTTGTCCAGCCCTGACAAACCCAGGCTCGCACCAATCTTTTGGGTGAGCACTAAGCCGGGCATACCATCAGTGGTCCAGGTTCCTGCGCTTTCAATTGTCCAACTGGATAAATCATCTCGAAGTTGGGCAAGTTTTAAAAGCATGGCAGCCGAGAGCGGCGAACGAAATTGGTTTGCGGTACAAACAAATAAGATAGATGGCATATTACACGCAGTAGTTATCCACTTTCAATTAGAATGAGGAAGGATTACCCAATCACCCTTTACAAGATTGCAACCATTCAGGCAGGCATTATATTGCCTGAGAAGCGTTCCATCGATATTGAGCTTTTTTGCCAACTGATCGATGGATATTTTGATGTCGACAACCTTATAAGCCTCGAAGCTCGGCATATCAGGATCAACAACGATGAGACCAGGAGAAATTATAATCGGCATATTCGCCCACACATTAGGCGCGTGCAAAAAATTAATCGCCCTGATTACCTCACCAGTAGTATTATAAGTTTTGCCAAGATAATCAAAACCTTCGCCGTTCAATGCAAGGTGAATTAATAACTGCCTGTTCCCGACCAGGATCGGTGTTTCCAGCGCATGTTTCTGCTGTGGAACAAGGGTTGGTGTCGGAGGGAGCGTTTGAGTAGGAACTGGCGTAACGGACGGAATGACAATTGTTTCGATGGGTACCACCAATGGCAGCATGCTTGTGGAGGTTGCTTCCGCAGCGAAAGTCGGAAGCAACTCAGTCGGATGCGCAAAAACATTCATACCAAATTTCCCAGACTGGAAAGCAACAATTATCATCCAGAGAACAAATATACCAAGCACTGCGCCGAACATAAAAAACCGCAGTTTCCGTGGTTTTGCAATACGGGCCACAGACACGGTTTCAGCCTTAAGCTCAGCCGGGAAATTTTGACCTGGCGCCTGGTTGTAAACCGGGCAATCAACGTGGGTAACACTAAGGCAGTAATCCTCCTGATGCTGAAAATTCGGAAAGGTATACGGACGGCACTGGTGGCAATAATTACCCGTGGATGGATATCCCAGGGAAGTAACCGGATCATTTTTAAGACCGAGGTGAGGACAGGATAATGGGGGGAAGGTTTTTGGCAATGTCATGGTTGATTTAGCTTTTTAGTTAGAGTAAATATTGTCATTTCTTTTCAGGTTTGCGTACTGTGGCCCATCATCACTCTGATAATGGTAATTACGGTTATTAGACATCATTTCCCGCATTTTCACCCCACTTTCGTGATGAGAAAATTGCAGACCTATCTTATTATCGCAGAGACGCATTTGTAAGTTATCTAAAGACTACTATTCGCGCATCGCTGCCTTGGATGCCGATGCAACTGCTTGCGCAACCCGAAAAATATTTTCATCGGTCATCCCCGGATACAGCGGGACAGTTACCTCTCTCGAAGCAACTTCATTGGTAACCATAAGTCCCTTGGGGGAATATGGGACATCGCGAAAAGCCTGGAATGTGTGAATAGGGGGGTAATGAATGCTCGTCTGTATACCAAATGACTTCATTTCGTCCATGAACACTCGCCGGTAGATGCCAGTGGGTAAAAGCAATGGAAGGATATGATAGGCTGACTTTCCGCTGCGGGAGGGAAAAGGCATGCCGATATCAGGCGCAACTTCAGCCAGAGCATCACGGTACAGTCCCGTCAGGATTTGCCGGCGAAGGTTGTTTTTGGGAAGTTTTCCAAGCTAAACAAGCCCGAGGGAAGCGCGGACTTCATCTATTCGATAATTATACCCTAATTCTGTAACGTTATAACTCCCAGCAATGGCCCTTGTGACGATCCCAAGTCATGCTGGTCATAACATTACAATATCAAAAGCTCGTTTTATATTTTCACTAATTCGCGCATTCTGCGGGTCAGAAACGGAACTGCCCATGTCAACATAATAATCGAACTTAGAAAACTGGTCAGTATCCATAAAAATTTTCTCCCCATTTATAGGGGCTTGACCACAAGATTCGCCACCATCACAGCCTCGTCACCTTTGGGTTTTCTTTTCCGCCAAATTTACTGAGAGCATTGCGAGTATCCACAATTAACGAGGCAGCCTCCAAAATAGAGGCGTAATCATAATTGTGGTGATTGGTGATAATAACAACGACATCCGCAGAACGTACCGCAGGCATCAAATCTGCCACGCTTTCCATTACTCGGCCATCATGATCAAAGCGGGGAACATACGGATCATGATAATGCACAGTGGCTCCCTTTTGCTGAAGCAAATGGATCACATCCAGAGCCGGGCTTTCGCGCATATCGTCAATATCGGGCTTATACGCCACTCCCAACACCAATACCTGGCTGCCTTTCAGTGATTTCCCAACCTCGTTTAGCGCATCCTGAACCTTGCTCACGGCAAACCTGGGCATATTCGTATTGATCTCACTGGCTAATTCAATAAAACGGGCGTTATATTGAAAGGATTTCATCTTCCAGGACAAGTACAAGGGGTCGATCGGGATACAGTGCCCGCCTAAGCCGGGACCGGGCGTAAACTTCATAAAACCGAAAGGCTTGGTAGCGGCAGAATCAATTACTTCCCACACATCCACACCCAAACGATCGCACATAATCGCCAGCTCGTTTACCAGGCCAATATTAATCATCCGGAAGGTGTTCTCCAGAAGTTTTGCCATTTCTGCTACTTCCGCCGTGGAAACCCGCACCACTGTATCCAGTGCCTGTCCATACCAGGCTGCGGCCACATCTGAACAATTTTCCGTAACACCACCCACCACTTTAGGTGTATTTTTAGTAGTCCAATCGACCCGACCCGGGTCGACCCTTTCTGGCGAAAAAGCGATGAAAATGTCCTCACCGGCTTTAAATCCATTACTTCCGGTAAGGCGAGGCAGTACCATCTCACGGGTTGTGCCAGGATAAGTACTCGATTCAAGCACCACAACCATCCCAGCATGCGCGTAAGGCGCAACTCCTTCGCTTGCCGAAACGATAAAGGAAAGGTCTGGGTCCCCAGTTTTGCGCAGAGGTGTCGGCACACAGATGCTGACACCGTCAACATCTTTCAAAACCGAAAAATCGGTAGTAGCCTTGAGGCGACCGCTTTTCACTAGCTGCTCAACTTGTCCCGAAGGCACATCCTGAATATAACTGACACCTTTATTGATGGCATCCACTTTGCGAACATCCACTTCAAGGCCAATGACATTGAAGCCCGCTTCAGCAAAAACAACCGCCAGCGGCAATCCAACATACCCGAGTCCAACTACAGCGAGCAAGGCGGATTTATTTTCAAATTTCTTGATGACTTCCAGCTTAATTTGGTTATTCACGACAATTTTCCTATTCTGGCATATTTTGGGTAAAAGCCGATTATTTTCAGCAATTCGAAATAAAAGTAAATCTAAATATTCGGGGATTTTTTTTGGCGCTGCACCTGGGCGGCTGGCAGTTCGACCAGGAACTGGCGCTTTTGAAGCAGCTTGAGCATGACACGGACACGTTCTGTTCCTGGAAGGCGGGCATCAAAAATGGCTTCATAACCTGCGAAGGGTCCTGATGATATCTCAACCGTTTCGCCCAATTTCAATCCATCGTAAAATTCGCCGCCAGACCCATTGATACGATCGACTTTTCGACGCACTGCCTCGATCAAACCATCCGGCACTGAAGCTGGCTCTCCTCCAAAGGAAACCACGCCAGAAGCGCCGGGCAGCCATTGCAAAGCATTGAACCCGATATCAGAAAGATTCGCATGAATAAAAACATAACCCGGGAAATATGCCCGCACGCTGGCCGCGCGCGGGTTAATGACCTGTACGCGAATGCGGGGATAAAAAACTTCAATATTGCGCAGGCTCAGCTGTGCGCAAACAACTTCTTCTTTTCTCGGCTTACAACGTAGGGCAAACCAACCAGACAACATACCGGCAATCCTTTTTTTCTAAGATCTGTTTAAGTACCTGTTTTTTTATACCACATCAAATTCAAATATTGTATGCTGCAACAACCAGTTATCCACCATATCTTTTTTTTAAACGCCAGATCTTACCTATACAGATAACCGGAAGCTTTCCGGCCGCGCCATTCGGTAAATTTTTACGTCGCTCATTTTCAAATATATCGCCAGATCGTGGACTGTCATCACCTCTGAAAAAGCAAGTTTTCCTTCGACATTGCCAGCGGGTTGTTCCATTTGGCACTCCATTCTATTAATTATAGATCTAAAAAATTTTACCAGACTATCCGACCTAAAATTTTATAATGGGGAATTTTCTCTGTCACTGGACTTGAGTATAGTCAAAGTTCAGTCAAACAATCTCTATTATCAAAAATTACAGGACCTACCAGTTATTAACCAATACCAGTCCATATTTAGAAAATATTCCTGATCATTACCAATATTATCCAACAAACGATTAAATAGTACTATAAAATACAAACCAGTATTATAACATTGGTTGAATTCTCGCAAGAGTGCCTGGTCTAGCATTTGTACTTCCATTAAACAAGCCATCGGAAATTTTCTAATTTCCGATGGCTGCATTCCGATCCTGACATCAAGAGAAGAATTACCGCATCTTAAAGAACTGCGTCATCTTCATCGCCAGGTTCAAATCACCTGACAATTTCAGCTTCCCACCCATGAAGGCCTGCATCGGATCAAGCTGACCAGTGAACAGTTTAACATAATCTTCCGAATCGGCTGAAAGCGTCATCTTCGGACTGGGATGAGCGCCCTGCTGAACATTCACCTTGCCATCCTTGATTTCCGCATACCATTCACCCGGTTCAGCACCCGAAAACTTGAACTGTAAAACAACATCCAGCCCCAGGGCCTTTTCCGGGACAAATGCCCCCGGCATCTTGGTCATTAAGTCAGCAACAGTTAGTGGCATAAATATTCTCCTCGGTTTGGTTGATGATCAATCTTTAAAATTGCAAGTTTTCGAAGATGGTGGCGGCGCCCATGCCTCCGCCTATGCACATCGAAACCATGCCATACTTTGATTTACGGCGGCCCATTTCATAGATCAACTGCGTGGTCAGTTTCGCACCAGTGCACCCGAGCGGATGCCCGAGCGCAATCGCTCCGCCGTTGACATTGACCTTTTCCTGATCCATTCCAAGCTCACGCATGACCGCCAACGACTGGACTGCAAAAGCCTCGTTGAGCTCCACCAGGTCGATATCCGCCAATGCCAGACCAGCAAGATTCAGCGCCTTGGGAATGGCTGCTATCGGGCCAATCCCCATCAAATCCGCCGGGACGCCGCCCGTTGCAAACGACACAAAACGCGCCAGCGCCTTCAGCCCCAGCTTTTCAGCCCTTTCAGCAGACATGATCACCACCCCGGCTGCGCCATCAGACGTCTGCGATGAATTGCCAGCCGTCACAGTCCCGCCTTCCTTAAAAGCTGGTTTCAACTTGGACAACGCATCCAGGGTCGTATCTGTGCGCGGACCCTCGTCACGCTTCACCGTAAACTTGCGAATACCTGGCATATCATTCACAAATTCAACCACCTGCACATCGATCGGAACAATTTCCGGGTCAAACAGCCCGGAGGTTACCGCGGCGTTGGCCTTCTGATGCGAGCGCACAGCGAAGGCATCCTGATCTTCGCGGCTGACATTGTATTTCTCAGCCACATTTTCTGCGGTCAGCCCCATGCTGGTATAAGCAGCGGGATCTTCTGCAGCAAAATAAGCATTCGGGGCAAACTTGTTACCCGTCATCGGCACCAGGCTCATCGATTCGGCCCCACCCGCGATGGCAATTTCCATTTGCCCGGTCATAATGGCAAAAGCCGCATGAGCAATCGACTGCGACCCTGAAGAGCAATACCGGTTGATAGTCTCACCACTAACAGTATATGGAAGACCCGCCCGCAGCGCAACGGTACGCGCCATATTTAAGCCTTGCTCACCTTCTGGAAAAGCGCAGCCAAGGATGACATCTTCCACTTCGGCAGGATCCAGCCCAGGTGTACGCCTGAGCAAATCCTTGATCACCTCGGCAGCCAGTTCATCCGGTCTGACGGTGGCAAGCCCGCCTCGTTTTGATTTTCCTACAGCCGTGCGAGCGGCTGAAACAATCACTGCATCACGAATATTCATTTCTAGCTCCTAATTGCGCAATGGTTTACCGGTTTGCAAAAGATTCCACATACGCAGCTGCGTTTTTTCATTTCCGCACAGGCTCAGGAAAGCCTCGCGCTCCAGGTCAAGGATGTACTGCTCGCTTACCCAGGTTGGCCGGCTCAGTTCTCCACCAGTCATCACGTACGCCAGCTTACCAGCGATAATCTTCTCATACTGGGTGATGTACTTGCCCTCAGCCATCATGTGAATTCCGACCCGCAGCGCCGCCAGCGCATCACGCCCAGCCGCATAGACCTGCTCAGGGGCAGGCGGGACATAGCCTGTGGCGGCCAGATGTAAAACTTCCCTCTTGGCCTCGGTCAACAAGTGTTCGCGGTGCATGATGATCCTATCAGCCTTGCCCAGGAAACCCGCCTGCCGGCCCTCCTCTGCGCTAGTAGCCACCTTGGCTAGCCCAATCTGCTCAAAAACACGCTGAAGATACGGAAGGGCATCAGCGTTTTGAGTACGCATGGGCGGGTTGACAATGCGTCGCAGCAGCTCCTTTGTGCCGGCGCCCGCCGGAATGACCCCGGCACCCATCTCCACCAAACCGATGTAGAGTTCGCTGTGCGCCACCACTCGCGAAGCATGCATGGTTACCTCGGCACCGCCGCCCAGCGCCAGGCCTGCAGGCGCCACCACGACCGGTTTTGGGCAGTAGCGCATGCGCATGTTCAAACCTTGCAGCTTGCGAATTGCCTCATCCAAAGTATCCCACATACCCTGCTGTGCACCCACCACCACCATGAATAGATTGGCGCCCGCGCTAAAGTTATCAGCCTCGCTGCCAATCACCAATCCGTCAAAATCTTTTTCCACCCGGTCAAGCGCCTCAATGGTGATATTGAAGATATCATCATCGAGCGCATTCATCTTGGTATGAAATTCGACTCCAGCCACGCCATCGCCCATATCATACAAAGTCGCGCCGGCATTCTGGCTGATGACCTTTTGATCCTTCAACAACACCATGCCTCGCGGGCGGGTAATCGGAACATATCTGTGTTTGGCAACATCATATACGCCAATTTTCTGATCGCCGGAATACTGGTAGAAGGTCTCGTAACCGTTGTTTAACATCGCTTCCACCCAGTCGGCGGGCGCAAATCCTTCCGTTTTCATCAACTCGACCATTCCGCCAACGCCCAGCATATCCCAAATCTCGAACGGCCCGGCCTCGTGACCAAAGCCCCAGCGAACGGCATCATCAACCGGCTTGCCGGTATCGGACACTTCCGGGATGATGGCAGAAGCATATTGGAAGCTCTGCAGTGTCAGCGCCTTGACCAATAACGCTCCACGATCTGTCTCCTTCATCAGCGCCTTCAAACGCTCTCCCAATGACTCAATTTCCCTGACCTTGCCAATCGACTCAAACCGCACCTTCTTAGGAGCCTCGTGCGCCAGTGTTTCCAAATTAAGCGACCAGAATTCTTTGCCGTGCTCCGTCCTGACCTCTTTATAAAAACCAACCTTGGTTT
The DNA here is from genome assembly GCA_903846015.1 of uncultured Anaerolineae bacterium. GTDB lineage: Bacteria > Chloroflexota > Anaerolineae > Anaerolineales > Villigracilaceae > UBA5195. Next base: position 3,485 of record CAIMZS010000598.1, on the reverse strand, counting down.
TATTCCCCAACCAACCCCTCTCCACCATTCCGTTGACCAGACCATTGACCCTCTCATCCTGCAAGTAAGGCATGACATAGGTATCGTACGGGATGCCCACCGCCAGGTTTTTGCCGACATGCTGCCAGACATCAATACCAACCAGATCAATCAGCCGGAAGGTGGCTGTCTTGGGGTGCCCCATGGTCGGCCCGGTAACAGCATCCACTTCATCCACCGTGTAATTATTTTTCAGGAAGTAATGCAGCCCAAAAGCGCCCGTTCCAAAAGCGATGCGGTTCCCAATAAAGTTGGGCGTATCTTTACACGAGACAATCCCCTTCCCCAAACGATATTCGCCAAAATGGGAGACAAATTCCACCACTTCCGGCAGAGTATCATCCGTACGAATAATCTCCAACAACTTCAAATAACGCGGCGGATTGAAAAAATGTGTGCCCAGGAAATGCTTCTTGAAATCATCTGAACGCCCGGCGGCGATATCCTTAAGCGGAATACCCGATGTATTGCTGGAAATGATAGCCCCCGGCTTGCGGATCGTGTCAATACGCGCCATCAAGTCCTGCTTGTGCTTAAGACTCTCGATGATAACCTCGATGACCCAATCTGCACCCGCGATAACATCAAAATCATCTTCAAGATTGCCGGTTTTCACCAGCGCAAACTGGTCTGACGAGAAAAATGAAGCCGGGCGGGATTTTTTAGCCCTTTCCAGGCCGTCGTTAACGATTTTATTGCGCGCTTCCTTCGAAGCCGACCCAGCCATTGGCGTGGGCGGAACAATGTCTAACAGTGTGACAGGAACGCCGGTGTTGGCCAGATGAGCCGCAATCGCTGCGCCCATGGTCCCGGCTCCGATGACTACTGCGCGATGAATTTGATACTTCATGTCTGCTCCTTTTAAGGTTCCGGTCTGATACCACCGGAAAGTGAGACGGGTTATAAAATTTTACTCAAAACTTCCACCAACACTTGCGCCAGCAAAATCTTGAATATCAGCGCCGCCGGAAAAATACTTGCATACGAAACCGTTGGCAGATCAGTTTCTGCTTGCGATTGCGCGGCGCCAAGACCAGGCGGGTTGGTCATACAAGCGCACAAGGCTCCAAGTGTTGACAGAGTGGTCATACGATAGACTGGCAGCATCAACACCAGACCAACCAGTACCGTCACCGCAGAGATCAACAAACCCGCAAAGACCAGGCTCCAGCCACGCAGCTGAATTTCCTGTACCAACTGCCCACCTGCATTCGTTCCCGCCCCTGCCAGGAATAGCATCAGGCCAAGTTCACGGGTGATATTGCGTGCCGCCGGTGGAACCCACAAACGAAAATTACCGATCTTGCCAAAATGCCCGATCACCAACCCTACCAGGAAAACGCCTCCCGCATTTCCAAGCCGCAGATCCAGCCCATTGGGCATGGGGATTGCGATATTTCCCAACACCACGCCAAGAACCAACCCAACCAAAAAAGTCACCATCTGGGTCTCATCCGCCCGGGCAGGCTTGCCAGCAACGACCCGGACAAATTCATCCACCGCAGCCGATTCGCCCACCACCCGCAGGCTGTCACCGATTTCCAACGTAGCCGTTCCAGTGGGGGTGATCTCCAGGCCCTGGCGGCGTATGCGCGTGATCACAACCGTGTAACGCTCAAATAATTTCAGGTTCATGAGTTTCTTACTGGCCAGCGAAGTTTCGCTGACGTAAACATCGACACTTTTGACATCAGCGTTGACATCCATCCTGGTTTCTGTGGCTTCGCCCAGCAAGAAAGACATCTTGGCTACTTCCAATTCCTGGCCGACCACCATGACGACATCCCAAAGCTGCATCCGCGTACCAGGAGTGGCAGCAAAAACCTTGTCCCCGCGCTTAATCCTGGAAATATTAACCGTGCTCAAACGATGCAGATCCAGTTCGCTCACCAGTTTTCCATCGACATTAGGATTGGTAATACGAAACTGCCGGGCAACAATCCCGGGCATTTCGCGGGCTTGTTCCTCGCGCCAACGTGCTTCCTCTGCCTTCAAATCGCGCTTTAATAACCTGGGCAGCAGCTGGACCAACAGCACGACACCAACCATGCTGAATGGGTAAGCAATCCCATAGCCAACCGAAACCTGGGCACTGTTTCCCACCGCCAGGCGATTGACGCTGTCAATTGCTGCAGCCAACGCCGGGGTGCAGGTCAACGCGCCCGTAAAAAGGCCCGTAGCCAGATCGAAGGGGAGTTTCCAGATCCAGGCCACCAGGCAGGTGACCAGTGCGCCCGCCAGGACAGTGGAAAATGCGATAATAATGAAGCGAATTCCCAGGCTGCGAAAAGTGCGAAAAAAGCGCATGCCAGCCTGCAAACCGACCGAATATACAAATAACAACAGTCCAAGATCCATGATGACTTTGGGGACAACCATCCCAAAATGACCAAACACCAGCGCCACAAACAACACTCCGGCAGTGCCCAATGAAATTCGCTTGATGGTCAGCGTTCCCAGCCACGATCCTAAGGCCAGGATCAGAAACAATACCAGCATTTGTTCCGCGAATAATGTCGACATATTTACCTCTTATGACTCAAGTATGCCACAAATATTCGAACCGATCACCTGTTTACAAAAACATCTCTTGTGCTGCATTTAATATTGTTAAGGTTCTGAAGGACAAACAAACAAATGAAGGAAACAGCATTTCGGTTGTTTCCTTCATTTCTATAAAAACACCTCAACGTAATTCCGCGCCTGAATATCCAAGCACCTGGCGCGCCACCACCAGGCGGTTGATCTGACCGGTTCCCTCGTAAATATCCGTGATCTTGGCGTCGCGGAACCACTTTTCGAGCAGAGAATCGCGATTGTAACCCAGAGGTCCCATGATCTCGACCGCCTTTTGAGTCACTTTGGTGACAATGTCGCCAGCCTTTACCTTGCTCATCGAAGACTCGAGCGCATTGGATTGTTTGTTATCTGCCATCCAAACCGCTTTCAACACCATCAACCAGCCTGATTTAACCATGATCTCCATATCGATCACATCCCGCTCGATGGATGTCAGTTTTTGGCGAGGCAGTCCATAACGAATGGTGACACCCTGCTCTGCCAGCATTTTTTTAACTTCCTCCAGCGCAGCGCGTGCGACCCCAATGCCTGTGGCTGCCACCAATGGACGCGTGGCGTCGAAAGTCGCCATTGCGCCCTTGAAGCCAGTCGTTGTCTTTTCAACCGTTGGACTGCCGAGAATATGATCGAAAGGAACGCGTGTGCCATCCAATGAAATCGAGGCGGTATCCGAACAGCGGATACCAAGCTTATGTTCAAGTTTGGTGACAACCACGTTCGGTGTGCCAGATTCGATCACAAAAGCGCGCATGGCTGGTCCTATTGGTTGACGCCGGAGCAGAGGAAGCCGCCATCCACGGCAATGCACTCGCCGGTGATGTAGCTGGCCGCGTCGGACGCCAGCAGCACTGCCGCGCCTACCAGTT
>CAIMZS010000597.1 GCA_903846015.1 uncultured Anaerolineae bacterium | reverse complement strand
TGCTGGAGCAATTTATCCGGAAGATGGATGAGACAAACGGTTAACAAGAGCGCAAGAGCGACCCCCTCCCGGCCTCCCCCATTTGGAGAACACAAATGGGGGAGGGGAAGGTCGGCTTTGCCTCCCCCATTTTCGGTCTTTGAAAATGGGGGAGGCAAAGCCGACCTTCCCCTCCCCCATTTGTGTTCTCCAAATGGGGGAGGCCGGGAGGGGGTCCGCTCTTGCGCTCTTGTTAACCGTTTGTCTCATCCATCTTCCGGATAAATTGCTCCAGCACTTCGACGGCTTCGGGCAGACGGTTCATTTGCACACGTGACAGGTTGTCGCTGGGCCGGTGAAAACCGCGCGCCTGAAGCTGGATGTCGAATGTCCCCAGGGTGGTGGCGGGAATGCCGGCACGCAGGAAGGAATAGCCGTCCGAATTGATCGGCCCGGCCGGGTGCGGGAGTGTCCCGGTGACGCTCAGAACGGCTTCGGTGATGGCCTGGTTCAGGGTTGGGTCGGTGACTAACAGCTTGAGGGCGGTGCCGTCTTGCTGCCAGGTGGCATAAACCCCATCCTGCGCCATGATTTCCAGGTTGAGCGCCTTCGAGCTGGGCGGCCATGCGCGGCTGTTCACGAAGGCGCGCGAGCCTTGCATGTTTACCTCTTCGCCGCCAAACAAGGCCAGCGTCAGGTGGGTGTTGTTGAGCTGGACTTCGCCGGCCTGGACGCGTTGGGCCAATCCCAACAGGATGGCGCAGGCGGCGCCGTTATCCACCGCGCCCTGGCTTTGCAGGCTGGGCATTCTTTCAGGCAGTTTTATGCTCAGATTAAGCCCCAGTCCCCACGTCAGCAGCAGCAGCGGCAGGGTCAGAAAAACGGCCAGGGTGTGGACCTGGCGCGCCAGGGTGGGTGCGAGAAAACGTTCCAGCGGTGCGATCAGCCCCAAAATTACTGCCAGGGCGATGCCGATGCGCAAGTTCTTCACGAAAAATGTCCGGATGGTATGGTCGAGTAATTCGGTTTTGCTGTCGTAATGGGCCGAAATCACCAGTTCTGAGACTGCCTCGGCGTTCTGCGGTGGCTCACCATCTGGGGCGGTAGGCCCAAATTCCATCAGCAGGTTGTGTCCCATGGTTCGCCCGGGCCAGGTGACCAGTGGAATATCCAGGGTGGTATCCAGCAGGCCTCCCAGGATTGCGAATACGGCGATCAGGCTGGCGGCCCAACCCCAACGCAGCCAGACTGCCAGCGCCAAAAGGCTGTACGAGCAGATCATCCATATACCAATGCAAATGAAAAAATAGGGATACAGGCTGAAGGCTTGCAATCGATGCGGGATCGCGTGGGTTTGCAGCCAATCCTGCAAGGCGCTCAGGGTTTCACGTTCTGCTTTGCTGCCGGATGGGCGCGGGCGGGATAGGATGCGCATCAGGGCGGGGTATTCGCTGTTATCAGGGACGCTCATTTTAAGCCGCTCGCCTTGTTAAGCAGCGAGCCGGCCTCGAAAGCAAACAAGGCTGGCAGACCACCGCTGTGCAGGAAGATGAGCGGGGTGCGCTGGCCGAGATGACCCTTGGCGTGTTCCCCCAGCAGCCCGGCGAAGGCTTTGGCGGTATAAACCGGGTCAAGCAGCAGCCCTTCGAGCTGTGCCAGTGTGCGCATAGCTATGTTTCCTTGCTCGGATGGGCTGCCGTAGATGGGGCCGACGTAAGTCGATTCGATCAGCGGCACCTGTTGGGCGGTGAATGAAAGCGGCTGGCCGAGCTGTGAGCCGATTTCGTTGGCCAGGCTGGCGATGGAGGCGGGGAAGCCTTTCCACAGTTTGCCGACATCGATTCCCAACAGTTTCAGCTGCGAGCCGCACAGGGCCAGCCCGGCCATCAGGCCGGAGAGTGTCCCGCCGGAGCCGGCTGCCAGGATCAGATGGGCTTGCGCGATTCCCGCTGCGCGTGCCTGTTCGTCAATCTCCAGCGCCGCGCGCACATAACCCAGGCCTCCCAAGGCGTTGTGTCCGCCCACCGGGATGAAGTAACTGCGTCCCAGCATGCACACTGAAACCAACCGGACGAGCCGGATGGTGGTTTCGATGCTCATGCCATTGCCGCCCAATGGGATGAAGTGCATGTTGGCGCCGAGCAGTTTGTTGATGACCAGGTTGCCGGCCAGTTGAGTGGGGCGCTTCTCGAAGTAGAACAGGTGGGTCTGCATGCCCAGCCGGTTGGCTGCCGCGGCTGTCAGGCGGGCGTGGTTGGATTGCAGCCCGCCAAAGGTGACGATTTTTTGATGGCCTTTACGCCGCGCATCTGCCAGCAGGTATTCCAGTTTGCGGGTTTTGTTCCCGCCCAGTGCTCGGCCCAGGCCATCATCGCGCTTGACGTAGACCGGGCGTCCCAGTTCGGCGCTCAGGCGCGGGAGCTGCTCAAGCGGAGTTGGGTACTCGGCCAGGGGTATTCGTTCGATTGCACCCAGTCGTTCGCGAAAGGTCATGGTATCCGTCAGGGCGTGGGGGATTTTATGGATCACTACCCTATTTTATCCTCATTATGGATAAGGTACCGGGTTTCATTTGGCAGCAATTTTCGGATAGGCAGCGGGTTCCTGTTTTGTGACGGGGAAGTGTGTCTATGCTTTGGCTTCCGAGTTGACAGTCAGAAGATAAACCCCCAGCAGGGTCGCAAACACAACGGTTAAGCATATTGGAATGATTTCCATGGAGCTTCGGCGCGCAAATACCCCGATCAAACCGGGGATGACCGCTGTACCAAAGCCGGTCGCGGCCATTTGCAGCCCAATGGTATTGGCGGCAAAGTGCGGCCCCACCCGCTGGCTGGTGCCCGACATCAAGGCCGGGAAAATGGGGGCAATGGCAAAACCGATCAACGCCACAGCCAGCAGGCTGGAGGCCTGGAATGGGTTCCAGCCCAGCAAAGCCGCGCCCAAAACGGCTCCCACCAGGCCGCCCTGCACCAGGCGATTGATTCCAACCCGTTTGGCAAATACGCCCGCCACCATCCGGCCCACCGTAAAGGTGGCCCAGTAACTGCCAGCCCACAGCCCTGCCACAGCCGGGCTTATGCCGCGTGTCCCAATCAGCAGGCTATAGGTCCAGGTTCCCAGTGAAGATTCGGCGCCGACATAGAGAAAAAACAGCAGCGCGCTTAACCATACCCTGGGTTGGCGCAGTGTTTCGCCCATGGGCGTTTTGTAATCAGTCAAACGTTTGGGTTCGTCGCTGCCGGTTGAGGCATCTTTTTGATTCCACATTGCCAGGGTCAGTAAGAAACAGGCTGCCAGCACAAATTGGAAGCCACTGACCACCCGGTAGCCCAGCCGCCATGAATTTAGTGTGCTCAGGGCGATGGTCATGATGATTGGGCCCAGGGTCACGCCGATGCCATAGCTGGCGTGCAGCCATTGCATCAGGCCCTCGCCAAAATGGGAGGCGACATAGGTGTTGAGTCCGGCATCAATCGCGCCGGCTCCCAAACCTGCCACGATGCCCAGCAGAACCATCATCCACCAAACCGGTACCAGGGTGTAGCCAAGCAGGCCGGCCCCGGTCAGTGCGCAGCTGGCGGCCAGAACGCTGCCGACGCCCATCCGCGCAATCAGGGGGCCGCTCAGGAAGCTGGAAGTCATGTAACCAAGCACCGAAGCAGCAAGCAGTATTCCAATCGCATCCAGCGGAATGGAAAAGTTTATCCGGATCGATGGCCAGGCTACTCCTAACAGTCCGTCTGGCATGCCGAGTGCGATGAATGCGATGTAGGCCAGAATGACCAGGCTGATTTTACGATTTTTACGGAGTGTGTTCAAGGATGGTTACCTTTTAAAGGAAGGGCGAATGAACCGCGAAGGCACAAGAGCACGAAGGTATTCGCGGTCATCGCGAGGCGCGTGCTTTCCGTGGCGTGACGATCTCGCTCGCTGGGCGGTATCATCCCAGCGGGCGATTCGGTAGATGAAGATGAGATACCCAAGTTCGGGCACGATGTTGCCACGCGGGAGAGCGCCGCTACTACAAATGACAGATCGAAGCCGCTGCTTTGTCAAGATTATTCCGCCGATGACACAGATTTAAAGATCGTGGCTTTAAAATCTGTGAAACCGGCGGAATCGATGGGTGTAATCTTAGTATTCCAACTTATTGCAACACCCCAGCCTGTGCTGCACTAGACCGTGGAGAGATCCCATTCCTCGTAGATCTTGGGCACATCATTGATCAGGCGTTGGGTATAGGTCTCTTTGGGGTGCAGAATCACTTCATCGGCAGAGCCGTGTTCGACAATTTTCCCATGCTCCATGATATACACGCTGTCAGAAACATAATACGCCAGGCCAATATCATGGGTGATGAAAATAAGCGTCATGCCGGTTTCATCCCGCAGCTGCTTGAGCAATTCGAGAATGGTGGCGCGTGAACAGGCGTCAATCATCGAGGTGGGCTCATCCGCCAGCAGGATTTTTGGCTTCAAGAGGAAAATGCGGGCGATCATCAAGCGCTGCATCTGTCCGCCGGAAAGCTCAAAGGGATACTTGTTGGTCAATTCCTCGAACTTCAGGTTGACAAAGCTGCACGCTTCCGCCATCAATTCCACTTTTTTCGCGTACGGAAGTTTTCGACCGCCGCGCATGTGAATACAATCCAACAAGACGGCATCGACCTTATTAAATATATTGTATGAAGAGAACGGATCCTGAAAGATAGCCTGGGTGCTCTTCCAGTATTCCTGCTTCTTTTTCTGAGAGCTGATATCGCGTTTTTGCCCCTGGAAGTAAACATCACCTTCCGTGGTGCTGATCAAACCCAGCAGCATCTTCGCCAGTGTGGTCTTGCCGCTGCCCGATTCACCCACAATTGAGATGATTTCGCCCTCGTAGAAATCGAAATCCACATGATCAACCGCGACAGTTCTCTGGCGGCCAAACCCAAATACCTTGGTAAGCCCTGATCCGCTCAGGCATGATTTTTTTTCAGTGGCCATTTTTATAAGCCTCCCGCAGTTCGTCTTCCGAATAAACACAGCGGTAAGCGCGTCCGCCTTCAAGCTCATGAAGATTCACAGAAGCCTTGCATTCCGGGCGGACGTATTTACAGCGTTCGGCAAACCGGCAGCCAGCCGGTGGCTTCTTCAGATTGGGCGGCACGCCAGGAATGGCGGTCAGTTTGACATCCCGCAGACCTGCTTCAGGCACAATGATCGAACCCATCAGGCCCTTGGAATAGGGGTGCAGCGGGTCAAACACGGCTTCCTTGGCGCTGCCTTTTTCCAGGATCTGACCTGCGTACATGACCATGATGTCATCGGTCACGTTGTAAAGCAGGGGAAGCTCATGTGTGATGAAGATCATCGATTTTACGTAACCATTTTCCATCAGGTTCCGCAGCATCTTGATGACCATCTTCTGTGAGGTCACGTCCAGGGCGGAGGAAGGCTCATCGGCGATCAGCACTTTGGGGCCCAGGATCACAGAGATGGCGATCACGGTGCGCTGTTTCATGCCGCCCGAAAGTTCAACCGGGTATTTTTGCAATACTTCCGCGGGCAGGCCCAACACTTCAAAGGATTTTTTGGCAAGATCGTAAATATCTTTTTTGTTTTTACTCGAATCATGCGCTTTAACAACATCCTCAATAATGTTGATGACCTTCTGGGTGGGGTTGAGCGCGTTCATGGCGGCCTGCGGAATATAAGCAATCTCCGTCCCCAATACCGATTTTCGAACATCATCCGGGTCCAGTTTGGTGATGTTGCGCCCGTTGATGATGATCTCGCCGCTGGTGTAGTGCAGTGGAGCGAAGTAATAGCCCATCAGGCTGAGCGCCAGCGTCGATTTTCCGCAGCCGGATTCTCCCGCAATGCCCAGCGATTTTCCTTCTTCAACTTTCAATGAAACGTGGTCAACCGCGTAGACATCTTCTCCGAACCGGGTGATATATTTTGTAGTTAGTTCTTTAACCTCTAACATTACTTTTGACATATCAATCACCTAGTCCCTTAATGCCGGGTTGAATACCTGGTCGAGGCCCGTATTCATCAAGTTCATCGAGAATGTGATCAGCGCGATGGTGACGAGCACAGGGAAGTACGCCCACCATTTGCCCAGAATCTGGGCCTGGTAGATCATCGCCCAGTTCATCATCAAACCCAGGGTTGGCGTTTCGGTCGTTCTGGGGCCCAAACCCAGGATCGATAACCCGGCTTCCGCCAGGATCCCCGATGAAATCTGCAGGATCAGCGCCATGACAACGTATGAAGCGATGTATGGCAGGATATCGTTCAGGATGATGTGTACGATCGAGTGCCCGGACAGCTTCGACAGATTGACATGGTCGCGGTTGCGCAGTGACATCACTTGTGAGCGCACCGCCCTGGCCGTCCAGACCCAGGAGGTAAGCCCGATCACTGCCGCGACGGTGATGGCGCCGCGTTTATCTTGCCCGAGGCTGAATGAAATCAAGATCAACAACACGAAGCCGGGGATGACGGTGAAAAGATTGGTGATGAACATGATGAAGTCATCCACCAGGCCGCCGATATAGCCCGACAGCAATCCCAGCGTCAGACCGATCAGGGTCGCGATGATACCGGCGACCAGACCGATTTGCAGGGATACTTTGGTGGCGGCCACCAGCTCGGTCAGTACATCTCTCCCGAAGTTATCGGTTCCAAGCGGCAGCACGCGCACGTTCTGAACCTGGCCGATATTCACATAATCAGCCTGTTTGACGGCGCCTGTCTGCACCAAACCACCTGTCGCCGGATCATTGGCGGCAATGATGGCCCCATCGGTTAAGAGCAGCCCCTGGAGCGAGGTGTTGAGCCTTTGATAGTAGCGCTGCTTGGCAAAGGTCATCCCGGGGACATTTTTCTTGGGATCATAATACTGCTTCCATTGATCCAGGAGTTTTATCGTGTCTTTGACGTCAATTTGATCGGCTGCAACCCCATCTGCCACAAGCCAATCATGAATATCCTGGCGTTCCTGGTCACCCAATTTGGCGTCAATTCGCTTGTCACCAGCATTCGCCAGATTAAGAGTATAGGTGGTGGGGGAATTAATGCTGTCATAGGCGCTGACATAGATGCCAGGCGGGAAGAAAGTGCCCTGCCCGATGATCGTCAGGGGCGCATCTTTGATGAACAGCGGATAGAAGAACACAAACAGCAGCAGGGCGACAAAAATGGAAAAACCAACCAAAAATTTGCCGGAGTGAAAGATTTGTTGAAGAGTATGTTTCATGGCCTCATCTCCGCTTAATCTGACTGCGCCGCTTTGATGCGCGGGTCAATAATGCCATAAATGAGTTCAATGGCAAAGTTCGCGAACAAGACCATGATGGTAATGATCATGGTGGAGGCCGAGATCAGTGGATAATCCTGTCCCTGGACGCTGTGCAGAAGGGTGGTGCCCAACCCTGGATAACTGAAGATGATCTCTGCTACCAGCGCGCCGCCGACCATGGTGCCGACCGATAACGCCAGTCCGGTGATTTGCGGAAGCATGGCGTTCCGAAAGACATAACCGACGATCTTGTTATCTTTGATCCCCAGGAAGCGGCTGTATTTGACATAATCGGCATTCAATTCATAGATAGCCATGGAGCGCATGCCGATGGCCTGTCCGCCAATCGCGATCAAAACGATCGACCAGAACGGTAGTTGGTAATGGACAATCACGGACCACATAAATGACCAGGTGAAGCTGGGAATTAAGTCAAACCCATATCCGCCCGAGGTGGGGAACCATTTTAAATTGACCCCAAAAATAACCATTAAAATGACAGCCATCCCAAAAGCCGGAAAGTTACTCACAAAAATACTGACGGGCATCAGAACTTTATCAAAGCCGCCCTTAAGATAAGCTGCCAGGGCGCCGAGTGTGTTCCCGATCAGCCAGCCGACGATGATCGCCGGGAATTGTAGACAGATTGTCCACCAGATGGAAGTTTTAAGAACGTCCGCCACCGTTCTGGGATATTGGCTGAAAGAGAAACCGAAATCACCATGCGCAACATTATTTACATAGATGAAAAACTGTTCGTACATGGGTTTGTTGGTTCCAAACAGATCTGTATATTGCTGGTAGATCTTTTGGACACCGGTCGCATTGCTCATGCCCTGGGCAAGCCTTGATACGATGGTCGCCACCGGGTCGCCCGGCATCAAGCGTGGCAGAGTGAAATTCAGGATGAACGCGAAAACAAAGGTGACCAAGAACCAAAGCAATTTGTTCAGAAAATACTTTCGGTATCCTTTCAATGCAGCACCTCCTCGAGAATATACCTGGTATTATACCAAAAAGGCGATAGACAAAATGTTTGACCCAGGCATATTCATAGACTAAATTTTACCGGTTTTGTGGAGATTGCCCCAGTGTGGAAAACACGCCTCGCCATCACGAAGCGTAATTATTGTCCGGCACTGTCACCTGCATATTAGAATAACAGCCATGCCCCGGTTTGCGGAACATGGCTGTTATTTTGATTCATTACAGTTTACTTAACCAGGGTCAGGTTATAGAGACCGGCGATGCTCCAGCCGTCAGTCAGATCGAGCGGCGGGACGGGCGGGGTGGTTCCATCACCATCATGCGGGAAGTTTGTCCAAACACTCTCGTTGACAGTGTGGAAGGCTTGCGGGCGGTACATGAGTGTGAAGGAGGGCACGTCGGTCAGATAGATCTTGACCAATTCAGTGTAGGCAGCCTTCACCTTGGCGGGATCGGTTTCGGTGGGGATCGATTTGATCAAAGCATCGGCAGCAGGATTGCTGTATTGGCCCCAGTTACCGTTCCAGTTGCTCGCCTGACCATTCCATTCAGAGCTCATCAAATGGCGGATGCGGCTCCAGGGTTGGGTCGGGCCAGCGCCGTCACTCCACATCATGAAGATGTCGTAGCCGGCAGGCAGTGGTGCATCTGACTTGGTGACAACGGTCTGGTAAACGGACCATTCGGGGTAGTTGGTGGTGATGTCAATGCCGATCGCCTTACCGGCGGCAGCAACGATTTCAATGGCAGCTTGCCAGTCGGACCAGCCATTCGGGCAGGTGGCGACGTAGGTCAGTTTCTTGCCCTTGTAAGTGCGCCAGCCATCGGCGCCGGCTTTAATTCCAGCGTCATCCAGAAGTTTCTTGGCGCCTTCGATGTCATTGCCAATCCACTGCAAATCTTTGACGGCGGCCTGGTCATACATAGCCTGTTCGCCAGCGGTCGGGTTCATCAGAGATCGTGGAACCTGGGCGAAGGTGGCGGACTGGTTGGTCATCGCGTTGGCAATGATGGTGGGATAGTCAACCGCCATGGCGATCGCTTTGCGAACTGCAAGTTGGTCCAAACCGTAGGACTTCGGGTTGAAGAAGGCGGTTGGGAGGCTGGCGCCAATGCCGTAGGGGGCCTCGGGCAGGTAGGTGGAGATGGGCAGGTTTTGCTTGAGCCAGAAATCTTGAACATTGGAGTTGAACTGCTGGCTGACATCTACTTCACCAGCCTGCAAAGCGGTTGTACCGGCGGCATTATCCTTGAAGATGGTATGCGCGAGGTAGGTGGGAACTGGCAGTTTGCCCCACATGGAAGCATCCTGACCCCAGTACTTGTCATCACGAACCATGACGACCTTGGTGTCGTCGGTGAAGAACTTGTGATATGGGCCGGAGTAAACGACATCTTCAGCGGTATCAGCCATCAGTTTGGTGGCGTCGCTGCCGGTGCGTGCTTCCAGTTTCTGGGTCCAAGCCTTCTGCATAACATAGTTGTTGCTCAGGAAGTGAGCGACTTCGAGAGGATTGACAGCTTTGCCGTCTTTGCCCAATTTGGCTTTGACTGCAACGGTCAGGGTATCAACAGCGGTGATGGTGTCAATGAAGTCTTTATTGCCGCTGCCGACGCCAGTTGCGTACTTGGCATTGGTCGCCCAGGTGTAGGCAACGTCTTCGGCGGTCACCGGGGTACCATCGCTCCACTTGGCGGCAGCTTTGAGCTTGAAGGTGATCGTGGTAACGCCGGCATCCCAGGCAAACGGGCCGTCAGCGAGCAGAGGATACTGCTTGCCATCGAGCATGTTGTACAGGTATGGGGTTTCGAACATGGTAGCGCGGGCGTTGTCCTGCTGGCTGATAGCCATGGCATTGTTGCAGTTGCTGGCGTATGGGTTCCAACAAACAACCGCGCCCCACTGCTGCCCATTGAAGTACAGGGTCTCAGTGCGGGGCAGTGGATCGCCTGGTTTGAGAGGCGCGGCAGTCGGGGGAACTGCGGTTGGGGGAACCGCGGTAGGAGCGGGGACGTCAGTAGCAGCAGGGACTGCTGTAGCGGGGACCGCAGTAGCAGCGGGGGCAGCTGTTGTGGCGGGGGCGCCGCAGGCAGCCAGCAGCATCGATGCGATGATCAGCAGGCTGGTGACAAATAACATTTTTTTCATAGCGAAATTTCTCCTCTTTTTGAATGGGTGCGAAACTTGGTTTGTTTCAGAAAAATCATTTGGCGTTTTTGGGCTCGGAAAACCACCTCCTTTTGAGTCAATTGGCGGCTGCTGCTGGCATGCAGCCACAGGATCTGCGAATGGTTATTTCAGTGGGGAGCAGCGTTATTGGTTCAACCAGCTGGTTATTGATCAAATTGAAGAGCAGATTTGCAGCGCAGCGCCCGACTTCTGTTGTTGGCGCGCGCACCGTGGTGAGAGGTGGGTTCAGGAAGGGTGACAGGCGCGAGTCATCAAACCCTACGACTGATACATCTCCCGGAACACGCAGGTCTGCTTCTTGTAAGGCTGTCAGCGCTCCAATGGCAGCATCATCATTGCCGGAAAAAATTGCGTTAAAAGGAATTTTATTCTCGGCAATCAATTTTTTTATTTTTTCATAGGCAATTTCGCCGCTGAACTCGCCATCCATGATCAAATTTTGATCGATGGGAATTCCATGTGCTTCCAACGAGTCGCAATAGCCTTGTTGTCGCCAACACGTATCTTCTTGTTCATGCGGGCCGTTCAGAAAAATAATCGCGCGGCGGTTATGGACCTCGATCAGGTGATCGATGATTTTATGCGTGGCGGTTTTGTTTTCAACGGTCACACATGGAATTTTTAAATTGGCTGGTGGGGTGCGGTGGATCAATACCAGCGGGAAGTCATTCAGGCTTAAATGAGTCAGGTGTTCTTCGCTCAAGCTGTCGGCAAAAATCAACATGCCGTCAGTATTATGGGCGCCGATGGGGGGCTGGCTGTTCCTGCGCACGGGTGATTTATAGGTTGCCACTAATAAATTATACTGGTTCTTGGATACGACGGATTCAATCCCGGTTAATAGTGGCACAAAAAAATCAGTGTGGATGTTATGCACAATCAGGCCAATGGTTTTCGTTTGCCGGGTTGCCAGCAGGCGCGCGGTGGCATGTGGGACGTAATGTAGATCCAACATGACCTGTTGTATGCGTTCTGCTACATCTTGCGAAACGGGTGCCTTCTGATTAATGAAACGGCTGACAGTTGCCACAGATATGGCAGCATGCTTAGCGACGTCTCGGATCGTGACAGAAGATGATTTGCGAGTCATAGAATATCTCGTGTAACCGGTTACATTAAAGCACAATTGGCAATACGAGTCAATAGCTTTTTGTCACATTTTTATAATTACCTTTTGAAAAGAACAGGTTCCTCCATTGAAAAACTTTAACAGGATATCCAGGATGGGAAGGAAAAACCTTGTGTCTTGACCTGTTCTATCCGCCCTATCCAGCCATCCTGTTAAATCGCTCTCCTGGGCGGAATTCGTGATTAAAGTTCCTGGAAATTTCAGATGGGGGCAGTGACGCAGAAAATCCGTGTTCACACAATCCAAAACTATTTTCTCCGAAATTCTGCCCACACCCCACGGCAAGGCGACCTGTTTTCGGGAATGACAGGGTATATAATCAAGCAAATAAACGTACCAGCGCAAGCTGTTAATATCTTTCACGATTGCGGTAAGGCGGCAAGATTCCGCCTCGCCTTTGTAAAACGCGCGAACATGACCGCCCAATACAGCCAGCGCAGATTTGTTGAAATGATATTAAGCTCTATTGGATCGGAAGAAAAAGACAAGACCATCCCGTGCACAGATCGGGACCATCTTTATCACAACTCATTTTGAGAGGAAAACAATTTATGCAGATTCAATCTTTGACAGGTTCCTGGCAGTTCCGCCAGGCAGGCACGCAAGAATGGCTGCCCGCCAGCGTTCCCGGCGGCGTGCATACAGATTTACTGGCGTTGGGCCGCATTCCTGACCCATTCGTGGGGGATAACGAGAAACGTGTCCAGTGGGTGGCTGAAGCGGATTGGGAATATCGCTATCATTTTGTGGCCGCCGCTGAACTTTTAAGTCAGCCGCAGGTCTGGTTGGTTTGCGACGGGCTGGACACGCTGGCGGCAGTCAGCCTGAACGGCACGCAGCTTGGCCGCGCTGAGAACATGTTCCGGCAGTATCGTTGGGATGTCAGGCCGCAGATCAAGACAGGCGAAAACCAACTGCTGATCAGCTTTGCCTCCCCCGTTCGTTTTGCTGCTGCCCAGCAAGCCATCCGCCCCATGCCGGGCGTTTCGCAAGCCATCCAGGGCGGCCCGTATTTGCGCAAAGCACCCTGCCAGTTTGGTTGGGATTGGGGCCCGCAGCTGCCTCCCATCGGAATTTGGAAAGACATCCGTCTGGAGGCTTTCGACGGCGCGCGCATTGATGAAGTGCATCTCGGTCAGCAGCACGTGGACGGCCAGGTGACGGTCATGGCGCGGGTAACTGTCCAAACCTGGGCCGAAGCGCCTCGCTCAGCAGTCATGCGCATTGTCGCCCCGAATGGACAGGTTTTTGAGACCGGCGTGGCCATCGACCCCGGCACTGCCAGCTCGCTGCGGATGGAGATACCCAATCCCCAGATTTGGTGGCCGAATGGCTACGGTGCCCAGCCGCTCTATCAGATCAGCGTGGAACTGCATCAGGCTGGCCAGGTGTTGGACCAGTGCGCTTACCAGCTTGGCCTGCGCACCATCGAACTGCGCCAGCAGCCGGATGAATGGGGCCGTTCCTTTACATTTGTGGTCAACGGGCTGCCTATTTTTGCCAAAGGCTCCAACTGGATCCCGGCGGACTCTTTCCCCACCCGTATCACGGATGCCTTCCTTGAAAAGTTGATTGGCGCTGCCGCGGACACACACCAGAACATGCTGCGGGTGTGGGGCGGCGGTTTTTATGAGGAAGAACGTTTTTACGATCTGTGCGACCGTTACGGTATCCTGATTTGGCAGGATTTTATCTTTTCGTGTAGTGTTTATCCGTTCAATGACCCCGCCTTCCTCGAAAATATTCGCGTGGAAGTGGCTGAAAATGTTCGCCGCCTGCGACATCGCACCAGCCTGGCGCTGTGGTGTGGCAACAATGAGATGGAGCAGGGTTGGGTGGAGTGGGGTTGGAAGGGGCCTGAGTACCAGGATATGAAAGCCGCTTATGATGACTTCTTCCACCATACCCTGCCGGCCTGGTGCGCCGCCGAAGATCCAGACCGTGTCTATTGGCCCAGCTCGCCTTCGTCCAATACGCCCTTTGAAAACCCGAACGGTCAGATTCAGGGTGACGCGCATTATTGGGATGTCTGGCACGGGCGCAAACCGTTTACCGCGTATCGCAACCAATTCCCGCGCTTTATGAGCGAGTTTGGCTTTCAGGCCCTGCCACCCCTGGCGACCATCCGCGCATATGCCGAGGAAGCCGATTGGAACATGACTTCCTACATCATGGAGCGGCACCAGAAAAACGACAGCGGCAATTCCCTGATGGTGGCGCAGCTGCTGGATACCTTCCGCCTGCCCAAAGATTTCGAATCGTTGGTGTACCTGAGCCTGGTGCTGCAAGCCGAGGGTATCCGTTATGGCGTGGAACACTGGCGTCGGCACACGCGGCGCGTCTCTGGAACCATTTACTGGCAGTTGAATGACTGTTGGCCGGTGGCTTCCTGGTCTAGCCTGGATTATTTTGGCCGTTGGAAGACGCTGCATTATGCCGCGCGCCGTTTTTATGCGCCCTTGATGCTTTCGATCGAAGACAAGCCAACCGAACAGGATGTTTACCTCAGCAGTGACTTGCGCGAAACCTGGGAAGGTTCTGTGCGCTGGTCGCTGGAAACACTGGATGGCAAATCTCTCCAGGTAGGCGAAGAGGTCGTCAAAGCCGCCCCCTTCGACGTAACGCCGGTATGCCGTCTCGATTTTTCGAAGATGATGAATGACGATTTACGCCGGGAACTGGTCTTTATTGCTGAGCTGTGGCAGGGCGGGCAAATCCAGGCCAGGCAGACAGCCTTCTTTGCCCCGACAAAGCATCTTGGGCTGGCTGAACCGGGCATTTCACAACAACTGCGCGTCGAGCACGGCGTGGTTCACATCGACCTGTCTGCCCGTTCGCTGGCGCGGCTGGTGGAATGTGCGCTGGAAGGCGCGGATGTTGTTTTCAGTGACAACTATTTTGACCTGCCGGCCGGTCGCACGGTCAGCATTTCTGCACCGCTGCCCGCTGGTTGGACGCCCTCCCAGGCCGAGGCGGCCCTCAAAGTTCGTTCAGTCTATGATTCGTTTGCGCATAGCGCTACGAAATAATTTCCAAAGCAGTCGCGGATTAGCCGCGACTGCTTTTATCTTTAGAGGAGTAATATATGTCAGAAAAGCTTCAAACTATTATTGCAGGGATGACTCTCGAAGAAAAAGCCGCACTGTGCACTGGCGCCAGCAACTGGACTACTACCCCTGTGGAACGACTTGGTGTGCCTGAATTGATTTGTTCGGATGGCCCGCATGGCGTGCGCCGCCAGGCAAATGTGCATGAGACGGGGGCCAAGAGTCTGCCCGCCACCTGTTTCCCGACTGCCTCCTGCCTGGCTTCATCCTGGGATGTGGATTTGATATCCCAAATGGGGCAGGCCCTGGCGGAAGAATGCCAGGCGCTGAACGTGAATGTCTTGCTCGGACCGGGAGTTAATATGAAACGCTCGCCTCTGGGTGGGCGCAATTTCGAATATTTTTCAGAAGATCCGTTCCTGGCGGGCGAGATGGCTGCCAGCATGATCAACGCCATTCAGAGCAAGGGTGTCGGCACTTCGCTCAAGCACTTTGCCACCAATAACCAGGAATTCCAGCGCTTCAGCATCAGTTCGGAAGTTGACGAGCGCACCCTGCGTGAAATTTACCTGCCAGCCTTTGAAAAGGCTGTCAAACAGGCCCAACCCTGGACGGTGATGTGCGCCTATAACAAGCTTAACGGCACGTTTGCCTCTGAAAATTATCACCTCCTGACCGAAATTCTGAAGAAAGAATGGGGTTTTGAAGGCCTGGTCGTTTCGGATTGGGGCGCCGTGCGCAACCGTGTGGCGGCATTAAAGGGCGGCCTGGATTGGGAGATGCCCGGGCCGCAGCCTCGCCGGGTGCAGGCTGTGGTGGATGCGGTTCGTTCGGGTGAGTTGGATGAGGCCATCCTGGATGAATCCGTCCGGCGGATTTTGAGAATCATTTTCAAATCCACGGAAACCCCCAAGACCGCCAGTTTTGATGTCGATGCGCATCATGAATTGGCGCATAAGATCGCCGCGGAAGGCCTGGTGCTGCTGAAAAACAACGGTATCCTGCCGCTCAGGGATCAACAACATGTTGCCGTGATCGGGCACGCCGCTGAAGAAGCCCACTTCCAGGGCGGCGGCAGTTCGCATATCAACCCCACCCGCGTGGCTGTACCTTTCAAGGAACTGCAGGCCCAGGCCGGGGATGCCGAATTGACCTATGCGGAAGGTTATCCCGCTGACAACTCCTTCCATCAGCCGCTGATTGACCAGGCTGTGCAGCTGGCGCTGTCTGCGGATGTCGCTATCCTGTACATTGCCTTGCCAACCTTCAAAGAATCCGAAGGCTATGATCGCAAGGATCTGGATCTGACCGTCCAGCAGGTTGCCTTGATCAAGGCGGTCAGCGCGGTGCAGCCCAACACTGTGGTTGTCCTGAATAACGGCTCTCCGGTGGCGATGAGCGCCTGGATTGACGGCGTGGCTGCGGTTGTGGAAGCTTATATGATGGGACAGGCTGGCGGCGCAGCCATTGCGGATGTGCTTTACGGAAAAGTTAACCCGAGCGGCAAACTGGCCGAAACCTTCCCGCTAAGACTTGTGGATACCCCTGCTTATCTAAACTGGCCGGGCAGTGCCGGTTCTGTGCGTTATGGTGAGGGTCTCTACATTGGTTATCGTTATTACGATGCCCGTGAAATACCCGTTCTGTTCCCCTTCGGCTATGGATTGAGCTACACTACTTTTGCCTACACCAACCTGAAGGTTTCCTCTGAAAACTTCAGAGATGTGGATGGACTGACGGTCAGCCTGGATGTCAGCAATACCGGCAAAGTCGCGGGCAAGGAAGTTGTCCAGGTGTATGTGCATGACCGCCTGTCCGGGTTGGAGCGACCGGTTAAGGAACTAAAGGGTTTCGCCAAAGTTGATCTGCAGCCGGGTGAAACTAAAACAGTCTCCATTGCGCTCGATTTCCGCGCTTTTGCATACTATCACCCGGAATATAAGCAGTGGATCACGGAAGATGGCGAGTTCGACATCCTGATTGGTGCTTCGGCGCAGGATATTCGCCTGTCCGCAGCCGTTACCCTGCAGTCCACACTTAATCTGCCGTGTATTCTCGATAACGAATCCACGATTAACGAATGGAAGGCTGATCCTCGTGGAAGCAAGTTGATGGTTGAGTGGCAGCCATTCATTGAACGCGAGACGCGCAAGTCTTTTGAATCTCAAGAACGTTACGGTGATGAAAAAGACGCGGAAGACGGCCTGGGAATGGGGGATATCATGCAGATGGTTAATGATATGCCCCTTTTCAGCGGGCTTATGTTTGTCGAGAAGAAGCTGCCCCAGACACCCGAAGATTTGGTGGCGAGTTTGCTAAAGCAGGTTCACAGCCTGGATTGATAGCTCCTTGTGGTGTCGCGGATAACTCTTTCGCGACACCACTTTTTCCAGCCACTGCAGTTTCAAAAACAGGGACAAAACGAGACGCAGGTTGAAGCGGTATTGACTTACCTTATCATCCAGCAGAGATTAGCCAGTGGGGAAGAACGAATGGTGGAAGAGCTTTTATACCCCATCTCCTTGCAGGGAAAACAGGTTCTTTTATCCATTATTCATGATGTTACCGGGCGCAAACAGATAAATGATTCATCCAATAACTCGCACATCACCATCCCGGAATCGATCTATCAACGTGATCTTGCGCTGGAAGATTTGCATATTCACCAGATAGAACTGTCCAGAAAAGTTTTTTCCACAGTCTGAACCGGACGTGGCCGTAGCCCTGCTGGAACGGGCACTACCGGCCCTGCTGGAACGGGCACTACTGCGCAAAAGCTTTAAACTCTGAGAACACGGAGTTCACTGATGGAACAACCGCTTTGCGAGAGTTTAATTTTTGAGAAAATCTTGCGAAATCGGCGATAGTTGATCGTCAATCGATGCAAGAATTATTCTGGATGCCTATAATTTGTTAGCCCGTTTTGATGATTTCAAAGCTTACCTATTTTTTAATTGCACATCATCAAACGAGCCATTCAGGGAACCATCGTTTGATGATGATCCGTCCAGTATAAGTGAATATTCTACATTTTTTAACGTACTTATATCTTGTGAAACGTATTTGCCAACATTTTGCCCGTCAACAAAGAAAGTTATCGTTCCGTTTTCAGAATCAACTTCAAATCTTACAAGATACCATGTGTCATAGGAGACTTTCACAGCGGTTGTTAAAAACCCATCTGCTGTATTGCAAAGAATTGAAGCCATTTTTTTACCTTGCCCACCCAGAATTCCACATTTGACAAACCATTGATTTCCATCAACATCAGTATTAATCTCAAAGCCAATATCTCCAGCCAGCGTTTGAATATTGCTGTTTAACATCAGTCTGCTTTCCACGTAGTTTATTTGACTGAGTAACCATTTGCGCCGATGGGCAACGAGTCCGCCAAAGCCTTGCACGTTACGCGATACTGTCAATATTCCATCGAGTTGATAGAAATGTGATCCTGAACCAACTTCTGCCCAGGTAGACTCATTCCATTTCGTATCAAACACTTTAAAACCAAAATTGTCGAATATCTCTAATGAAGAGATGGCTTGTGTTGCTTGTATGTCAATTCCATTTCTACCAGCAAAACTAAAGGAATTTATCAGCCAGCTGAGCAAGTATAAAAAGACCAGGGCTAGGACAATTTGTCCAATTAAATTCCATGGAATTCTTTTGTGTTCGTGATGGTTAGATGATTTATTGTTCATAAAGGCTACTCGGATTGGAACTATGTATTAGACAGAACTTTTCCGTCAATCCACCTTGCACAGGAACCAGGACGGAACCTTTCTGAATAAGGACCTGATCAGGGATAATGGCCATATGAAGATTATGTAAATGACGCCTGCGTGGGGGATTAATGTGGAATAATAACAATTCCCCACATTGTTGCAGTATAGCAAAATATTATTAAATAATGCATGTGTCAAATGTCACGAAAATAATAATTCTGAATGCTCGAATAGATTTAGTTTGTTCAAATCCACATTGTCTTCCCGAAATTCATTTCCAAACTGGAAAAACGCCAGCGGGTGTGAAAAGTGGTTATGGAAAGGGTCGCTTATCCCACCTCATCATGCTGGTTCTACTTCACAACCGTTTCTGCCTTTGGTCTATGCTGGCTTTGAAGAGTTCAGACAATCGCAAGAAGCCCTGACCTATGATGACTTCATCCCCACAGCCAGCGACATTCTGGAAAACAACCCAACTTTCTACCATCGCTTTTGCGGCAGCCTCCAACACCTGATCGGTGATGAATATTTCCAGTATGAACACGTTTTCCAGAGATGCACCTCTTTTAGAGAAAACGACTTTGTGCGAGATGAGCCAGAAGTGGTGGTGAGAGATGCACTGAATACACTGGGAAAGCAGCCTTTCGTAATTCCGGGTGGGGTTAACCGGCTGTCAAGCTTTATCATGCGCCATGTCCTGCCGCGTAAGGTGGCGATCCAAATGATGGGCAACATCCTGCGAAAGATGTATATGTAAACTCGGTAAAGAGCCCGCACTTTTCAGTACGGGTTCTTTGAATATGGGGGGATTTCAGGCGAACAGCTTGATTGCCAGGAAGGTGACAGTCAGAAGGGTAAGGAATCTGCAGAAGTCAGCAAAGGCGAGAGTAAAGGCGCGTCTTGTAATCATCAGATTTCATCACCTTCACGGCAAATCGAGCTTGAAGAACAGCTCGGACTTGATTTCATGCCTGGTACGCTGGTCACGATAACGACGGGGATTGCCGCTCATTGGGCAGGAGCAGGGAACGCGGGTCTTCAACAACTGGTATTTGATCTCTCCATCATTTGCATCCCTCAATAACCGGATGTCAGAAAGCGCAGTTGTCGATACGTTGTTGTAGCGGGTAAATGCCCAGCCCCCTTGTGTGTACGTCGGTCAGGGTTCGCAGTTGACGGCTTTCACCGCGCTGACTCCCAGCTCTTTGTTGACGCTCAGAACTTCTACTTCGATATCCTTGAACTTTGCGATAACAAGCATGGATACTCCTTTCAAAAAGTATGGGTGCAGCACTTTCCTAGGAGTATCTTGCTCTATAGTCGCAGAACGGGTGTTCGGCATAGTATACTCCCGGGAATTAAATGCAAAAAGCGGGCCATGCTGAGATGGCCCGCAAAGAGAAATGGTTTGTGAAAATTATTGGTTAGTTCGTGCTGGGATTGTTTTCCAGTGATCTGGTGTTAATAAGAAAATCCATATTAACCCTTTCTACCATAAGTGTTAATATGGATTTTCCTGTGCAAGCAGGTTTGCTGTTTGCGTCCAATGTAAATGGCGACGGTATAAAAACAAAAACACCACTAACGGTAGGGTTTGCTGGCAGGTGGGCGGGCGTGGACAGATGTAGGGATCAGAAAAATGCTTGCCGCAGGTGCCACAGAATTCCCAGCATCCATTGCGCGCTTTGTTGGGCAGCCATCTCACGGATTCACGTTGGTTTACGACGGCTACGAATGAACGTGACAACCGAACCGATCGCGCCAACCATGAATGCCGCAGCGCAGATCATTATGATGATTATACTAAAAGCATTGACTGCGGCACTCTGCATCAGATTCTGGAGCGCACTCGATGTTGCAGGATCATGGGCGGCAGTATCGAGAATGATGTTCAGAATGGTGTAGAGGACAAAACCGAGTACCGACGTCAGGATGAGCAACATGAATTTCTTTGCGGTTCGCAAGGGGTGGACGAAAGCAAGGACAAAGGCTGTAGCCGCGAGAAAAGCCAACAGGATACCGGGCAGATTATCTTCGATACCTTCAACGACAGCAGCAATTGCCAACAAGCCACAGATCGTCAGGAGGATAAGCGTCATTTTTCTGTTGTGTGGAGTCGAAAAGGCAACGTTCATAATAATCTCCTTTTTTCATAGTGGATATTGTCTATTGCCTGTCTAACTATTGATTATTCTAACTCTTGGTGTAGTGTCATTATGCCACATTTCACCCCGGTGATGATTGAATAGACAGAACAGGTTGCCAATACACCCTGCACCTCTTAACGCAAAAAGCGCCAACCTTTTCACAGGAAATGGCGCTTTTTGCACTCATGTAGTGAGCCAACACCATCCACAGTGCCCTGATGTCAACTTAATTCACACACTGGCTTCGCTTGTGTAATTTTGGATTTCGGTGTGCCTATTTTGCGCTGCCTTTCCTGTATTTATGTTAATTGGATGGCCAGTTTCAAAGCGTCATTTACAGCTTTTTCATTTGGAAAGGCCTTGGCGACACCGGGTCCCAGCAGCAACTACGTTGGTGGCAGAGGGCGTGATCTGGGCGAGCCGGTCAACACTCAAATACGAACCAACAGATTTCGTTGCGTAACTTCTGGTCGTCAAGCACAAGATCACGGATTTCACCTGGAAGTTGGGCGCGCTGCCATTCACACTCAAGGCGACTGGCTTCTTCAGCTTGACCGGCATGCGATGCCGCCCTTGCAGCCTTGATCGCATAGGCTGCAGCGCCGAGTTCGTGTGCGGCGACATGCGCTACCAATGCCGACTGGCTGGCAGCAAATGCAGAGTGCCGAGCAGCACCGTTCAGCACTCTCGCCGCAGCCATGGCATGACCACCCGCAGTACGGGCCTGAGTCATCGTGATCTCACCACGCACCCATGCGCGAGCCGATTCAATGGCTCGACGCGGCCTGTCATCATCAGGCTGCTTTTCCTCAAATAAGTGCAATACGTGCTGTGCGCAATCGGACGCCCATATGGCAAGCAGATGATGGTCGGAGTCTTGGAGAGTCCCGCCGCAACGTACAGTGATGAACCTGGGGTCCCGCTTTTTGGGTAAAATCATTCTATTTCAAACGCGTTCTTTCCGACCAGCTTGGAATTCAGTTCTCTTCTTTGATTATTGATTTGTGCAAGCTTTCCTTCAAAATGCTTGGAAGAATTATAGCGCCTTTCTGCATGGTTGTTGCCGATAATGATGTGTACTTCAGGGCGATTGCATCTTATTCTCTTTAAAACCTGGCCATTTTGTCAAATTGATGGGCCAGTTGTGACAGATTCAGCCAGTTGGCGTGAAAATATGCAATATTACCGCTCCCGTGCTTGGGCCGCACAGCGATAAATCGCACGTGCTGGAAAACAACGCCCCGTAAACGGGGCTCATAAACTATTGCACTGATCGGAAGCCCCTTTTATGGGGCGCTACTCATAGCCCAGTGGCTTTAGCCCAGGGCGGTTTCGGAAAATGAGTGATTATGGGCACCCTTCTATCAAATTTAGATGCAATTGCACTGGACCATCCGGCCATTCCAGCGCAATCTGAACGGATGTGGGCTAAACTGATTTCCTTCTACCATGACCCATTTCAAGGTTTTGCGGAGAACAATATCGAGCAAAGGCGTGGGGCAGCCTTCGTAGCCCATTGTTTTGCCGAGAACCTCGAGTCCATTGGTGGCATGGGTCAGGTCGAGGGTGATCAGGTTGGTGGTAATATTTTGGTTCATGGTGTAAAGGCCTCCTATTAGGTTCTTGAAAAATATTCCCGGTTTTTGGGGATTGTCCACAAAGGGATTTATTTATCGGCAGGAATGGCCGTGCTGTTCGCTTGTAAGAGGTAAAATCTGGGTTATTCGATGTTGAGATAGCCAAATAGATATGGGCATGTCCAGGATATCAAAATGGGTTATTGGAACTGCCATCCCCAATTTTTTTTACGTGAGCCCAAGGAGTACCTATGAACAAGGTTGAAATTCGTCTCGTTCAGTCAGAGGATGATCTCGATCAGGTACGCAGACTCTATCGAGGTTTTATTGAATGGCTTTCACAAACCTATTTCGATATTCTCCCCTTTCTTCAATTTCTCTTTGACGGACTTGAAGCAGATATCGCGGCCCTACCCGGTGATTGTGCCCCGCCTTCAGGGTGTATTCAATTGGCCTGGGTTGATGGACAGGCGGTTGGGACGGTCGGATTTAAGACCTGTGGCGATGGCATCTCCGAAATGGTTCATATGTTTGTTTCACCTGATGCTCAGCACAGGGGCGTGGGACGAATTCTGGTTGAACATCTAATTGACGAGGCCCGCAAACGTGGGTACACCCACATGCGCCTGGAAACTGGTCCGAGGCAGATTGCGGCACAGAAACTGTACCTGTCGCTGGGATTTGAAACAATTCCGCCCTTTCATGAAGTCGAAGCCCCCTGACGAGATTTTGCGCCAACTCCCGGCAGATGTGCAAAGGGGAGCATTGTATATGTCCCGAACTTTATAAAATCCAAATACCCAACACCACCAACCTTTCCCCAAAAGGTGTGGCAGGTTGATAAAGAAAGGCCTGCCGTTTCCCACAGCCCACCCTGTGTATTTCCTTCCTTCATTCCGGTGACACCCTGGCTGCCTGCACCGTTACCACCGCCAAATAAAACAACTTCTGCAAGGATACCCATGCCCAGACTTCTCTTGATCACTGCCTCCGCCCCAGAAATCCACCGGGTGCGCAGGACGCGGGTGCTCAACTTCCAGCAAATCACCATGCCTTATCTTGCCGCCAGGGTTCCGCCCGGCTGGGAAGTGCGCCATATGGATGAAGAAGCGGCTTCGATAGACCTGGACGCCTGCGCGGATGTGGTCGGGATCACCTTCCACACGCCCAGCGCCTATCACGCCTACGAACTGGCGGAGAACTTCCGCGCGCGCGGTGCTTGTGTGGTCCTTGGCGGTCCGCACGTCACTTTGCTCCCAGACGAAGCCCGCCAGCACGCGGATGTGATCTTTATCGGCGAGGCAGAAGGTGCCTGGGAAGACTTTCTGCGCGGATTTGAAACTGGAGCTTATCAGCCGGTCTACCGGCTGGAGTGTTTGCCCAGGCTGGAGAACATTCCCATGGCGCGCAAAGACCTGTTCAAGCGCCGCGACCACACCAATGGGGTTATGTTCGCCACGCGCGGCTGCCCAAGCCAGTGTGATTTCTGCTGCATCGCGCTGATGTACCGTCGTACCCTGCGCCACCGACCCGTGGCCGAAGCCGCAGCGGAATACGCCTCTTTTACAGGAAAGATAATCATCTTCTGGGATGACAATATCGCCGCTGACCTCGAGTACGCAAAGGAGTTGTTCCGCGCCATCGCCCCGCAGCGCAAATGGTGGAGCAGCCAGGCCAGCATCCATGCAGGCAGGGATGACGAGTTTCTGAGAGAAGCTGCCCGTAGCGGCTGCAAGCAGTTGTTCCTGGGTCTCGAGTCGGTCTCCCAGAGGAGCATGACAGCGGCAAAAAAAGGTTTCAATCGTGTGGATGAATACATCGAGATCATCCGGCGCATCCACGCCCACGGCATCGCCGTGCAGGCCGGCATCGTCTTTGGCTTTGACCAGGACACGCCTGGGATATTCAAGGACACGATCGATTTTTTGGAAGAGGCAGGGGTGCAGAATGCCACCTTCAACATCCTGACCCCTTTCCCGGGCACGCCGCTTTACCACAGACTGGAACAGGAAGGGCGAATCCTCACCCGCGACTGGCGCAAATACAACAGCCGCGAGGATGTGGTCTTTCAACCCAGGTTGATGAGCGCGGATGAGCTGCTGGCTGGATTTCGCTACGCCAACCAGCGTTTTTATTCCCTGAAAAGTATAGCCCGGCGCTTTTCGCGTTCGCCCGTGCAGTTATGGTGGGCGCTGCCGCTCAACCTGGCGTATACATATCAGTGGTACAAAGCGCAAAGAGGCTAACAACATGCCTAAAATGGATCAAAGACCTGTCTTGTATTACCTGCTGTCGATCCAAGATTGTATCTATTGAGCAATAAATAGGCGGGGGATGGATTCTCGGCGCTTAGTGGACTACTTCGAGGTCTGCGTGGAGCGTTGCCATCGAGTCAGAGCCGACCCAGATGTCGAACTCTTCCACGTCCTATACCCACATGCCAGCGTTCGTCACATCGATTGTTGCGGCTACCGAACTGCCCACCTTCAATTGCGCCGCTGCAACCTTCAGATTTGTTATCGAGAAGGTTGTGTAGCTCAATCCAAAGCCGAAGGGATAAAGTGGTCATGGAAGGCCATCTCAGTAACGAGGGTTATACATCGGGCTCCTGCATTGGCCAGCATGGGAAATACTAATGCTGAAATCGCCACCCACCTCGGGGTTTCAATCGATACCATCAAATTCCACATTCGCAACATCCTGGTCAAGTTTGGTGTAACCAGTCGTAAGCAATTAGAGTTCCTGCTTTACGGCTGGAATTTCGATGACATGTTACCCTCCTGATTTTCTTTATGGTATGTTGGGAAAACCATTGGCTGCGGACCCAACGAAGATCATATAGGGCAAGCGGGAGCTGATGGTCGGCGGCTATTCCATGTAGCCTCAGGGAGGCATGAGACTTTCCGGGCTGGAGAACGTATATCAAGCAGGAAGTAAAACTTTTTGAGTTAGTTTTCAGACCGGGCGGGACGTTGATGCGCCCCACGGCCTGCTAATGACATTTTATGGCATTAGCAAGAAAGCAAGTTTAAAGGTCAATCAAAATGATGCGAAAAATATTGCGATTTCTACCCGCTCTAATGCTGGTCGCGGTGCTTGCTGGGGCGTGTGCGCCGGCGCCCAGATTGGTTAGCACGCCCAGTCCAGTTCCCAGTGCGATAGTTGTTTGGGTTGCACCGACGCCGGCCAGATCAGGCGCGCAAATCAACTGGCAGGAATTGCAGGTCAGGATGCAGCAGGCCAGCTTGAGCAACAGCTTTGTGACCGAATATGGCACACAGCGAGAGCCGAGCGCCAGCCAACAGTTTGTTTGGGTGCAGGTGCGGATTGAGAACAGATCCGGGCGGGCGTCGAATCTGCCGGCGCCTGAACATTTCAGCGTGTTGTATGCTGCAGTTGAATACAAGCCGGTTTACGGGCATCGCCAGGGTTATGCGGACTATACAAACCTGGGTGGAAGTCTGTTTCCGGGGCAGAGTGTGGAGGCCTGGCTGCGGTTTGATGTGCCGGCGAGCGCCGGGTTGAAAGATCTATGGTTTATCTTTTTGCCGGAGAGTGCGCAGGTGGGAGTTTTGCCATCTTCGGCGACTTATCCCTGGGGCGGGGAGCATCCGATCTTTGCGTGGGTGTGCGAGAAGTAGAGCAAATGGGGCGGGGACTACCGCTAAGCGGTTGAAATAATCGCCATCATCGCCGGTTATCGGCATCAGGCCTGGGGAAAACTGTCGGTTGGCGCATTATTTGTTTACCACCGTATCTTCCCTGGCTTTTTCGGCGATTTTCGTGGCGACCAGGCCCAGCCCGGCGAGGGGATTGGTAAGGGTGGCGACAACGACATCCAGGATATCGGGGGCGACGCGGGCAATATTGCGGAAGCGACGAGAGAGGAAACTCTCATCCATTTTTTCGTTTTTCTGCGAGGCGGTTGTGATGGCCGATTGGATTTCCTGTACATCGGCTTTCAGGTCTTCCTTGCCGGCGGGGTAACTTTTTTATCGGTTTCGATGGCCGTGTAGAGTTGGGCGAAGAGGGTCTTGATTTCCGCTGCGCTGAGGCCGGTGGTAGTATGAGTGGTGATGTCCCCACCGGCAATGTTGACCGTGCCGCTGGTATTGGAAATGTCCCTGACCATGATACTGGTGTTCTTTTGGGATGCTTTACTTTGTTTGGGCATGTTCTCCTCCGGGGTGTTTCTGGAATGAGCGAATCAGTGTTTGTGAGTCCGTTGTAAAATCCTTAACCGCTAAGATCCTGCAATATAGCGCAAAGAAAAGCTCAAGCTGTTTTGGACGCGCTCACGGCAGGAGCATGTGCGGTGAAAGCTCCCATTTGCGAGGTGTTCTGATCTGAAAATCAATGAAGTATTCCCCGCCCCTGACGACGAATGATAAGGGCATCGTCAGGCGTGGGGGGAAGGCCGGGCGCATTTTTACGTTTCTTGGCGAAAATTTTTCAGGGAGACCAGACATTATTCTTCTTGCGCTTTTATTAACAGCCGGCCCCTGGTCATCCAGGAAAGGCCAAAAGCCCAGTAAGCAATGGTTTCGAGCCAGAATACAGGGTGAAGTTGGTTAATCGGGGCTGGCAGAATAGCGCTCAAGACCATCAACAAGGAGCAGATGGATATTGTCCAGCCGATGGATTTATAGACCTGTTTCCTGAGGAGGACTTCCCGGCTCACCGCTCGCGAAGAGGCCGGATTCCCAAGCAGGAAAATGTTGGAATAAGTTGGCATTAACAGGAAGAGCACAAAAGATAGAGAGTGCAGGATGTTGGCAATACCTGGTCCGGAGGCATCCGCCGCGGTGGGAAAGATCGCCACGCCGATGGCAAAGATGCCAGTGAGTCGATTGGCGATGTCCTCCCGGGTGCCGCTGCCCTTATAGACAAAGAGAATCATCGCAATGGCGCAGAGGAAGCCAACGAAGACATCGCGCATGCCGGTGTAGTAATAAGCGCTGAGGGAGGATTGAACGCCTGTCTGGAAAATGAGTTGGCTGCCGACGGTAATGACCAGGGGAAAGGCAAAGCCCAGTATCCCGATGGCTCTTCTCAAGGTCAAGTAAGAATAGGCGGAGAGCCTTTCGTTTTGCAGGACAGCCTCCCGGGCGGCTTTTTTGGCTTCGTCCTCGCGGATGCAGGCATCCAGAAAGGCCCATGGAGCGGAGTCCAGGCTGATGCCCCCGAGTTTTTCGCGGGCATCAGCCAGCCGGGCGCCGGTGTATAAATAACTGTCATCACGGTTGTGCGCCTGCCATTCCAGTGCATCGTCTTCAATCTGGTTTTGCAGGGCGATGACCGCGCGGTTGTCGTTGACCAGTTTTTTGAGCCAGGGCCAGGCGTCGATCAATTTTTCATGCGCGATGGTGAAGGTATCGGCGCCGGCTACTTCATCCGTGGTGATCAGGCGGGCGTCGGCCAACTTGCGCAGAACAATTTGAAGGTCAGCGTCTTTTTCGCCGTCCCAGGCCTGCAGCTCGTCAAACCTGGCAGTGCGGCGGGTATCCTGGGCGCCTTTGCCGATTTCGATCAGCCTGCCAAAAATGGAACTGGCCAGGGCCTGTTCGCGGGGATCCAGATCCTTGAAGACCTCGTTGGCATGGCGTTCGAGGGCTTTGTGGATACCGCCGCGGTCATGATAATCCGCGAGGGTCAGGGCAATGGAGCCGCCAGCAGCCTGGCGGGCATCGAACAGATCCTTCAGGGCGAACTGCATGAGGGGCAAGGCTCCGGGTTCGCCCTGCATATCCTGGATAATCTGGGCGATCAACCCGGGCTCAATGACCAGGCCGACGCGTGTCACGGGTTTGGCAATGGCTCTGACCAACTCGTCGGGCTGCATGGCGGTGATTTGGATCAACTGCTGGTTGAGCAAGGCGTTCAAACTGGGGAAGGTGGCGCAGGTAGAGATAAAATCCGAGCGCATGGCAAACAGCAAAATGAGGCGTCCGTCGCTGAGCCCAATGGCATGCGCCAGTGTTTCGATGAAAGACGCGGCCTTTTCCACACTGTTCTGGGTGAAAAGCTCTTCAAGCTGGTCGATAAAGAGCAGCAGCCGGTGGTTTGGGTTGTCGCTAAGGGCTGACTCGACACATTCATTCAGCGCTTCGGGTCTGGATGAATTTTGGCGGAAGTAGTTGGCGAGGTCGGGCGATTTGAGGCGGGAAAAGGCGCCGGCCAACGATTCGAAAGGGTCGCGCCCGGGTTTGAGTGAGGCGTAAAGCCAGTCCTGGCTGTTGGGGAGGGCGCCGTGCTTGAGGGCGGGGAGCAGGCCGGCGCGCACCAGGGAAGATTTGCCACTGCCGGAGGGGCCGGTGACAAAGACGGTGCGGGTTTTGCCTACCCGGCCGACCAGGTCATTTACGAAGTTTTCGCGGCCAAAAAACAAGTCGGCATCGGTTTCCTCGAATGTTCCCAAGCCTTTGTAAGGGCAGCGGCCGTCAAAGGGTTTCACCTGGGTGGCGGTTAAAATCTGGTTGACAAGGACGGTAACCTGGTCAACGCTGAGGCCGATGTAAATATTGCCGCCAGCAATGTTGACTGTCCCGGTGGTGTTGTCGATCGATTTAACTTTGATTTCCGCTCTGGACATTGCGGTTTCCTGGAACCCGGTGAGGAAACAAGGGATGATGCGTTAAATTATACATAGAAAAATGTAGATTACAAGTCCGAAAAATCCCGTTCCATACGCTACTGCTGTGCCAGGCGCATTGGGTAAATCGATAGACCCACCCTGCCACTGCCCACTCTTGCGCAAAAGGCTAAATCTTGCTCACCACAGTTATAGGGAACAAATGTGGTCAGGAGCAAAAGATCGATTTTTGTGATCTCTGCTCAGTGCTTTTTTCACAGCATGTTGTCATATTCGAAAAAGATGCCAGGCTTTTGGCGGTTATATTCGCATCCCCATGGTGGTTATTCTCCTTTATTTT
>CAIMZS010000596.1 GCA_903846015.1 uncultured Anaerolineae bacterium | reverse complement strand
TATCAACATCATTACTACTATCAACCACAAAGAAAACGTAAGCCCAATCTGTTTTGTACTGGTCTTTCAAATGATTTAAATATGAATACACCTTTTCATAATAGTCTGAGTCGGTGTATCCCATGTTTTTCATAACATCTGCAACCCATAAACCATGATTAGCCGCAGTTTGAGCAATGGGCTCATAGGTAGTGGAAATTCCAAGCTTAGTGTCATAAACAAAATTAATGTTCGCTGCGGCGCCTCCGTGAGTCTTCCACCAATCCAATCCCTTCTGAATTTTTTGAACAACACAAGCTTGCTCTGCAGAAGTCCAGTTCTCTCCATTCCCGGTACTTTCTGGCAATACAATACCTACCGCCACATTACCAGTCATGAATGCACTAGTATCATATCGTCCTGGAGCATTCGATGGGATGCCACTGGCCATACTTTTGTTTTCAGACCGTATGCGCTGCTGCATAAAATCTGGCATTGGGAGAGCATCATTTATTAACGGGGATGGACCCCCTAAAGAATAGTTATTCGGTGGGCTGTATGATGAAGCCGGGCAGCTTTCCTCCCAGGTAAATGATCTTTCCCACACATTGTCGCTTTCGTTTGCTTCTACTATATTATTGTTAACATCCATAGAAAGTTTTATTGTATGCGTACCGGCCGAAGGTGTATAAATTATCAACCACTTCATTAGCCAGTCATCGACATAGGCGTAATAACCCTGTGCCAGCCCAGGTGTGGTCCAACATTGGATTTCAGTATTATCGTAATATAGACAACTCCTGAATGGGGTCGAAGTGCTAATTCCATTGTTAATAATGGCCCAATCTGCATAGGTATCTTGACCTGAAAATAACGAGCTGACAGTGTGAGTACCCGTGGCAGTAGACACTACGATTGGATAGTCCCACCCTGTCGGCGTGTACGCTATCAGGTTAGGCTGCGTAGGGGGATCCCAATAAAAAGAATATTCCCAAACATTATCACTCTCGTTTGATTCGGCGATTGTATTATTAACATCTGCGACAATTTTTAACGTATGATAATCGGATGTCGGCGATACGGTCAGAAGCCAGTCTTGGACATAGGCATAGTAATTTTGGGACAATCCATTCGTGTTCCAACATTGAATTTCGCTGCCATCATAATATAGACAACTCTTGGACACAGTGGAAGTACTAATTCCATTATTGAGAATCGCCCAATCAATATAGGTGTTTTGACCGACCGATAACGAGTCAACAATGTGCGTGCCTGTTATAGTAGATGGTACGATTGGATAGTCCCATCCCGTCGGCGCGAAGGGTGTCAGGTTAGGCTGTGTAGGAGCGTTCCAGTAAAAAGAATGCTCCCAAGTATTATCATTCTCGTTTGATTCAGTTATTGTATTATTGACATCTGCGACAATTTTTAACGTATGAGAACCGGACGTCGGCGAAAAGCTCAGAAGCCAATCTTCTACGTAGACATAGTAATTTTGCGACAGACCATCCGTAAACCAACAATCAATTTCGCTGCCGTCGTAATATAGGCAACTCTCGAATGTGGCGGAAGTGCTAGCTCCCAGGTTGGTGACTGCCCAATCGGTATACGTATTTCGATCGGCATATAACGAGCTAACAGTATGGGTACCTGTAACAGTGGATGGTACGATTGGGTAGTCCCATCCTATTGGTGTGTATGGAGTCAGGTTGGGCTGGGCAGAAGTGCTGTATTTTTGTAGAAGAATATCATCTACAAAAGGGCCATCATAAACAACGCTGTCGTCGCTTGTGAAATTAAACGCTATCCAAACGGATGAACGGCCAGTGAGGTTTCCCAATGCGTAAACCGATGTCAAATCAAAATTGACATATCGCCAACCACCCGAATCACCACTAATGCGTTGGCCATAAAAATTATATCCATCTGTAGAGGCATACCAACCCATAAAGTCATAATCTGGTTCAGATATATTCGAGTAATAAAAAAGCAATTCAGCATCTGTAGCGTTGCTCAAATCAAAAGGGCCGTATACCATCCATGAATTGGCATTATAAGGATAATAATAATAGCTCGGATCCACACCATCAGCGCCGCCACTTGCAGCCCAGCCACTCCAAGAGCCACTAAATGATTGGTAATTGGTATCATCCCAGAAAAATTCGCCGTAATCATAGCCATTACCGTCGAAAACATCCCAAGCCCCGGAAGGAAAAGACAATTCGAAGCCTTCACTCATAATCGTACTCCATCCAGCGGTTCCTTGAGGTGGCACGAAAGCTTCCGTCTTAACTGAATTCGGGCGACCACCTGGATTCGGGATACCCTGTGTGTTATTAATGCTAGGCACCTTTTTTTGTGCACCCCCGCCTAATGGCAACTCTGATATGGGCTTGGGCTTGCCATTTGCAGCAGGCTTTTGACCTATTGATATAGAACTATTAATTCGAGTCTCTGAACCAGCTGGGATATCGCTTGTTGATTGATTGACATCTACTGGCCTGGTTTGGTTCGCCGAGAGTATTTCAGCCTTCGGCATTCCTGAAATACCAGCATCAGCCTGAATCGTCAGTGTAGATAGGTTGTCTCCTTGTTTTGAGAATGACGGTTGCTCACCCTTTGCGCTCTGAGTAATAAGATCGACTTCAGTAGGGGTTGCCGTTGGTGAGAAAAGGGATAATGAATTATCGGGGCCCTTGCTTTCCTTTGAAGGGGCTCCAAACGCGGCTACCAGGCAAGTGGTAATTATTAGAATCGTTACCACTGCGTTTCGTTGTGCGGTTTTCTTCGTGCCTTTCATAATTATCCTCCTTACAGGTCACTATGAGTTTCTATTCGATTGTTTGTTGGTTATGAAGCAGTCATCAACCCAACCAAATTATTTTGCGCGATTCTATTTGCCAATCGCCATTAACTTTGATCAATTTGTATAACAACCCTTTCGTTGCGCTGGGGCCAGATATCTCGTCAAGTCTCACTGTTGCCTGGCTAAACTCAGAATTCTCTGAAATTACTGAAATAATTACATAGGAATAATTCCACGGAATCCCTTTTTCCCCGTCAACGCTATTTAAAAAATTTTCGGCCAAACAATTATTTAATAAATCATCCTTATAAAGCCAACACTTTTTGATTACCTCTTGTGCCATCGGAAGTGGGGCCATTGGATCTTTAGTTGTAACAAGAATGACATAACGATGCTGTTTCTCGCCCCCAGCCAACTGGCTTACAATGTAGGTTTCAAGTTGATCATCTTGATTTCCGCTCTCTCCGGTAGGCAAATTTTGAGGCTCAACCGTTGATTCTGTTGGCGATGGAGTAATAATGGATTGAAGCGGTGGGAGTGGGGTGGGCGTAGCTGGTATATTATTCGGTATAGGTGGCAACATTACAGGGATCTCGTTGCATGCTGCAATAGTAAACAAAATCCCGATAACAAAAAACACAAACGAATAACTATTAATTTTCATCTTTATCCTTTCACTGATATGGTTTTGACCCGCTTCATCGCCAGTTATGTGAAAATCACGGACAGCAATCTGATTAATTCTTGTAAAGCAAAATATAGATTTTCGAACAAGTTTAGATTACACACTATCATTATAGGTCGGAAGGAACGCTTTGGACCTTACAATTGTTCCAAATTTCACGCCTTTTTGCCCCAAAAACTTGCAATTTTGTAAGGTTTCTTTACATGACGATTTCACCTGCTGTGCGCTGGCCTGCTGTATTCCACAGCAGGCCAGCGCGATCCAACCAAAACAGGTTAAGGTAACTTGATGATCGTCCGCACCAGGCTCCAGGCGCTCCAGTTACCGGCGGCATCTTTGGCGCGCACGCGCCAGGAGTAGGTGCCCGCCAGCATGCTGG
>CAIMZS010000595.1 GCA_903846015.1 uncultured Anaerolineae bacterium | reverse complement strand
CCTCGATTTTTGCCAGCTGCCGTTAAATTGATCATAGGCCTGTCCATCCCATGCGCGATCCAACCTGTGCCAGGAATTATCCAGCATGGAGAAATTTTCCTTCAACTCGCGGTCAAATTTCCCCAGCCGGCTGTGAAGTTCTTCCAGGCGTTTTTGCAATTGAGTAGGATCAATTTTAGAATCCATTATTTACCTCCGGCCATAATAACGATCGAGGGCGCGTTTGCGACTCACCAAGAATTCTTCATACTCCTTGGATTCTTTGGAACGATAGCGCTGCAAGGCATCGCCCATCTCTTTCCAATCATGATCAAAACGCGTGCGCGTTTCATCATCATTCCACAGAGCGTCGGCATCTCTCCATGCCACTTGCAGACTGTCCCAATCCTGGGACATTTTAAGATTGAAGGTCTGCATATTTTTGAGAAAATTAATCAGTTCGCGGTTAAGATCATCCATTGACATATTTTTTCTCCCAAGATGTTATTTTGACCTTACGGTCAGGGACCTACCAAAGATTTCCAAAGCCTTGGCCCGGTCAGCGGTGGAATGGGGCATGGCATAGGGCTTGAATTTTTCCAATGGATGTTCGGCATCATCATCAAACAGGAGCGCTCGGTAACCTTTCAGACCTGCCGCGGTCACATCATCCAGCAAAAATTGTGATTCGCTTTCGCTCAAGTGCAGGGTTACCCGTTGGGAAATGTGGTTTAGTGTGGAACGTCCCAGGATTTTTTCAAAGTTGCGCGTATTATCCACCCAAAGAATTGAATGTATTCCCAATTCCGGGCCTGCATCCAAAATTTCAATTAACTGCTTCGACAATGGAGATGTTTCAGGCTCATAAGTAGAGATCAGTGGTTTTAACTGTGCAACGCGCTGAATTCCCGCTATCACCAAAAATAAAGATGGCACATTTTCGGACAAGCCATTTTCCTGGGCCTGCTTGCGATCTTGCAGTATGGCATGCACCTGTTCAATAATTTTTGCCGAGCTTTTTTCTTCCACTTTTATTTTATAAGCACTAAAAGCATCCCGGAAATGTTCGCAGGTATCCGCCCATTCTTCGTCTTTAAGGCTCAAATCCGCGATAAAGAATTCAACATTTTCGGGTTTGTAGAACAGAGGCAGGCTTAATAGGCAGCCTGAAAGCATGCCAAAGATGGTTTCTTCTTGCGCGCCAACAATTAATAAGTTAGACCGGCTGCGCCTTCGAAAAGCCGCCGCAGTGTGCATCTTGATTTCGATGGCCTCGCCCAGCCAGGCCAGGGCTGGTTGCTCAGAGTTTACCCAATCCTTTAATCCGAGATATTGTTTCACCTGCGGAGGGGTTGGCCATTGGCTGATGCTATACAATTTCATGGCATGTTTGTTTGAAGTAAAGCTGGAAGGTTGATCACCCCGGAAAACAGTCATTGGGCTAACGGGTTTGTAGCCTTTTTGTTCGCTGAACTGGTTTAGGCGTTTAACATTCATGATCACCTCTTCCCTGGTGATCATGGCGACCTGACCCACAGGGTCTTTCTCGCTGCCAATACCCTTCTTTTCATTATATATAATTTGCCCAGCATGGGTTAATTCATTTGCCCGGTTGGCGTTATCCACAGAGAGGATCTGCCCAGCCAAGCTTTCAGAAGATTGTAGCAAGATTCTTGTGGTGAATTGTTCATATGTGGATGCATCAATTTCATCGACTTTTGATTGTGAACCCAAGATGAGGTGAATGCCCGAAGACCGGCTCTGGCGCGCCAGTTGGTTTAGCAACAGGCTGGCATTTCTAGAAACGGAAGAGCTTTCTCCGAACAACATCTGGTACTCATCAAAGATAACGATAATGCGGGGTAGTTTTTCCTTAAATTCTTCAAATTTTTGCATGCCCATTTTCGTGCGGCGCAAATGTTCGTTCCATAAATTGTTCAGGATACTCAGGCCGAATTCTGGTTCACTTTCAATAGCAATAACCCTGGCGTGAGGCAGACGAAAATCTGCGTAAGGTTTGAATTCCACCCCTTGTTTGAAATCCAACAGGTAGAGCTCCACTTCTTCGGGTGAATAATTTAGCGCAATATTATTGATCAGGGTGTGGAAGAATACCGATTTCCCAGAACCAGATTGCCCGGCCACCAAGGCATGCACAAAGTTTTCGACCCCGTTGCTGCCAAGACGAAAACGAAGTTGTCTCTCGCCAGCATAACCAAATTGAACATCCAGAATTGGTCTGCTCGGTTTTGTCCACCACTGTTCTAAAGGAGGAATAATTTTTGAGAAATCCACGGTAGGGAGGTCGGCCTCAGAGCCAAGCGTTTTAATTCTAGGAAGCAAGTTCCTGAAAATTTTAAAATCTGGGATCCGGTCGGCGACAAATGGCAGAGCTTCGCCATCGATTCTCAACTCCCAATTTCCTTCGTTTTGAATAATAACAACGCCATGCATGGACAATTGGGAAATTTGGAGCGACTCCGGTAATCTCGAAAATTCCTCTATATCACTATTTATCTGCATGATGAGATGGATACCGACTCGGCTGCCATTTTCAATAAAATTTTCAAGGTGTTGGTAAGTCTGGCGATCAAATCGATTTTCATTGGGAAAACCGGTGAGACACACGAAACGATACATTTCTGGCAGCAGGGCTTTCTGGTTATATTCTTCCAAACTTTTTTCTCCAATTTTTCCCTGTACCTGTTTTTTGTGAAGCTCAAGATCTTCAATTTGTTTTTGTATCTCGTCACTGCTAGAATAATCGTAGTTCCCCATTCTTTCAGGCAGGTTGTGGTAAACAGAAAACATTCCAGAAGACTTTGGATCTATAAAGATATATTTGGCTGACATTACCCGGGTTGATAGTACCAGGCGGGCAATCGTAGATTGTAAAATCATATCCGCTTGGGCCTGGTTGTCCTTGGTACAAATGATAAAGATGTGGCCACATTGGGATAAATCGACCATCAAT
>CAIMZS010000594.1 GCA_903846015.1 uncultured Anaerolineae bacterium | reverse complement strand
TCGAGTTACTCGTTATCCACGCTCACAAAATACTTCAGAATGGTGAAAGCGTAAAATCTTTATTTGATTCTTTATTTGCCAAGCAGTTTGCCTGTCCTGCTACTTAACCTGCCATTATTTCAAAACACAACTCACGAGTTAGTTAATGTGCTTCTTTTTTCGATCTCAACAAACAGTCTCAACATTTGTTGAGATCTTCTCTGCAAATGAATACAAAGAATTCAACGTTCTGCAGATGACAAGATCAGATGAAACCATTAGACTGATATTGACATTTAGAATCATTGCAAGGCGCACAACTTCCCTGCCAGCTTATCATATATGAAAGCATCCAAGCACGATGGTGGAAACAACTGCAAACAGCGCTGGGAATCTTCTTAGTTAATTCTCTTAATTTATTACAGAAGAATAAATACAGGTTATTTTTTGAAAAACCTGATCTTTCTTCTTGAACACATTGTCCAGGCGTTGTTCAGCTAGTGTTCAAGCATTGGCCTGTACATAATTGCCAGTATTATCAAGGCAGAAAATATTCCTATTCGGAGATAAATTCTATGTTGATTCAAAACTGCTCGTTCCCCAATAAATTCATGCTTGTGCTAATACTGGTGAGTATCCTGCTGACAAATCTACCCCCTACCGGTGCCCGAGCTATGCGCGCTCAGGATCAAAAGCCAGGTGGCGCTGTCCCAGACAATGCATATACACCAGGTATAGTTCCATTTAGTTTGATTCTCAGAGGAGCAGATGGCGTATCCAACTCAACTTCCACACCTGCTGTTCTACCGGACAGCTTTGTCAAGATTTTGCCTGCCAACGGCAGTACCAACCAGGCTCCCCTGACCTTGATAAGGGGGAGAAGCAGCAATGTGACCCGCTATGAATATTGCTATGATATCGCCAATGACCACGCTTCTGCCAGCTGGGTCACCAATGCTACCGGTATCAGCAAGGTTCTCAACGTACTGCCGTCAGGCTTCACTTATTACAGGCAGGTGCGCACGGTAAACAACAGCGGGACAACCTATGTCAATGGTCGCGGCACAACCTTCATATCATTCAAGACACAGCCTTTGCCGGCTGCGCCCGTATTAATCAGCCCAGTCATCAGAGCGATAACGAACAGCAATTTTACAGATTTCAGTTGGATGTCTGTCGTCTCTGGTAACACTTACCAAATTGAGATATCCATTGCTTCTGATTTCTCCACCACGTTCCTAAGTTTTGTTGGAGCGCCTGGAGTGTTGACCTACTCCGCCAAAAACCTGCCTGACGGAGTCTACTACTGGCATGTGCACGCGATCAACTCAAACAGCGAAGCGGGTCGGTGGAGCGCCACTCGCTCCTTTACTAAAGATACCACCCCACCCGCTGTCCCGGTTTTAGACAAACCGCTGAATTTGGCAGCCATCGCTGGTACACCTTCTTTCGTATGGTGGCCGAGCCCTACTGCGGTAGCATATCAATTCCAAAGCCCGGTATATGAATCTGGAGAATTGCTGGTTCCCAACATTCTGCCGCCCACGATGGCGCCGGGTTTGTATTTCTGGCGTGTGCGCGCCAAGGATGCTGCGGGCAATTGGAGCAGCTGGAGCAGCGCTTACACGATCACCATTCAGCCCCCTGTCCCGGTTGCGCCTCATCTTACTGCGCCAGCCAACGCTTTTCTGACAAGCGATAATACCCCAACATTGGCATGGAATGGCGTGGATAACGGGAATACTTACCAGGTTGAGATTTCTAAGACCACTAACTTCGCCGTACAGGTGCAGAGTTTCGCATCTTCCGGATTTCTGAGCTACACCGCCGCGGTACTGCCAGATGGCGTTTATTACTGGCACACGCGCGCTATCAATACAAGCAGCGTGGCAGGAGCGTGGAGCGCGTATCGCTCCTTCACAATCGATACCACCCCACCCGCTGCACCGGTCTTGAACAAACCAGCTAATAGTGCATCTGTCACAAACACGCCTGCCTTTTCATGGTTGACGAGCGCCACCGCATCGAATTACCAGTTCCAATATGACAACGCTGCGGATTTCTCCAGTCCGGTATTTACATCAGGAGAACTGACAAAGTTGATTATTACACCGCCCACAATGGCGCCGGGCTTATATTACTGGCGTGTGCGTGCCAAAGATGCCGCCGGTAACTGGAGCGCATGGAGCCTGGTGCGGACGATCACCAAAATTCATTAAGTTTCGAGTATCTACTCACCAGGTTCAGCCGTTTTCGGCAAAGCCATCCTGACTTCGCCGAAAAAACAAGCAGAAATCATAGGTTTGCCCCGTAGGTGGAATTTTGGAGCGGGATATCAGCTCCAAAATTCCTAAAAAACTTATACTCTTTTAGGAGCTTTATTGTAACCGGGCAGCCCGCTCGTAAATAAATGGAAAACTGATATGGTTGCACTCTATTTCGCTTTGTTTGATAACCCTTATTCGCCAGCCTTCCTCGATACCTACATGGCTGAGTAAGTAACGAAATATTGTACCAGGGCGCAAAACATCTGCCTAAATTATAATGTCTTGCTCCTGTCAGTCATTAAGGGAGGATAAAGGATTGGAGACAGTGGATTTTGAGTGGCAAAGTGTCCTCGCGCTTATAGCAAAACAAATTATGCGCTACTACGAAAAAAGATATTTACGGATTAAACCAGGATTGATTTGCTTGACCTGAAAGACAGGCTGGCTATCGCAATACGCCACAAATTCCTGCAAATAAGACAGATAAAATATCAAACTGGCTCAAGCATATACCATCTAGTTTTAATTCCAAATATGTTATACTGATAAAAATTAGGTTACACGACATGCCAGAAACCAACATTAACCTCTCTCAAGCCATCCAAAACTCCCAAAAAGCCATAAAAAGTGGGCAGAAACTTGTTGCCCGGCACTGGGCAGAACAAGCCGCCGCG
Organism: uncultured Anaerolineae bacterium; assembly: GCA_903846015.1. Lineage (GTDB taxonomy): Bacteria > Chloroflexota > Anaerolineae > Anaerolineales > Villigracilaceae > UBA5195. Next base: position 6,955 of record CAIMZS010000594.1, on the reverse strand, counting down.
CTCGCCCCAGAACGTGAAGAACCCTGGCTGCTCATGGCTGCCGTAGCTCATCCGCTGGCCAGTGTGGGCTACCTCAATCAAGCCCTTAAGATCAACCCGCACAGCACACGCGCACTTACAGGAATGCAGTGGGCTATCAAACGGGTGGATCAATATAAAAAAACGGCCCTGGAAGCAGCCCCCATTCCCGAAGCGGTCACTCCCCCGCCTTCATCTATTGATATTCAAGACGCCCCCCCTGTAACTCCGCAACTGGAGACCGTTCCAGCCACACCCGCTCAATCACCTGCCTCGCCTGCCAAAGACCCTGACCCCACTAAGACTGCCCCAATCAAGGTAATCAAACCGGGCACCGCGCAGCCGACCCCGGTTAAGAAAAATTACAATATTCTCATCTTTATCTTGCTGCCGATTGCATGCCTGATCATATTAGGGGCCACAATCTGGATCGCTTCGCCACTGATAGCCTTCATCTCCAACCGCATGCTGCCCCAATTAGGCGCGCCTACCTCGTTTGCTGAAGCCACCCAACCCATCGACCTGGCCCTACCGCCCATCGAAACACAGCCGCCCGCTTTTACGCCCATCCCCACCAACACAGACTCAGTCACATTGCCCCCAACACAGGCACCCACTGAAATACCCACAGCCACGCTTGAACCATCCCCAACACCGCTGCCGACTGATTCCGGACCCCTAACCTACATAGCATCCCAACAAACATCACAGGGGCAAAGTCAGGTTCCTGCCTACGCAGGCGAAAAACACATCGTCGTCAGTATCTCGGAACAACACATGTATGTTTACGAGGGTAATACGCTGATCTACAGCTTTATCATCTCCACCGGCATTGGCAACGCCACCCGCGTCGGCACCTTCTCCGTGCTTGATAAAATACCCAATGCCTATGGCTCCACCTGGGACATCTGGATGCCAAATTGGCTGGGTATCTACTACGCCGGCTCTCTCGAAAACGGTATTCATGCTCTGCCGATCATGTCCAACGGCGCCACCCTGTGGGAAGGTTATCTTGGCGCCCCGGTTTCGTATGGTTGCGTTGTGCTTGGCACCTATGATTCTCAGTTGCTATACGATTGGGCTGAGATCGGTGTACCGGTTGTCATCGTACGCTAACACACTCCACTTCCCCCTTTTCGGCAACCCCCACCCCTCTGCCATAGTGCCGGTTCTAGCACGGCCGATAGTACCGGTTCTAGCACGGCCAATAGTGCCGGTTCTAGCACGGCCAATAGTGCCGGTTCTAGCACGGCCGGTTCAGACACGTGCCGGTTCTAGCACGGCCACGAAAAGGTTGGACATCGGCTTGCCAGGGACTTCACCACACATACAGTAGAGACCGCCGAGAAAACCTTAAAAAACTCCGTGGGTTCCGTGGTGATTTTGGATTTTTTGGGATCATCTTGCGCAACACGGTTTTGGCAGAGTGTTCAACCTTAATCTGACAAACACTCATTCTTCAGATTAATATATTCGCCAGAAGCTGCTGCAGGCTTTTTATGTTTCTCCAGGATTAGACTTGGGATTAGATGGGATTAATCCGATTCTTGCATTTTTTTAATTTCATCTCCGCAGGCGGGAAAAAAAGTACAATTTTTCATATATTTCGGATATTTCGTGGTTAATTCCATAGAAACCGTGTAGATTCCTGACCAAGGGTTAACTAAGGATTAAGTCAGGGATTAACTTTTAACCAAAAACACCATCCTTCGGTTGGCGTTTTTTAATCCCCCAAGATATAGATCGGAGGATGTTCACCCTTTCATATTCGCATTAAACTGGTTACAGGTAAAAACTATATCCTTCCATCAAACCCCGAAATTTGCGGGGTTGGAGAACACTGTGACCGTGTATGCTTGTGAATTACCTCCATCCCAAATAAAAGTTGTCACAAAAAAAACCATTGCCCTTTGGGGGCAGGATGACCTGCTTGGCTTTTCAGTTGAAACCCTGCTCAACACCCGTAAAGAGTATTGGGACGTGATCCGTATTCCTGATTACGAAGGAGTAGACGTGCTGCTCCAGCAGGTAGAAAAAATCAAGCCCGATGTTATCGTGCTCTATCAACCGAAATACATCCACTACAGCACCCTGCCGCTTCAGTTAATGCAAAACCAGCAATGGATCAAGGTCGTCATCGTCAACCTCGAAAACAATTCGGTTGAGGTTATTAGCAAACAACAAGTGGTGATACAAGAAGATTCCGATCTTCTTTCAATCGTGGAAGGTTGTCCCCGTCTTCCGTGTCCGATAGTGCCCGATCTAGCAATAGTGCCCGTTCTAGCAGGGCCAGGGCCTCAGGAAAATTATTAAAATCAGGAGAAACCAAAATTGCTCATATCCATCATACGCCTCCCTTTTTCAACCAATTTTAGTTATAAGGAGAATAATCATGGCAAGTAATAAAATGTTGCTGAACCGCTTGTTCTCGATTCTGATGATCGCTTCAATGCTTTTTAGCGCCGTCGGAACCGTGCAAGTACAGGCCAAGGGCACAAAACCGCCCACAGCCACCTCTGCAGCCGTCGCAGGAGCCAATCCTGCCCCCTCTGGCAAACGCATCACCCCGGCCATCCGCCAGGCTGCTGCAGCAAGATCCCTTGCCAAAGGCCTGCTTCCCGGTGTCGCCAGCAGATACATCAAACCCAGCCTGGCTGACAAACTCGGGCAAAAGCTCGGCACAAACGCCATCGGCGGCCCATCCGCTCCGATTGACGAATCCGTCACCCCGCATTATTTTGGCCCATACGCCAACTACGCCAACAGTCCGATGCCCCGGGGCCCCATCACCAGTGTCGTCGTTGATGCCGGTGGCACAGGCTACGATCCCGCTACAACCGTCACCATCGCCGATGTCTACGGCACTGGTTATGACGCTGTAGCCACCCCCACCATCGATCCCCTTACCGGCGCCATCACGGCCATTTCTGTTCTCAGCAACCCGGGTGCAGACTACACCGCCCCGATCGTCGTCATCCAGGATCCATCCGGCCTCGGCAGCGGCGCAGCCGCCACAGCCAATATCGGCGAAGCGCCCGGCTCACTCACCGGCGGTATCCGCAAATTCGTGGATAGCCTGCCCGGTCTTGGACCAACCGGCGCCAACAACCTGGGCAACTACATCCCGGTTGGCACCCCCGACATCGTCACCTTCCCGGGCGCCGATTACTACGAAATCGAACTGGGTGAATACACCCAACAGCTCCATTCCGATCTGCCCGCCACCACCCTGCGCGGTTACCGCCAGATCAACAGCGCCGGCGGCGCAGCTCCTACCCCCTTCAGCTACCTCGGACCGACGATTGTCGCCACCAAGGGCCGGGCTGTTCGCATCAAGTTCATCAATAACCTGCCCACCGGCGCCGGCGGCGACCTGAACATCCCCGTCGACACGACCATCATGGGCGCTGGCATGGGTAACCTGGATGCCGCTGGCAACCCGTGCGACTACGACGTTACCCCCACCTGCGAGAGTTACTCCGAAAACCGCGCCACCCTGCACCTGCATGGCGGCCTGGTAACCTGGATCAGTGACGGCACCCCACACCAATGGACCACCCCCGCCGGTGAAAACACCAAGTACCCCAACGGCGTCAGCGTCCAATACGTGCCCGATATGTGGTATGACGCCAATGGCGATGTCATCCCCAACACCGTTGGCCTGACCACTGCCGCAGCAGTCGCCGCCGTCGCTGGCAGCCACCCGGCCCCTTACAGCAACAACCCCAGCGGGCCCACCAGCCTGCATGGCGGTGGCGCACTGACCTTCTACTACAACAACGATCAGAGCGCCCGCCTGATGTTCTATCACGATCATGCCTATGGCATCACCCGCCTCAACGTTTACGAGGGCGAAGCCGCTGGCTACCTGATCACCGACAGCATCGAAGGCGACCTGATGAACGGCACCAACACCACCGGTGTCAACCCCTCGTTGAAGAAGCTGCTGCCCGGCCTTGGCACCCCGCTGGTCATCCAGGAAAAGACTTTTGTTGACGAAACCACCATCGCCGCCCAGGATCCCACCTGGAAGTGGGGTACCGGCGCACCCGATCCCGACAATAGCAACCATCGCGTTCCGCGCACAGGCGATCTATGGGTCTCTTCCGTCTACATGCCCATCCAGAACCCCTGGGACGTAGGCGCTGGCGCCAATGCTTATGGCCGCTGGCAGTATGGCCCGTGGTTCTACCCACCCACCACCTCCATCACCTACCTACCCGGCCCCAACCCATACTATGACCCCGGCTGCGATCCTGCCCTCACCTGGTGTGAACCGCCCTTGCAGCCCACCGCCCCAACCCCCTCGACCGGCATGGAAGCCTTCAATGACACCATGATGGTCAATGGCGCGGTCTACCCGTACGTTAACTTGAATCCCCAGCTCTACCGCTTCCGCGTCCTGAATGCCGCCAATGACCGCTTCGTCAACCTGTCGCTCTTCGTTGCCGATTCGTCCGTCACCAGTGCGGATGGCAGAAGCAATACCGAAGTAAAGATGGTTCCCGCCGCCGTTCAAGCTGGCTGGCCCGCTAACTGGCCTGGCGATGGCCGCGCCGGGGGCGTTCCCGATCCCGCCCTGGCTGGCCCAAGCTGGATCCGCATCGGCACCGAAGGCGGTTTCCTGCCTGCGCCGGTCGTCATCCCACCCCTGCCGATCTCCTGGGAAATGAACCCCGGTCTGTTCGCCGTCGGCAACGTCACCACCCACTCGCTCGAACTTGGCCCGGCCGAACGCGCCGATGTGCTCGTCGATTTCTCCGCCTTCGCCAACCAGACTCTTATCCTGTACAATGACGCGCCCGCCGCCTTCCCGGCCCTCGACCCGCGTTATGATTACTACACCGGCGACCCGGCCCAGATGGATTCAGGCGGCACTTTCACCACCCTGCCTGGCTTCGGTCCCAACACCCGCACTGTCATGCAGATCCGCATTGGCGCTACCGCTGATGCCGGCGCAGTCGCGCTTGATCTGCCTGGTCTTCAGGCTGCCTTCGCCAAGACAAACACCAAACCCAGCGTCTTTGAAGCCTCCCACCCCGACGAACCGATCATTGTCCCGCAAGCTGCTTACAACTCGGCTTACAACATGAATCTGCCGGGTGATGCCGCTGGCGCTTACGTCCAGATCGGCGAAGCTTCCAAGACCTTCACCCCGCTCTATTCAACCACCCCGGTCACCATCAACTTCCAGCCCAAGGCCATGCACGATGAAATGGGCGCGGCCTTTGAGACCACCTATGGACGCATGACCAGCATGCTCGGGCTTGAAGTAGTCAACCCGAACAACGCAACCGCCACCATCATCCTGTCCGGTTACGCCAGTCCGCCTACTGACCTGATGACCAACACCCCGAATACGATGGTACCGCTCGGCTCTGCCGCGGACGGCACCCAGATCTGGAAGATCACCCACAACGGCGTGGACAGCCACCCGATCCACTTCCACCTCTTCAATGTTCAACTGGTCAACCGCGTCGGTTGGGATGGACAGCTTATTCCACCTCGCGAGGATGAACTCGGCTGGAAAGAAACCGTGCGCGTTGACCCACTCGAAGATACCATCGTCGCCATGCGTGCTGTGGCCGAGACCACCCAACCCTTCGACATTCCCAACAGTCACCGCCTGATCGACCCGACCAAGCCGGTTGGATCTGAATTAATGAGCGGCGGTCCAGCAGGCATCATCACCCCAGGCCTGACTGCCGTCCAGGTATTCAACCACATCGTCAACTATGGTTGGGAATACGTCTGGCACTGTCACATCCTCAGCCATGAAGAAATGGACATGATGCATGCCCTTACTTTTGGCGTGGCCCCCAGGGCACCATCCAATCTTTCGGTCACTCAAGCAGGCTCAACCGTAACCCTGAAGTGGGATGATAACTCGGTCAGCGAAACCGGCTACACCATCTTTAGAACCCAAAATGGTGTCACCACGTCAATCCCAATAGCTTCCACCACCGAGAAGACCACCACTGCCGGTACCGGCACACAGATTACCTACCAGGATCCCGGCCTGTCTACCACCCTTGCCTACACCTACCAGGTGATGGCTACCAATGACATCGGCGACCCGGTTGCCTATGACCCGGCCGGCGGCAACTTCCCGACTGCCACAATGGAATCGACGCTCTCCAACGCTGCCTCTAACAAGATTGCCGTGACTGCCATCGCACCGCTGGCCGGTTCCGCCAACCCCACCAGCGCTGCCAGCGTGGCCTTCACCGTCACATTCAACCAGCCCGTCAGTGTTGTCACGGCAACCAACTTCAGCTTTACAACCGGCGTGGGCTACTCCACCGGCTCCACCATCAGCAGCGTCTCCGCGGTAAACCCGGTTGCTGGCAGCACCACCACCTGGACGGTCAATGTCAATACTTCTGCAGCCACCACTGGCTTGCTCCAGTTAAACCTGACCAACACCAGCGCCATCAACCCCACCATCACCGGCACCTTTACCACCGGCACGCCCTTCACCATCGAGAAGGTTGGTCCACTGGTCGTATCGATTAATCGAGCCTCCGCCAACCCCACCAAGGCTACCGGCGTCAATTTCACCGTCACGTTTGACAAGATCGTCACGGGCGTCTCCCTGGCTGACTTTACCCTGACGACCACCGGTCTGACCGGCGCCTCCATCAAGAGTCTGACGGGTTCCGGCAAGGTTTACACCGTCACGGTTCTGACCGGCAGCAGTGATATTCCGGACGTGCACGGCACGTTGAAACTCAACCTGATCGATTCGGACGCCATCAAGGGTCCATCCGGCGTTCCGCTCGGCGGCACTGGTGCTGGCAACGGCACTTTCACCACCGGCCAGCTCTACGATGTAGACACTCGCGCCCCTCTCATTGCCAGCTTTACGCCCAATTTCTCCGGCACCGTTTTGACCGACAGCGTCACCTACACCCTGACCTTCTCTGAACCAGTCACC
>CAIMZS010000593.1 GCA_903846015.1 uncultured Anaerolineae bacterium | reverse complement strand
TGCTGGTTACGAACAGTTCCACAAAGCTATTTCAACCTGTTTGGAGAAAACTGCCACTACCTATAAACCAGACTTGGATACCCTGTTGGTCGCCAAGTTTCAATCTTTCAAAAATACCATTATTCAACCTTAATCAGTATAAAGCAAGAGAGCATGCCCCTGATAAGCCGCTGGCGAGCCAGGCCAGCCCCAATCTTTTCCCTTTAAGGGATGCTCTGCTTAAATCCAATCCCAGGATCATCAAAAAACCAGCCATTGCACCGATTAAAGCGCGCAATAAAAGCAGAAAAATATACCAGACAAAAAACTGCGAATCATTGAAGGCGTCTCTTTCGACATACGGCAAGACCCAGTAAGCTAGCATGAATCCAAGAGCGCCACCGATCAAACCGCGCAATGCAGAACCACCGATATTGCGAGTTTGCTTCCAAAGTTCTTCTTTGGCCTGTTCGAGCGCAGCCCGTTTATTGCGCCATTCTTCAATGCGCGGGTGCAGGCTTTTGCTGGATAATTTATATGCAGCTGCATACTCCACCAGGTGCTTCTCGCGCAAATCTTGCAGCACAGTGTCAGCCACAACCTTCTCAACCCCAACATCTTGCATCTTCTTGAACAGCTCATCGGCGCTGGAAGCTCCTAGCGGAAGATCATCCAACGCAGCGAGCATGTGCCAGGCTGGCTCGCGCTCAGCCAATTCGAGCTCGTTGATCGTATCGAGCAGATACCCACTGAGAATCCCATCTGCGCCACCCTTCTCCGCGTAGGTTTCCATGGACCATTTTTTAACCAGTGCTCCCTTTTTGCCCGCCAGCATAAAACAGACCAATTCCAGCTGCGCTGGCTCGATCTCAGGTTTTCCGAGATCTTTGAGTATCGCAAGCAAAACTGACTCATCAATTTCAATATCCCGTAATTTAGATTGGCCTTTGATCACCTGGATGGCATCGCCGCGTTCGAGCGCTTGAAGTGTTACCAGCTTTGTGTTGATCGTAATGATATCTTGGAAAATTTTCAGCGGGCGTTTTAGGCCTGCCGGAACCGCAAAAAGCCAATGGGCGTTTTGTGCAATTCCAGTCACGCACAAAGTCCAATCTGCTTTAAAAACTTCTCGTATAGTTTCCGGCTGGTGATCCAATTCCTCAAACTGGTCAATCAAGATATAGAGCGTTTTGCCATTCAAATGATCGGTAACGCGCCGCACAAATTCTGGTAAGGCCATTTTCTTGAGAAAATCCATCCCCTCGATATTTGGCAGGAGCTGTTTTTTGATGCTGACTGTCAAAGATTCAGCGCATGTGGAGACCAGCAGCGGCAGGTGGCCCTGCTTCAACAACTCTGGGATGACTTTGGCCTGTAGCAGGCTGGTTCTTCCGATGCCTTCGAGAAAAGATGTGTGATTTTCCTCAAGATATTCGAGCAGATCATTGCAAACCTTATCTCGCCCGAAAAAACGCGATCCATCACGCAGTGTAAAAGCTTCCATGAACAGGAAAGGATTGCCTTTTTCAGGTAAGGGCTGATTTACCAGGCGCTCAAGATCAATATGTTTTTGCCGGATGGCCGCTTCCAGCATTCTTAGTTCGCTTTTTTCAGCTTTGAGCTGCAACTCATCTGGTGACAAGGTAGTGTAGATTTTCTGCTCAAATCGTTGTGTCAGCGTGAGCTGTCCCGCATCGCTCACATTGACGCTGCCGATCGCATTCCCAGCATCGATCGTTTGCCCGGCCTGCTGGTCGGCTTCTTTCTTTTTGTTTTTTTTACTCCCTATTTGCTCTTGATCTGGTGATTTTTTTTCCTTTTCCACGGCTGGCGTCATTGGATTTTTTATCCTTGCGCAGCCGCCGACTTTGCCCGCTCGGCAATTTTCTTAAAAACAGCTGTAAAGCCTGTCACTGGCCCCTCGAGTGATGCAATGATCACATCCAGGATATCCGGTGCCATTCTTGATAAATCATTCAGTAATTTCCCCAGCCTACCAGGGTTCGATTCTGCTCCTTTTGATGCCTCTTTTTCGATTGCCTTGATCTTTTTCTTAATCATTTCCTTTTCAACTGGAGAATCTTCCTGCCGATGTATCACCAGTTCCTGTAATTCTTTAAACAGGTTTGTCATCTCAGGCGATGTTTGGCGGGTGACTTTCTGCGAAATGTTCGCATTGGCATGACCACTGATATTGACAATTCCAATGACATTTTCACCCTTGATGGTCATCGATGGCTCCACTACTTTATTTTTGCCCACATTCGCTCCTTTCGTCTAAAACCTGCCTTTAGAATACAACAATATCAACTGCGCTTCAAGGTGTGCATGGCCTGAAAAAGCCCAAAAACCGATAAAAAAACCGATATAAATTTAAAATGATCATTGAAAAACACCCACGGAAAATGCTACACTCTTCATAGGCATTTATAAGGAGTGTATAAAGCATGGATGAGCAATCGATTGGGAATTTTGTTCGCCAGCGCCGGCGTGAACTGGACCTGACTCAAGATGAACTTGCCCGCCGTGTGGGCTGCGCCGCGATCACCATCCGCAAGATCGAGGCGGATGATGCGCGCCCCTCGGTGCAGATCGCTGAACGTGTGGCAATGGCGCTTGCCATCCCACTTGAC
>CAIMZS010000592.1 GCA_903846015.1 uncultured Anaerolineae bacterium | reverse complement strand
TTTCGTACCGTACGGCACGAAATATTCACAACAAGCTCTAATTCTACCGATATTTAGCGCCGATGGCACAACCTTCAGTAAGTGGAATTATTCGTTTAGTGAAAAAAAATTGAACTTTTGCCTAGCTTTTCCAGAGCTCTTCGCCATACGACCAACCTTCGCGTACCGGCTCCTTGATGTATTTATCAAAATCCGTATGATTGGTAACTTTCATATTTGCAGCATCATATTCAATGCGGGTATTAAACCGCTGCGACATTACCCCAAGGCAGGCCATCTCGGTGAGACGTGCTGAATATTCAAAATTCGAACCCGGCATCGGTCCATCTCCCTTTATTGCACGCAGCCATTCAGCCTGTGGACCTCCTTCTACCCTTGGAATAGTCTGGGCAGGAAGATTTTTGGTGAAATGTTGCCAATCCACTTCGGGTATCAATAGTTTAGGATCGTTTGGACGGCCTCCTGTCATTAAGGAAGCTTTATCCCCAACCATGATCATTCCCGATCCGTCGAGTTTTGTGAGACCCCATTCGGGACGAATTTCGGGTTTTATTCCACCTTCATGCCAGGTAAGGGTAACCGGAGGTTTTGTGCCGCGGGCTTCAAATTCAAATTTAAGGACAGACTGATCAGAAACAAATCCTGAAGGTGTTGGAGCAGGATTGCGTAAGACAGAGTCAACGGTGACAGGCATCCCCAGATCCAGTGACCAGAACGGGGCATCCAACGTGTGGCAGGCCCAATCGCCGAGTTCGCCGTTCCCTAATTCGTACCAGCCTCTCCAGAAGCGGGGCAGGTAGAAATGGCTATAGGGTCTTGCTGGGGCCGGCCCTAACCATAAGTCCCAGTCCAGGCCTGCAGGAATTGTTTCTTCAGTTGGAGGATAAGCATCGGGTTTCAGAAAATAACCTTTTGGATTAAAACCGGGACCATCAAACCATGCGATTACCTCTTTAACGTTTCCAAGAACTCCGGCCTCATACCACTCTTTAATATAGCGGATCCCCATTGTCGAATGACCCTGGTTTCCCATTTGGGTGATCACATTGTAATGTTTTGCAGCCTTCCGTAAGGTGCGAAGTTGCCAGATGTTGTGTGCCAGTGGTTTTTCAACATACACATGTTTACCCAGCTGCATGGCCGCCATCGTCGCTGCAAAGTGAACATGATCGGGAGTGGCTACGATTACAGCATCAATTTCACTGGCCATTTTATCGAACATGACGCGGAAATCCTTGAACCTTTTGGCTTTAGGAAAGGTTTTGAAACCTTCTGCCGCGGCAGATTCGCTGACGTCGCAAAGAGCCACCACATTTTCATTCATGCATTCTCTCCAATCGTCCTCTCCTCGTCCTCCGACGCCAATAACGGCAATATTTATTTTCCCCGGTTTACAACCTACCAGTCCGGGTAAAAATGCTGCTCCCGCCGCTACTGCAGCCGATCTGGCAATAAATGATCTGCGTGAAAGATTTGTCATAAAAATTGTCTCTGTTGTTTTTGTTATTTCTGTTGTTTGTGTTGTTCACTTAAATACTACGTGTTAGCTCTTCCAAAGCTCTTCACCATACGAC
>CAIMZS010000591.1 GCA_903846015.1 uncultured Anaerolineae bacterium | reverse complement strand
TCCAGGAAACCTTTTAAATAAAAAATGAAAATATAAATATACGCACATGTTCAAGAATACTTTTTAAACAACTTTGAAAAGATTCTGGCTACGTGATGGCTTTTGCAAAACCTGAATATTAAAACGCCATTAAACAGGTAATACTTCAATCATGGCCTGGGGGACATGATCAAACCGGTATGGAGAATCAAATGTCTCTCAAGAAACTGTTCCTGATCATTTTTGGTATTCAATTAGTACTGGCAATCGGCCTGGGGATATTAACTCTGCTTTTGTTCCAAAACCAGGAAAATTTAAATAAGAGCCGCGATGTTCAATTCCAATCCTATTTACTGGCAGATGAGTTGCGCCAGAGTTCGGATGATCTGACTCGCCTGGGGCGCACCTTCGTCGCCACAGGCAACCCGGAATATGAGCGAGAATACTTTGCCATCCTGGATATCCGCAACGGAAAGGCACCCCGGCCAGTGGCTTACAACCGCATTTACTGGGATTTTGTGGCAGCCACCGGCCAGAAGCCTCGCCCGGATGGGGAAACCATCTCCCTGCAAGATTTAATGAAACAGGAAGGGTTCACGGATGCCGAATTTGCCAAACTGACCGAGGCTCAAAAGAATTCGGATGGTCTGGTGGTGGCTGAAACGATCGCAATGAACGCCGTCAAGGGGCTGTATGATGATGGCAAGGGGAACTTCACCGTCAAAAAAGCACCAGATCGCGAGATGGCACTCAAGTTGGTGTTTGATGAGACCTACCACAAGAACAAAGCCAACATCATGAAACCCATCGACGATTTTTACGTGCTGTTTGAGGCGCGCACATCTGCAAATGTCAACATGTACGAACAGCGCTCGAGCATATTATTATGGAGCATCATCGCATTGATCGTTCTGATGATGGGAATGTTCGTCTTATCTTACATGCTGATCCAACAGCAGGTTGTCAACAAGCTCCAGCAGGTTGTACAGGCCTCCAGGCATCTGGCTGAAGTGGACCTACAGGCCTTCTCAAAGGAGATCGGCCTGATTGCCCAGGGCGACCTGACCCGCACAGCCTTGATCAATACCTCGAAATTGAATATTCAATCAAAGAATGAAGTCGGGCAAATGGCCCAGGCCCTGGATGGCATCATCGGTAACCTGGTCAATGTCAGTAACGCATTCCAACAGATGACCACCAACTTCAGGAATGTGCTGTTGGATGTGAATGCCAATGCCAATGAGGTCGGCACATCCAGTTCCAAACTGGCACTGACGGCCTCGCAAGCCGGGGAGGCCACGGCACAGATTGCCACGACAGTGCAGCAAGTGGCCTTGGGCATCACCCAGGAGACTGAATCCATCAGCCGCACAGCCCAATCGGTAGAGCAGATGTCACGCGCCATCGACGGAGTGGCCAGGGGTGCACAGGATCAAACCGCCTCGGTCAGCAAAGCGGCCGAGATCACCAACGGAATCAGCCGAACCATCGAACAGGTAGCCGGAAACGCCCAATCCGTAACCAAAGATTCGGCCGAAGCAGCCGAAGCGGCGCGACTGGGTGCCAGGACAGTATCCGAAACAGTCAAAGGCATGGAACGCATCAAGCAAAAAGTTAGTCTCTCCGCCCAGGCGGTGACAGAGATGGGTGCGCGCTCAGACGAGATCGGAACGATCGTCGAAACCATTGAAGATATTGCCAGCCAGACCAATCTGCTGGCGTTGAATGCGGCGATTGAAGCAGCGCGGGCCGGGGAACATGGCAAGGGTTTTGCGGTGGTGGCTGATGAAGTCCGCAAGTTGGCTGAACGTTCCAGCATGGCTACTAAAGAAATCGCCGGATTGATCAAGGGTATACAGAAGACCGTCGCGGAAGCTGTCAAAGCCATGGATGATGGCGGCAGGGAAGTGGAAAACGGTGTCCGGCTGGCCAATGAATCAGGTGAAGCATTGGGAGCCATCCTGAAGGCAGCGGAAGCGGTTTACCGGCAGGCTGAGGAAGCTGGCAAGGGCACAGCCCAGATGAGCAAGGCTTCCAATCAGCTGGTGAGCGCGGTGGATGGCGTCTCGGCCGTGGTGGAAGAAAACACAGCCGCCACAGAAGAGATGGCAGCCGGCACTTCCGAAGTAACCAGGGCCATTGAAAACATTGCCGCAGTTTCAGAAGAAAACAGCGCCGCCATCGAGGAAGTCAGCGCGGCAGCCCAGGAAATGAGCTCTAAGGTGACCGAAGTCACGGCTTCAGCCCAGTTGTTGGCAAAGATGGCGCGTTCCTTGCAGGATGCAGTCGCCCGCTTCAAGCTGAATTAATCCATTTGGAGAACATGGCGCGGCCGTGTTCTCCAAATATATCGTGATTGCCGAAGTCGCCAGTTCGCCAGGCGAATCTGGGTCAGTTTTATCGCTAGGAATATGGGATTGTCATCATCGACAACGAACTATCATGGCCAGGGAAGATAATGGCAAACTAACCCTGTTTGTAGGAGTCTCGCGCCGCGACAAACCAGGTATCATCCAGGCCGGTGCCCCAGCCAGTGACCTGATGCAGTTTGGAGATATTTCACGCGGCTTTGCCGTGGTGGCCGAATCAGTCTACAAGCTGGCCGAAGAAGCTCGCGGCGCAGCTGGGAAAGTCAGCCCAGCCGCTGGTGAACTGATCGGGGCAGTCGATTCGGTCTCAGCCGTGATTGAGCAGAACAATGCCGCCAGCCAGGAAATGGCTGCCAACTCAGCCGAATTAACAATCGCCATTGAAAACATTGCGGCTGTCAGCCAGCAAAACAGCGCGGCGGTTGATGAAGTTTCGGCTTCGATCGAACAAGTCTCGGCCCAGGTTGAGGAAGTCTCGGCATCGGCTGCATCGATGATGGAAATGGCCGGGAACTTGCAACAGATTGTGGCACAGTTCAAGCTAAAGTAACAAGCTAGCCGGTGTTCTCCCGCATCCTGCGGGAGAACACCGGCATAGAGTTTTTTATGTGTAATTTACCTGTAATTTCTCTCAATTTTATTTTATAACGAAAAGTTTTATTCTATAATAATCACACATACTACCGGATTTTTCTGGTGGTTAAATTTGGGGGATGATCTTTCATTATGGCCTGGTAAACCCGGATGATTTCGGGCTCCAAGAATAGACCAGTTATAAGATACAGGCAAACTCGCTTATTAAATGATCACATAAGCAAAACAAACAGCTTGCCTGGC
>CAIMZS010000590.1 GCA_903846015.1 uncultured Anaerolineae bacterium | reverse complement strand
TAGTGGAACAGCATTTGTGGATGGGAAAAGTGTACACACCTCTTCCTATAGCACCATATCAGGAAATTTAAAAAGCGATATTGCAAAAATGCTGTCTGCCCCTCCAGAACCTCCGGAAACTCCAAATGATTTCTTTTACATAAAATGGTTTTTCATCATGTATGTCTCCCTCGTTATAATTATTGGTCCTTATTTGTTGTGGAAACCATTTAAAGATGATTTATTTGAGAGAACTACTGACCGTCCGAGAAGATACGCTTTATGGCACAAAGCCATGTCCAAATGGAATAAGTTATATTATTGCCATCAGTGTGGAATAGTATTTAACCCAGAAACAAATAAAACGTGTACTCCTCAACTACTGATGCAATTCGTGTATGAGGAATAATTCCAAAATTACCTCCGTTATACCTTATGGTTTGCGTAATTACTGGCATAGGAATACTTTTGTCGAATTTCCCGAAACCCGTGATATTTCCCACTGCATGTATTGTTTTGGAGAAACTATCCATTCCGAAGAATAGCTCTCGGCGAGATGGTCAACTTGGAAGGTTCACAAATTGGTGTGTCTGACTTTGAAGGCAAAAAAGCATCCATGAATCTCTACCTTACAGTAATAATTAAAATTTAGAGGATAACCTTTGTCCACAGCGGGTTTCGCCTGTATAATGAAACAGACGATACTCTTTACGATTGTCCCTGGGGGTATCGAGAGGATTTTTCTTGACCATCATACCCGGCAGCATCATCAGAGGGCCACGTTGGCCCGAACCAGTCGAAGTTACCCAGGCGGATGACCTGGGCGATTATGTGCGCATTGTGGGGGCGACGCTCAATTCGCGCACACACATTGATCAACTGCTGCCAAAATCTGAATTAGGAACAGTGAGCGGAGCGGAAATTCCAGCGCCGTTTGCGGCTGACCCGCGCCAGGTGTTTTTGGCGTTGGAGGCGCGGCGTTACCGGTATGCTTCGCTGTATGACCCGCTATTGGCGATGAACACCAGCAAGGTTGACCCGCTGCCACATCAGATCGATGCGGTCTATGGATATGTTTTGCAGCTGCCGCGCATCCGCTTTTTGATCGCGGATGACCCCGGAGCAGGCAAAACCATTATGGCCGGGCTGATTATCAAGGAGTTAAAGCTGCGTCACCAGGCCAGCCGCATCCTGATCATCGCACCAGGACACTTGAAGGATCAGTGGCGGCGGGAAATGAAGGAGCGCTTTGAAGAGACCTTCAGCATCGTGGATCGCGGTTTCATGGACGCCTTTTACGGAGAGAATGTCTGGGCACGCGAGAACCAGATCATCGCCTCAATTGATTTTGCCAAGCAGGAAGATATTCTGGCCAGCATGGCTTCGATCCATTTTGACCTGATCATCGTGGATGAAGCTCACAAGATGTCGGCCTATCGCTATGGGGACAAGCTGGATAAGACCAGCCGCTACCGCCTGGGCGAGACACTCTCCGAGATCAGCACACACTTGCTTTTTTTGACGGCCACCCCGCACCGCGGCGACCCGGAAAACTTCCGGCTGTTTCTGGATTTGTTGGAACCGGGTTTCTTTGCAACGACAGAAATGGTTGCAGAATCGATCCGCAACCAGGAAAACCCGCTCTTTATCCGGCGCGTCAAGGAAGACCTCAAGGATTTCGAGGGCAAACCGCTGTTCCTGCCGAGGCATGTCAAGACCCGCGAATTCCGATTGCAATCCGAAAGCCCTGCTGAAGTCGAACTTTACAACGCACTCTCGCGCTACGTCAATGAACAATACAACAAGGCTCTGACCAAACCTGACAAACGTCGCAATGTGGCTTTTGCGCTGGTCATCCTGCAGCGCCGCCTGGCCTCCAGCACCTATGCCCTGTTGAAATCGCTAGAACGGCGCAAGAAGCGTCTGGAAGAGTTGCTGCAGGGCGCGGTCCAAAACAACCGCAATATCTATACTGTCGACGAAAACGATGACGAAGATGACATGGATGAAAATGAACGCTGGGCACAGGAAGAAGTCTGGGAAACACTCAGCGTGGCTGAAAATCGCCAGGAACTGGAATCCGAAATCCAAACGCTGACGGAATTGATCCGCCAGGCAAAGCGCATTGTGGATGGCGAAATCGAAGTTAAACTGCGCCATCTGAAAGAGTCGCTCTCGGAATTGAACAACGCCCATCCTGGCTCGAAAATCCTGATCTTTACCGAATCGCGCGATACACTCGACCACCTGGAAAGACACATCCTGCGCTGGGGTTATACAGTCTGCACCATTCACGGCGGCATGCGGTTGGATGAGCGTATCCATGCCGAGGCCGTCTTCAAAAACGAGTCGCAGGTGCTGATCGCGACCGAAGCGGCGGGGGAAGGCATCAACCTGCAGTTTTGCAACCTGATGATCAACTATGATCTGCCCTGGAACCCCAACCGGCTCGAGCAGCGCATGGGGCGCATCCACCGCTATGGGCAGACGCGCGAAGTCTTTATATTTAACCTGGTGGCAGCCGACACCCGCGAGGGCAAGGTGATGGCCGCCCTGTTTCATAAGTTGGATGAAATCCGCGATGCACTGGGCAGTGACAAGGTCTTTGACGTGCTGGGCGACATCATCCAGGGCAAGAATCTTTCGCAATTGATGGTGGACGCCGCCGCCAATGCCCGCAGTATTGACGACATCCTGCGTGACATCGAGATCACTGTTGACC
>CAIMZS010000589.1 GCA_903846015.1 uncultured Anaerolineae bacterium | reverse complement strand
GCTCATTGGTTGTTCCGTTATCTGCCCGCGGCCTGGCAGTGGGCAAAAAATAAGACCTGGAGTCTGCATACTTTTTACAATCAACTGCTCTCCAACGGGTTCAGTGCATCGACCAAGCGTCTCGCCTTCCGCCAACCCGTAGCGGTTCTGGCTGCACGAGAGATCTTGATCCAGCATCCCGGCTTTGCTAGTGTCCTGACAGATGGCGCAGTGGAACATGCTCTTCAGCGTTTACTCGAAATTGAAAATCAGGCTGAGTTGCTTTCCTCCGAGTTCACCGTGATCGAGGGCTGGGCACAGAAGAAAAAGTGACTGGAAAAGTTACCCTCTTTTTAAATGAAGGTTACAAGTCTTCGACGTTCAGTGCTGCTGGTATTCCAGTGGCACTTTTTTTGAACCGGGGTATGGAATCATAATTCCCTGGTTAGTTTTAAAGCAAACGAATCTGATTCGTTTGCTCACATGGTGCAGCGAAAAACTAACTTTACTGTTCTCTTGCATGGATACCGTGAAAGCATTATAATTATTTCAATGGCCATTCGATCCTTCGGCGACACCGCCACCGCAGATTTGTATCATGGTAGAAATTCGTCTCGAGTCAGACGTTTTCCTCAGAACATTATTAGCGCCGCTCTACGAAAATTGGATGTCTTGAATGCGGCTCACAAACTTGATGATTTGCGTTCACCACCAGGGAATCGCTTGGAAGCCCTGAAAGGCGACCTTGAAGGTTTCCACAGTATTCGTGTGAATGATCAATGGCGAATTACTTTTCGATGGAATGATGGCGTTCAAGATGTTTCATTGGTAGATTACCACTAGAGAGGTACTATGCTTCCCGAAAACCGTATCCCCACACATCCCGGCGAAATCTTGCTTGAAGAATTTCTTAACCCACTTGGGCTGTCGCAAGTAGCCTTTGCAGGGCACATTGGTGTGCCTGTTCAGCGCGTCAATGAAATCGTGCGTGGCAAGCGTGGAATCACGCCGGAAAGCGCCTGGCTGTTTGCCGAAGCTTTCGGTACCAGCCCTGAATTCTGGCTCAACCTGCAATCGAATTATGATCTAGTACGGTCCAAACCAAAGCGGCAAGTTTCACGCCTTGCTGCCATCGCATAAATTGAATAAATGATAACAATTGCCCGCAAAGCAGGTTCCAGGGTGTTCCAGGGTTGTAGAATTACGCATCGTGAAGTAAAATGACAGGTGTAGGTACGTTTTTTACCATTAAAAATTGAATTCCAGGTCCAATCCTGTCCCCCAAAATTACTTCGGCCCCCCTGCCCGTCGGGCCGCCATGAGTAAATCAGGTGGCACAGAAATCCCGAGATGACTAAAATCATCTCGGGATTTCTTGTTTTATGTGTCTTTTTGCTATTTCTGTATCAAAAAGAGTGTCCAGTTCACTGCGTAGGCACTTTTTGTTTTTAACCATTTCGAGCACACATTTTGGTCAAAAAAGGTGATCGCGGCCTTGATAGGTCCGCGCGTTTGGCGGTCACGATTTCAGGCATGATAGGATTGAATCAAATTTCCGGATCCATTTATCGTGAGATAAATGGTATATACCTGCTCACGGGTTACTTGCAGAACCCCTAACTGTCTAATTGACATACAAGTTGTTCAGGACTGGTAGTTTTGAGAAATTGGCCAGTTGCTTTATGCACGCATCCGTCCCAGGCAAGCGACCGTTTCCCGGAAAAGCTTCTTCTTTCTTCGGTTGCTTCTGGAGGCTTTCAATC
>CAIMZS010000588.1 GCA_903846015.1 uncultured Anaerolineae bacterium | reverse complement strand
CCGAGAGAACCCAAATGAAGCTGCAGTAGGAGCAACTGGTTCCCCCTCCGTGTTCACTTTGCGGAGCATCTCGTATTTGACCTGGACCAAATCACGGGAATCAAAGAACTCATTGTTGCTAAACAAAGCATCACTCACAGGATGAGAGTTCAAGGTGTTACTCTCCCGGAGAGCCTTTTCTTTGGAATTGGCCGGCTGGGCGTTGGTCATTTGAACCCCCTTAATAGCAGCAGGTAGTGTTATGTTTATTATGCCGCAGTTAAGCAAGATGTCAAGCCTCATAATAATATTATTGCTGGATATCATGCAATTATACTCACTGTGTTGCTGAGGTAAAGCGGTAATTGCGAGACACCGGCATAATTTAGTTTACACACACGGCATAATTAGCATTACACCCCCCTCTGGAACTGGGCTAGCAACTCTGCCAGCCGCAGCAATTCCTGCACTCTTAGAGGGGAGCATCCTGCAGCCACCGCCACAAAGGGGTCCTCTCCCAGAACATCGGTCCACGAGGCAGGGAGTCGCTGCAACAGTCCTGATGGGTCAAGGAAGTAGACGCGGTCTTCACCCCAGGCCCGGTGGTATTCGATCAGCTTGAATGTGCAACCAAAAAGGGGATGAAACGGATGGGTCACCCGGAAAAACTGCTTCTCCAGACATCGTCAACCGACAGTAAAAAACATCATGTTTTTTGGACATTTTCAGCGTGGCGCTTCGCCGACCTCTACCGTGAGGCGCTTCCCATTGGGGGTTCGTGCCAGCAGGCTGGTTAATTTACGGCAGAGTTGTTCTTGGGCCTGGCGACATCTTGGCTGTTCCAGCGGCTCAAGTCGTACCGTTACTTCTGTTGCTGTTGACTTAAGCCAGCCATGACACTTGGTTATGGCATAGAACAAATCAACCACCTCGTCTTGCGCATGAAAGTGCGGTCTTAGCCACTCAACCATTTGTTTCCGGGCATTCCAGACAGAGATGGTCACAAAATCAAAGAGATACTTACCTTCATTGTCTATGCGTTTAAATGACTGGTAATCTTCCAGGGTCGAGACCTCCACCCGTGGAGCAAGCTGTTTCTTCTCTTCCGTAAGCTTCAGCACTGTTGCTTCCTGGTCGACCACGGACTGTTGCAGTCGCTCCCGAGTACTGTTGTGCCGTGGCTTGCCGTCGGCATTCATCACCTCCTTGGCCTTGGCCAGCTTCCGATACAGTTTACTGAGACCCTTCTTGATCACCCCGATCCGGATCTCTTTTTCTTTGAGCTCCGGATTGGCAATATCCTGACGGTCGCTCGCTACCAGTTTAAACCCAGGGTGATAGTGCCAGGGATGGCGATCTTTCAGGTGCTTGAAGGTGTTTTCCGAGGCTCCCCAGCGACTCAGGATGGCCCGGGCACATTCTTCTGTGGTCAATGCGGTGTCCCCGGTCCAAGCCAGGCCGCACGTGCGGCGCTTACTGGTCTTGTTCCAGAGATAAATCCGTCGGAGGGTCACCGTTATTGGTTCCGCAGCCTCATTGGTATCATCAATCAGAATCTTTTCCCCTTCAAAGACTCCGTAGCTCTTGCCGTTCAGAGCAAATTCCGTGGCGAAGCACCGATCCTCGATGGCCGCCAGTTTCTTGGGATCAACATGCTTGTCCCACGTCACAAAGGGGCAGTTCCCAGCGGCCAGGCCGGCAAAGAAGGCCGCACCATGGCCCTCGCGATCAAAGACCTGCACCGGAGTCTGCGGCGGCAGATCATTGCGCCACTTATTTCCCAAGGCGGTAAGATGCGCCCGCAGGTCACCCTTACCTTCCTGGATTTCGAAATCCACGATCCGGCCACTGCCATCGCAGGTCACCAGGCCGGTCCGACCTGGTACCGGCATCCGCCGTTGCGTGTTGTAGGCATAATGAACCCGCTGCTTACCAGTGTAGGGCAACAGATGGCCATCAGTGAACCAGAACGCGATTCCGACCAGACCGGAGCGCAGTTGATGCCGGAAATAATCATGCAGCAACAGCCCGGAAACCTGTCTTCGGGCAGCATCATAAAACCATTCCCACCGCGTCGTCCTGCTCACCAGACGCTTGATCCCCAGAGCCACACCCGCTTCCCGGCTCGGGACATACTTCAGTTGTTCCAGAGAACGGATATTGGCGACCGTCATCAGCACAAAAACCATGATAATCCGGTACGCTTCGCCACAATGGCCCATGACCAAACGCAACCAGCCCCACTGAGTGATGAGCGGGATCAGATACAGAAACGCCCCCGCATAGCGGGTTCTCTCCCAGTCGTGCTCCTCGACAAAGGGGTGATTCTCAGGGGCTATTTCGGTGATTTTCCCCGCACTATCGCTAAAAGTGAAGGTAAAGGTCTCCTGCGGCGGTGCCTGATGCTCCCGTTCCTGCCGGCGGAGCGCCTCGACCTTCCGGGCCTTGTTGCCGAGGGAAAGTTCTTCCTGGTGCAACTGGCGCTGTTGGCGCCGATCCTTGCTGGCGCCGACGTGGTACCCTTGGATCAAGCCCTCCTGGCCGAAGTACTTCAGGGCGCCCAAGTGATTGTCGATCGTCTGGCGGCTCATGCCCAGAGCCTCGGCAAGAGAAGATTTTTTGGCGCCAAAACCCACGGCCTCAACCACAAAGAGCCGCTTGGCCACGCGATCCGTCAGGTTAACCTCTTTCAGCAGAACGCCTTGCCGGTAAAGACGCGCTTTTCGAGCAGTTTTGCCGAGTCCGCCCAATAATTCCATGGACAAGCCGGCGCCAAGAGCAATCCGAGGGTCTTGATTGTCATTAAAAAGGGGGTCTAGTTGCATGCGGTCACCCTGTCAAACGGAGATGGTCCAACATACAATAAAACCAGAAAAATATCAATATTAAAGGCATGTTATCTGGTAATATTCTGCTTTATAAGCAATATAATTATAAAATATCCAACTTATTTTAACAGCCTGCGAAAAAGGCTAGTTACGGGAGGTATCCCCGAATTTATGTGGGCTGGGCTCGACACGTACCGGTTGCGGGAACGACCGGCAAGAGCTTTCAGATCATTCCTCCTTTCTGGAAAACCTGATGGAAAATCATCGCGACTCGGAAAACCTAAATCCAGACTGGCCAGTCTCAACAATTACGTGTCGCAGCAATCTGGGGGGGGGG
>CAIMZS010000587.1 GCA_903846015.1 uncultured Anaerolineae bacterium | reverse complement strand
GGAAGAAGGGGGAGATGGGATGTCACCTAAAACAGGCACCTCGTGAGTAAATACGATATTTCTATTATTTGAACAAGAAATCCGTATTTTGAATGGTCGGTATGCTGATGGATTGCGCGTACAGGTATGCACCGCTGGGATACACCAGGCTGCCCAATAGATTCTGGCGAAGGGTCAATAACTGTGTCTTTTGTGTGCTGGTCAGGGTTTGATTCGTCTTGGCGAAATTGACAGCCAGATTGTAGATGATCGTTCCGTCATATTCACCATATTTGGTCATCAAGCCAAGCACAGTGTTGCTGTCAGCAGAGCCACCGTTCTTGAACTTGCGCAGCTCAGTGGCTATCTGGGTGCGTGCATCCACGATGCTGTACAGGGACGGGCGTTGAATGTCTACCAGGCTGGTGATGAGCACTGACTGCTGGGGGGTGAGCGTATCAATGAAGGCTTTACCCATGTCTGCAGTGATGTTTGTGCCGATGCTGTAGCCGGGGTTGCCCACAGCGGGGGCGTCTTTCATGTAAAACGAGCCGAAGTAGGTTCCCTGGCGCTCCGGGCAGAAGTATACGTCTGCTGTTATTGAACCGGCGTACCAGCTGAACAGATCGCCCGCGTAAGTCATAACAGCCACTTTTTCATCCTGGCTGAGGCCGCGCAGTTCTGCGGGTTCTGGCACGGTTGGCCAGGATGTCATCCCTTTGCCAACCATCGTATCGAGATAGGCTTTCTGGCTGGCGTTCAGGTTGTATAAAATACCGCCCATGACCTGCGCGCGCGCGAAGCTGATCTGCCCATCGAGACGATATAACTCGGCGGAGAAAGTCTTGACAGCCGTTTCGTTTAGTCCGGTTGTTCCGGTGGGCAGAGCGCCGGTGAGAGCGCGGCGGAAGGCTGTCATCAGTACAAAGCGCTTATAACCGTAGTCGTTGATCGAGGTCACCTGGCTTTTTGCAAGGGTTATTAATTGTGATTTTTGGTCAGCGCTCAGAACAGTCAGCATGTTGAGTGAGGCTTTGGTCAAGAAGTCGGTGTTGTGCCCCATACCACTTGGATCGTTGTCACGCAGGTACTGGAAGCCCCAAAAGTCGGCAACCTTTCCTGGCGGGAAGAAGGAGTCAGCGCCCAGATTTCCAGTCACAAAAGCGAGCCCGTCGAAGGCGATGGTCATTTTTTGGCCGTTGTCCGAAAGGGTCTGCTCAATGGTGAAAGAACCGGGAGCGCCAGGCTGGAGAGTCGCTGTTGTTACGGGTGTGCTGGTCGCGGTCGGAGCAAGCGTGTTTGTGGGCCTGACTACGCGGGTGGGTGTCGGCGGATTGGTGGGCCTTGCTGTTGGGGTGGGTACCTTGGTCTTTGTCGGGGTGGGCAGCTTGGTTAGGGTTGGTTTGGCTGTAGGGCTGGGAACTGCTGTGCGTTTTGGAGCTAATGCATTGGCAGATTTTGTTTCCCCAGCAGCGATGGCGAAGAATGTCATCAGAACCAATAACGCAATCAGGATATAGGGTTTGTTTTTCATCGAATCTCCTTTTGAAGATGTATGCCCTGGTTCGTGTGGCGATTGAAATTATCTTACTGAAAAGTTGTTTAGAAATTGTTTAGATGGGTTTACAAGTTTGTTAGGTCAGAAATAAGTACCAACAAAAATCGTCGGGGCGCGCCAGGATGTTTTTTGCCATGCATCCGCGTCAATTTTGGAGGCGAAAATCTGCGATAGTGCCCGTTCTAGCAGGGCCGGTTCAGACACGGGCATGGTACCCGGGTCTGCACCGGTAAAATTATGCAGGTTCGTTTCATCTACTCATCTCTTTTAAACTATCACTCCCGGCCTTGAAAAGGCCGGGAGTGATAGTTTATTGTTTTTTACTTGAATAGGAAGTCAGTGTTCGGGATTTCGGGCATCGGGACGGGTTCGGAGTACAGGTACGCGCCGGT
>CAIMZS010000586.1 GCA_903846015.1 uncultured Anaerolineae bacterium | reverse complement strand
CAGGAGCGGAAGCCATGTTCGGCATACGCCTTTCTGGAGAGAATGGCCCCCACCACCTGAGCCGTCGACTTTCCGGTTCCCGCAGCCCAGGAAACTATGCGCTCTGGTGTCCACTCGGCGAACTCCCGGTGAGACGTGGGCATATGCTCCGGCGTGGTGGTAAACCCGCCCTGCACTGATGATTTGGGATGAGAAGCCACACGGTTACCCTTATAAAGGCATTCGACCGTCGTTACCGTGTAACGGGCATCCAGTTGCTCCCGCACCAGACGATGGGGAACACTGTAGAAGTGCCCCTCCAACTCGATGTGGTAATCGATATGCACCCTGACTTTCTTGAACTGACTGTATTGGTAATCTGTTTCCGGTAAAGGTAGCATTGCCGGTCGGTCCAGCTCTTCGAAACGGCTCATACGGGTGCCCGGCAGTTTTCTGAAGGGGCGGTTGTTCAGAAGGAGAAGGCGCTCTCTAATTGCAGCATTGGCCTCAGCCAGGGTGAAGAAGGTCCGTTTACGCAGTCCGGCAAGAATAAAGCGCTGGACGATCTGCACTCCGACTTCTGCTTTTGATTTGTCTTTTGGTTTTCTGACGCGGGCTGGAATAACGGCAACGCCATAGTGGGCGGCAAGCGCAGCATAGGTTGGATTTATATCGGGTTCATAACGGCAGGTCTTGGTGACTGCGGACAGCAAGTTATCCGGGACGACGCATTTTGGCAGACAACCAAGAAAGGAAAATGATCTGACATGCGAACCAGTCCAGTCAGGAAGCGACTGCGACCAGGTGGCTTCGGCGTACGTGTAGTTGCTGGCACCCATGACCGCCACGAATACTTGGGCATCCCGGATCTCACCGGTTGAAGCATCGACAATCGGGACGGTTTGACCGCAGTAATCAACGAACAGCTTCTCCCCGGCGCGGTGTTCCTGCCGCATGGAAAGATCAAGATTCTTCTTCCATTTACGGAAAAGTTCGCAAAATTGGCTGTATTGATAGCCTGAAGGGTCGGCCTCTTTGTACTCCTGCCATAGGAGCATGAGCGTGAGGTTTTTGTGGGTAATAAATTCCGAGTTCAGTGCGTGCCAATCTGGCTGAAGAAATTTACGGGGGGATGAACTGGGTTTGGCTGGATAGAGAAGGATTTCCAGTCCTTCGTCATCTAACTCAAATGGTAAGGGCCAGGACAGCTTGGCGGATGAAGCCCGGTAGAGGGTGTCGGTGACAGTAGTCTTTCCGATACCGCAACTGGTGGCAATGGTTTGTCTGCTCTGGTTACATGACCAGGCTAAACGGAGGATGTCTCTAATCTTTCGCATGGTAACTCTCTCTTGTGGCATCGTTTCCCCCTCAAATAGAATGAGGGGAAAGATACCTGTTGAGTTACCTCGCGACTACATCATAAACAACCGGTCGGCTTGCACCGGAACAGCGGTCGGCTTCCTACCGGATTGCTGGTCGCCATCAAATCGGATTGCCGGTCGGCATCCCGCCGGAACCCCGGTCGGCTTCGACCGGAATACCCAGCCGTACATTGTAAAGGCCATAGCCGCTCAAGTTATCTAAGGTCAGGCTCATCGCTATCTTGTCGGAGCCAACGCCAT
>CAIMZS010000585.1 GCA_903846015.1 uncultured Anaerolineae bacterium | reverse complement strand
TTATCCAACTCGGCGATGATGTTTTTTGAGATGGTTGTATTGGCTTGATCCACGACAACCAGCCGTATGCGCGTATCGCCGCCGCCTGCTTTCGGTGTTCCGCCTGCGAGCAGGAACGTGAAGATGAGCGGCAGAATGATGAAGAAGATTAACTCCGATGAACTTGCAAATCGGACGACGGCGTCCTTCCAAATGATGGCAAATATTTTCTTCATTTCTGCACCAAATTCTTTTTACCGAACAATGCGACAGAAACCAAAAATAAGATACCGCCCATTGAGACCAAAGCAAGGATCGGCGCGGAAAGATCGGTCAATGTTCCGCCGAGTCCCAATGTAGTAAATCCATCCAATGCCCAGGCGTTGGGCGTGATCTTGCTAAAGGTCTGCACGAAAGCTGGCATTTGATCAAGCTGAATAAAACTTCCGCCCATGATGCCGAAAATCAGCATGACGGCGGTACCGACGCTTGCCACTTGACTCGGCGTGCGCGCGAGGGCGGTGATGAGCATGCCCCAGCCCGTGGCACCGAAGACTGCCGCGAGCACCAACACGATGACACCGAGCGGGTCGCCCCATTTGAGTTGAAAGAATAGCGAGGATGCGCCGATCAGAATGAACATTTGCGCTGCGCCAGTCAAGAAGATGCCGAACACTTTACCGCCCAAAATTTGTGCAGTGTTGGTCGGTGAGACGAGCAGGCGCGACAAAGTGCCTTGTGCGCGTTCGGCAAGGATCGAGCGTCCGCCGTAGCTGACGGTGTACATCAGGAACATCAACGCCATGGCAGGCGCGATATAAGCAAGCGCGTCGAACTTGACTGCATCGCCGTTCGCGGTGGATGAATTTATTTTGACAGCCAGTGTACTTGCGGGGGAGATGGTATGGTTGCCCTGGCTCGCTGCGTAGCCTGCGGCGAGGGCTTGCTGCGGCGTGATCTTACCGCTAGCCATGAGTTGCTCAATCGATGTCGTTTCGCTGATATGACTTTCTTCCACGCGACTGAGAAATTCATCTACGATGGCTTTGACGATGCCCGCACCCGTCGAGCGTGACGGATTGGCATAGACTTCAATTTTTACCGGGTCTGCTGCCAGCACCTTTCCATTTGCGAAATCGCTTTGCTGCGGAATGATGGATTTTGTGAAACCTGCAGGGATGATGACGACTGCCGCGGCTTTATCTGCATCAATGGATTTACGAGCCGCTTCGGCGTCGGACCCGGTCGTTGGATTCAGCAAATCGGCAAGGTCTGCCGAGTTGAAGACATCTGCTAATGCATTGCCCAGTTGATCATGATCCAAATTGACGATGATGACGGGAATATCTGAAATCCCGCTGCTCGTGTTGCTGCTGAATCGTCCTGTAACAAGACCGAGACCAACCGTCAGCACGAATGGCGCAACAAGCATGAGAATCAGCGCGGCGCGGTCACGAAATGCAAGACGTACATCTTTGATACCGATGATGAAAGTTTTTAACATGAATACTCCATTTGACAATGCTCTATTGTCAGTCGCGCAAGGCGCGCCCCGTTAGATGCAAAAACACTGCTTCAAGATTCGGCTCGCGGATATCGATGGAGCGGATCTTGATGCCGCGCTCATTTGCCTTTGTGACGACTGCCGCCAGCACATCCTCGGCTTCGGCGCAGACCACCGAGACTTGATGGTCAACAGCAGTCGCTTGTTGAACACCTTGAATATCCTTTAATGTTTTGGCGAGAGCCTCTGAGTCGTCATTCTCACCAACATGCAGGATTAATGTTTCAGCCTGTCCAACTTGTAGGGTAAGTTCCTTTTGTGTACCGATCGCAATCATCTCGCCGTGATCAAATATACCGACACGGTCGGAAAGTTCTTCTGCTTCTTCCATGTAATGCGTGATGTATAGCAGCGTCATGCCCTGATTGTTGAGGTCTTTCACCGTGTCCAAAATTGCGCGGCGAGACTGTGGGTCAATGCCGACGGTGGGTTCGTCCAGGAAGAGTAAACGCGGCTTGTGCAGCAGTCCCACGCCGATGTTGACGCGTCGCTTCATCCCGCCTGAATACGTTTTGACCCTGTCTTTGGCTTTATCGGTCAAGCCGATCTGCTCAAGCACTTCGTCTACTCGCGTGCTGAGTGTTTTTCCGCTCATGTTATACATCTGTCCCCAGAAGATCAAATTCTCGCGGGCGGTCAGGTCTTCGTACAAAGCCAGATCCTGCGGAACAACCCCAATCATGCCGCGCACACCCATCGGGTCTTTTGTGATCGAATGTCCACCAATGATTGCGTCGCCTGAAGTGGGCGTATATAAAGTGGATAGCATGGAGATGGTTGTTGTTTTCCCTGCGCCATTGGGACCGAGCAAGCTGAAAATCTCACCTTCCTCGATGTCGAATGACACGCCTTTAACGGCTTTAAAATCACCATAATTTTTGACAAGGTTTTGGACATGTAAAATTGCGCTCATATTTACTCCTGCTGTATATGGTATGAATTGGCATCAAATGCCAGGTAGTAGCACATCTGGCTTATCAGCCAGTTCGGGTCACAGATATATACGCTACTCCCGATCATTCGTTTTGTATTGGTTTTTAGAGTTTTCAACATATCTACCTGTGACTTCTATAAAAACTGCGCGTCGGATCTTGTACCGTATCGGCGGATGGACGGATTCGGGATCGGACAAATGACTTATTCTAAAAAAAGTGCAATTTGTGATCAGGCGGGTATAACGCAGCCTATGTTCGGATTTGCCTCGCGCGGCCGATCACTGCAAGGACGATCAACACGATGGAAAATGGGATGAAGAATTCGGGGCGGCCATTTCCATGCGACCCTATATAATCCAGCTCCATAAGTTTGTTCAAGGGACCGAGATACCAGATGAGCATATACAGGATCTCAAAGAGCTTGCTGGTTCCGCTCCAGACACCGGATGCTAATGCCAAGGATGGGATGAAGAACGCACCTGAAAGCAATGCCAGCAAGCCAGCCGTATCGCCGTCTATTGTAAGGCGGATGATGGCGCCGGTGCTGACCAACAGGGTGACGATAAATCCAGCCAGCCACTGCGCGGGCAGTTGTCGTAACAGCGGCGAGGCCGATGAGAACGTCATCTGCTGCACGTTATGGTGAATTTCACGGTTGCCAATCGCGGACCACAGCAGGATCGGCCAGACCCAGGCGATCGGCAGCGCGTACTCACGCACCGCCGCGGATGGAACCACCAGGCAGGCGATGTTGATCCCAGCCATCACCAGCAGCCACCACCAGCGCTGTCCCTTGAGCAAAAGTTTTATTTCAGCAATCAAGACGTTAAAGAAGCTGAATCTGCTGGCAGTCTTGTTGAGAGCAGTAAGATGAACAATGGGCAAGGCCTGGGATGACATGACTGCGGCTGTCTCCGCTTTTGTCGCGCCGGCTTTCATCTTCCTCGGTTTTCCCCGCGATGGATCAAACCGGTCGAAGAAAAGCGCGCCGAGCAGGATCAACACGATCGCAAGCACGATCAAGGAGCCGCGCGCCATGAGTATTTCCGGCGTCCAATGCACGCCGTTCCAGGTGAATACCCTGGTTGCGGGCACAAAGCCGCCGCCCAGGGAAAAGTCTCCGTCGTAGGCGGGATAGATCGCGGTGATTGCTTTGCCCATATCGCTTGCCAATATTCCCAAGCCGGTTGGTTCAAAGGCCGGATATTGTTTGAGCGTGGGGTTTTCCATGAAAAGCGGTATGAAGCTGAGAAATACGAAAAAGTAAACGATGTTTCCGAAGCCGCCCTGTAAAAAAGGCACGGATTCAAATAAGACAGCGGCTGCCGCGACCAGGGCCATGAGTGGGATGACGATGAAGATGAAGGGCGAAAGGAATGGCCACAGATTGATCTGCGTGTTTTCGCCCTGTAAAAATTGAATCACAATGGCGGCCAGCGCCAACACTGCGACCATTGCCATGAGCACGGCAAAGTTGCTCAGCCCTTTGCCGGTCAAATAAAGCAGCCGCGTCAGCGGTGTTGTAGCCATGATCTGCCCAAGGCCGGTTTCCCTGTCACGCGCTACCGAGCCCTTGACCAGATAAAAGCCAAACCAGCCGATGAAAAAGGTCGCGATCAGCGACATCATCGCGCCGACCCACGCCGAATTGAACTCGCCGCGATACAGACCCAGTTCCAGGGCCATGTTGCCAATGGCGGTTTGGTAGCCCAGGAAGACCACCAATCCCACCATGACCAGGAAACTATACCGGCGGACGCGTTCAAGAAAATCAGCGCGCGCTAAATGGTATATGATGTGTACGGATTTCATCTTTTGCCGCCGATGAAAAATAAATAAGCGTCTTCGAGATTTGGCGAAACGTTTTGTGCGTTCGGGTCAGGTTTTTCCGCGCTGACCACGCGCACCTGCACGCCGTCACTGCGCCGGATGGTTCCGCTGACGATATGTTTTTGTTTGAGGGCGGGCAGGTCGTTGCTCTGGACCGTCCACTCCCAAACTTTATTTTCAAGTTCGGAAAGCAAGTTCTCCGGCGCGGCTTCACGCAAAAGTTGACCCTTGTTGACCAGCGCAATCTGTGTGGCGGTTGCTTCCACATCTGAAACAATGTGTGTGGAGAGGATCACGATTCTTTCTCCCGATAGGTCTGAGAGCAGATTCCTGAATCTGACTCGCTCTTCGGGGTCCAGCCCAACGGTGGGTTCGTCGACGATGAGCAGCTGCGGATCGTTGAGCAAAGCCTGCGCAATGCCCACTCTTTGCTTCATGCCGCCCGAATACCCGCCCAGCGGTCGCTTCGCGGCTTCGACCAGGTTCGTGAGTTGCAATAGTTCATCAATTCTTCTTTTTGCGGTAACTGCATCCAATCCTTTAATGGCAGCCATGTATTCGAGAAATTCAAGCGCGTTGAGGTTTGGGTAAACTCCAAAATCCTGCGGCAAATATCCGAGCACATCACGCAAGGTGTCAGGGGATTTGACAACGTCTGCACCGTTCCAGGTTATCGTTCCATTGGTTGGTTTGGTGATGGTCGCGAGCATGCGCATGAATGTCGATTTACCCGCGCCGTTCGGTCCGAGCAAACCTAGAATGCCGGGTGTGATCTCAAGAGAAAAATCCTTGAGACCCCAGAAATCACGTTTGTATTGTTTGCCGAGATGATTAACTGTAAGTTGCATAAGTGTCCTTTTGATTCTGTTTGTTCATTCTTTAAATCTGTTTCATGTAGGTTGGGGCGTTCATCACAACCACTTGACCAACAATGCGAACAGATAAAGACCTGCGCCAAACGATGTATGATTCATCAAACTACGAAGTCTTGCCTGTGTTGGATTTGGCGTCTTTGATGCAGCAAACCCAAGCCCAAATGCAGGCTGCATTATGAAGAATGGCATCAAAACTGTGCCGACTCCAAAGACAATGGCAGGAATCAGCGCCGGATGTTGAAGCCAATTGTTGCCTACCAATGCAACGAAAGTGATGGCGAACGTGATGCCAATCAGGTAGTGGGCAATCCATCCTACCGTGCATTCAGCGCTTTTCTGTGGGGCAGATGCAATATTCGAATGCGTAAAGAACCCTTCTGGCATGTATCGAAGCCAGCGCCCGACTAAACAGTAGTTGGGCGCTGGTATCTTAAATGCACGTTTAAGCAACAGCGCCCACAGATCTGTGGTGAGCGTTGCACCAAGTCCAATGAGGATTGCACGAGCGAGGGAGAGAGCCAGATCATTCATAAGTCACTTTTTTCTTGATTGTTTGCGCCCAATACAGGTTTTACAATTGGCACATCTACCTCATTGGGATTAACACGATTGACTGAGAGTAAGGGCATTCCCAGATCGCGCACTTTTTTTAGCAATCCATGTAATGCGGCTTGATCAATCACTGTGCCAGTCAGGAGAGTATTTCCATCTTCTTCCAGTGTGATGATCAGTCCTGCAAACCATTCCATCCACGGGAGACCAAGATGACCCTTGATCCTGATTTGATAGACAATTAGCTGGTCTGAATAGCTTTCTGAGCTGAGTTCATTTGACATTCTTCATTTCCATGGTGATAGGACTTTTGTTTGGATTGGGTTGCAACAATTGCTTTCTTTTTAGAGTTTTCTTTTGAGAATGAGCGGAATGAATACGGAGAGGACATTCAACCCTCTCTGTATTCATATTCCATATCTACGCCGCGCTCAGTAATTCGTTTGTTTCCATTTTCGCAGGCTTCGAAGCGATTGCAGACACGTTGAATCCTTTTGCAAACAACCATATCGGCATCAGGATGATTTCCCAAATTGCGACAGGAACCGCCAAAAGCGATCCTAAGCCACCGGCACCGGGCGTGGGATCAAAAACACCAAATAGGGCAAGTACGAAAGCCGGCAAGAGCAGGGCGTATCCAATGATCCCGATCACGGAAATCCACCGCGGAACGAGTTTTGATCTATACAGCATAGTTGTAAGAATAAGACCTCCCAGACCCAGAAAAAGCATTTGCATGAGGTTCAGGAACAGACTCTCGATCTGTTTGAGCACCGTGCCAATTGCCTGGTACGTGGCCATGTCTGTTGCGCCTGCCTTGATGAATACCTGACTAAAAGGTATGAGCAACACTGCAAAGGCTACGCCAACAGTCATTAAAAGAGACTCGAACATCCTCATGCTCACATACCCGAGAGCCATGCTTTCATTCTGCTTCTTTAAGATCGGGAACATTAAAAGCCCGATGAAGACAATGCCAATATTGTTGACCAACCAGAGGAGCATCCCGGTTACTACGGTTGCGCTCTTGGGAAAGACCGTGGTCAGATAATCTGGCGCATTTATAACGGGATTGATAAGGACAGCGCCGGCTATGGCGCCTATGGCTGTGACCAGCCATAAAGAGGCCACCAATATTTCCGTTTTACGGAGTGATGCATTTGAAGTCATGTTATTTTCCTTTTTTGGACAAGATGGATGGTAGAGTGGGCTGAATACCCTCTATTCCATCCATATTCCATATTTATGCTGGGGTCACGAGCTCGCTTGTCGCTGTTTTTGCAGACAGAGAAGCGATTGCAGATGGGTTGAATCCCTTGACAGTGAGCCAGATACCCAGCGAAAACTCAAATAGCGCGATCGGGAGAACACCGATCCCCGTCAACAAATAGAGCGGCCCGCTGGTGATGCCAAACATAACAACGATGGTATTAGCGATGAGTAGGGGCGCTCCGATGATTCCAAGTATGGGAAGAATACGCGGCACAATGCGCGACTGATAGAGCAGGGAGCCAAGTAACAGGTCGTTCACAGCCGGCATAAGGTTTTGTCCGAGGCGGAACAAGCCATACAGGACAACCAGCGCCTTGCCGGTGACCAACGCATCCGCTCCGACTCCAGCACGCCGCAAGGTCACGACCGCCAGCAGGCAGACAACATCCGCGAATATCGTGCTGGCTTCCAGAACCCGAGAGCCGATGAAACCCAGCGCGACACCTTCGTTCTGCTTCTTGACTACCGGGTATAGCGCAACGGCAGTGCCGATGCCAGCGAGCGCCACGATGATTTCCAGGATACCGCCGATGATGACAGCAGTATCCGGTCCAGAGCCGACGATGTAGTTGGGGTCGCTCAGGATAGCACTGTAGAGAAAGCCGATCGGCATCGAGACAAAGGTGAGCAAGTAGAGCACACCTCCCGCTAACGAGGATTTTCTCGAGAAGTCCATGGGGGTGGCAACCCGCCGATTCGTATTCACAAGTTTACCTTCTTTACTGACGTTCATTATGTTTGGCTCCTTTTTGAACAATAGAGATGGAGAGAGGCTGTTTGGCACTCTCTGCCATCCCTATTCCTCTTCATGCAGTCTCCGGCGAACTTAATCAGCGCCAGTTTGGCTGAGCTCCGGGTTTCCCTTGCCAGGCACGGGTGCCGAGACCGGCACACGCCATTCAGACCAGAGCGCATATCCCAGCCAGGCCATAGCCAACCCCACCGGCACTGCGAATAACCGATCGAATGGGTGGTGAACCACGGTTGACAGAAGGGGGGGCAATATGACACCCACTGCAAGTAGCGCGCCCGCCCAGCGCGGCAGGACACGGGCGCGGAACGTAGCGATGCCAAACAAAAGTCCACCGAGCACATATCCAACAACCCCTATTAGCAGCCCATAGACGTTTGGGAGAGCGCCGAGGTTAAACTCACCTGGGGTGTTGGTAACCATCCCCAAAAGTCCCTCGACAAACTTCGGCGCTGCATTCGCCACCACCGGCGAAATAAAGGCTTCGATGAAATGGAGGGCCACTGAGAACGCCCAGAAGCCGCTAAACAGGAGAAAGCCCGCCAGACCCAGCCAACCTGATTTTTCCACCTGTCTGGCGTAGAGCCCCGCAAGGCCAAGCATACCCAGGATATCCATGACGATGCTCAAGTAGTGGACGATCGCCCAGCGGGCGGTGGTGACTGACGAAAAAACGTCAAGTGGATGGATCGCCTGAACAGTGATATACAGGATCCCTGACCCCATCGCTGCCAAACCTGCCCAACGGATGACTTTCGAGCTTGTTATCTGCATTTTGTTCTCCTTGATCGCGGTCTTTGTATTGATGGTCATGAGTTTGTCTCCTTTTTTGAACGATATCGATAAGTGTTGAAAGGCATAACTGCCTGTTTGGGTTCGACTAAGTACAATATACAAATAAATGTGGGGAGCTGTCATCCCCATGTGTGGGGATATATGTGGGGATATAAGGTAAAATATGTGGGAATATCTTGGGGCGCCAGAGAAAATATAGACCCTGCCAGGTAAACCATGAATGCTGGCATACCTGGCAGGGCTAAGTGTGGTGCTTTTGTGCGGTTAGATCAAACCGAGTTCGGCGGCGCGCTTGACGGCCGCCCGGCGATCATTAACGTTGAGTTTGCTGAAGATGCTCTTGGT
>CAIMZS010000584.1 GCA_903846015.1 uncultured Anaerolineae bacterium | reverse complement strand
TGAAAATCTATTTTCAGATCAGAGTATGCCTTACAATAAGGGTAACAAACAAAATTAAACGATATTGTATTAATTATCAAAATCAATCTGCTGGATTTTGTGGCACTCTTCAACAAAAATAACAGTGCTGATTATAATTGGGTTAAGGCTACAATTCTAGTATCGAAAGTAATATTTCCCATGATTAAACATGGAAAGTACCGTCATATCCTGGATTTGTATATCACATCAACATTCATCTCGACAGATCAGAAATAATCACCAGAGCTACCATTACATTTATCGCTTAATTCGGTGGACAAAAATCCACTATAAGAATCAATCATCCAGGTAACCAGACCAGCCATGGATCATGCTCTTAACTTTGTTGGACAATTACGTCGCCAGTACTTGATACCTCCAGAAGGCCGCCCATTTCTGGACGTACCAGGAGGTAATTTACTTTATTCAGCCGCAGGCGCACGACAATGGGTAGATGTGGTCCAATTGATGGCCCGCGCCGGGGAAGATTATCCTCACGATTGGTTGAAGATTTTTCAGCAAAAGGGGATGGATCCAAGGGGCATTAAAATCCTACCAGGCGCAATTGATTTACGCACTTTCCAGGTATACACCGATTCGAGAAATTTCCAACGATCTAACCCCATCTCCCATTTTGCGAGGCTTGGTCTGCCCTTTCCAAAAGGGTTGCTCGGATACCAATCACCACAACTTGAACAAGACAGCCGGGTAACCACAAACCAGGATTCTCCCAAACTTACTGATATACCAGCCGATTATTTGTTCGCAAAAGCCGTTCACCTCGCTCCCCTGGATTTATTAACCCATTCACAATTTTCGCCAGCCTTTCGACACGGTGGCGTATCGATTGTGACGATTGACCCGGGCCCAAGTTACATGAACGCTAATTTTTTGGATGATCTACGTTCGTTATTGCAGGATATAACAGCTTTTCTGCCGTCTGAAGAAGAAATCCGCAGTCTTTTTTGGGGGCGCACTAATGATTTATGGGAAATGGCTGCCACGCTGGCCAGCTATGGATGTGAGATTATTGTTATCAAGCGGGGCGGGTTAGGGCAATTCGTATTTGAACGCGCCTCGGGTAAAAAATGGGAAATTCCTGCTTACCCATCACGGCTGGTTGACCCGACAGGCGCTGGCGATGCTTTTTGTGGCGGTTTTTTGGCGGGCTACGCTGCCACGCTTGACCCATTGCAAGCCGCAATGTATGGAAATATTTCAGCTTCATTCACGATTGAAGGTACCGGGGTCTTTTATTCGCTCGATTCAATGCCCGGGCTGGCACAGGCACGCCTGCAATCACTAGGCAGTCTTATTCGGCAAGTGTAAATCTCGGAGGCAATTTGATCAACAAACTTCTCAATCTTGCCATTCAAATTCAACAAGTCCCAGCGCCCACGAATGATGAAACCCTGCGTGGAAAATTTATTACTGAAAAAATGCAGGCTGAAAGTCCGTTTATATCCCAGGTTCATACAGATAGCGCAGGTAATGTATTGGGCTGTCTGCCAGGTAGTGGGCAGGGCGCCCCTTTGATCATATCAGCACATATGGATACAGTTTTTCCCCTGGATACCGAACTTACGATTCGAAATGAACGAGGGCGGGTTTATGGCCCAGG
>CAIMZS010000583.1 GCA_903846015.1 uncultured Anaerolineae bacterium | reverse complement strand
GTTTCGCAAGGAAGGCCACGACCGAAAAAGAACATCGGTTTACGAACTTGTATTACCTGTTGAAAAGAGATGATTGGCTCAATACTGCTACTGATGAAGTACTCTCTAATGTTGGCGCTCGCACCGGCGGCGTGGATGGAATAACGCTCAAGCACTTCAAGAAAGAAGGCTTCCGCGAAGAATTTCTGAAAAGCCTAAAGTCAGAGCTTGCCAGTGGAGAATGTATTTTGTAAAATAAAAACCGACCACCTGAGCTAAAAATTAACTTTGAAACGCCGACCACTTTTAGACAATCTCCGTTACCATCAATGGATGATAGCGGAGGTAAGGAGATGAAAAAAGTGGAAGACTACGAAGAAATTCGGCGGGCATACTTCGTCGAGAAGATCAGTATCCGTGAAATCCATCGGCGTCTTGGTCAGGATCGAGACACGATTCGGAAGGCAATCACAAGCCCGGCACCGCAACCATATCAGATGGCACAGCCGCGAATTGCGCCGGTATTAGGGCCGTATAAACAGGCAATCGATGAACTGCTAAAGGAGAGCGAACAGCAACGGCGCAAACAAAGATATACGGCCCACCGGATTTACGAACTGCTATTGGAAAAGAGCTATCCGGGAAGTGAAGGGGCCGTCCATAATTACGTATGTCAACAGCGCAAAAAGCGAACAGCCAAAAACGCATTTCTGCCATTGGAATTTGAACCAGGGCAGGATGCGCAGGTGGATTGGGGAGAAGCTGAAGTAGAAATGAATGGTGAACGCCTCATGGTCCAATTGTTCATCATGCGCTTGAACTATTCACGGGCGCGTTTCGTAATGGCCTTTCCTTTCCAAAAACAAGAAGCATTTTGGGCTGGTCACATTCAGGCGTATCACTTTTTTGGAGGCGTTCCAAGACGGATAACATACGACAACCTGAAAACAGCAGTGTACAAAATTCTGGTTGGACGTAACCGCCAGGAACAGCAGTCGTTTAAGACTTTTCGCAGTTACTACCTTTTCGAAAGCAATTACTGCACCCCGGCCCAGGGTCACGAAAAAGGCGGGGTAGAAAACGATGTCGGGTATGTTCAGCGAAACTTCATGGCACCTGTTCTGAAAGTGAATTCATACGAAGAATTGAATCGGAATTTGCACACCGCTTGTCAACAAAACATAAATCGGCATGTGCGCGGAGAAGATGCACCGGTATCAGAGCTGTGGGAAGAAGAAAAGAGTTTATTTTTGCCATTGCCCGCTGCCGACTATGCAGCTTGCATCACGCATCTGGTGAAGCCAAATGCATACAGCCAGGTTGAGTTGGACACAAATCGTTATTCGGTGCCGGTGGAGTATCGGAATAGCCCACTGGTGTTACAGGCCTACCCATTCCAGATCAAAATTCTGTCTGACAAGGATGTAATCGCTGAGCATGCGCGCTGCTTTAGCCGCGAACAGGATATTCTGGAACCGCTGCACTATCTAAAACTGCTTGAACAGCGTCCCGGAGCGTTCAATTACGCCAAACCTATACGCCAATGGCGGACCCAGTGGCCAAAAGAGTATGAACGGCTATTGGAAGAACTGCGTAACCGCTGGCCAGATGGGCGTGGGGTGCGAGAATTCATATCCATTCTCAAGCTGCATCAGGATCATCCGGCACGTCAGGTCGAACAAGCTGTCCGAAATGCGATTGGACTGGGAGCCAGTCACCTGGCAGGCGTCCAATTCTGCCTGAATCAAGTGTTGAAAGGAGCCGATCACCTGCCTACTTTGGATATGAGCTTGCACCCAGCGTTGGCGCAAGTCGGCAACCAGCCAGTCAATCTACAAAAGTATGACCAGCTATTGAGCGTGAGGTAGAGCATGGAAGCAAACGGACTATTGGACAATTACTTACACCAATTGAAATTACCAACCTTCGTAAAAAATTATCAGTCCTTTGCGGTGGATGCGGCGAATAACCAATTGGATTATCCACGTTACTTGTTAGCCCTGGCGGAACAAGAAATTACCAAGCGTCAGCAAAATGTTCTCACTGATCGCATGAAAGCGGCCCACTTCCCGATCGCAAAAGAGCTGGCTGATTTTGATTTCTCGGCTATTCCGACCTTCAACAAAGCTCAGGCTTTGGATCTCGCCCGTGGGGAATACATTCGCCAAAAAGAGTCAATCGTGCTGATTGGCAACCCGGGATTGGGAAAAACTCATCTTGCCACCGCCCTATCACGAGCAGCTTGTCGTCAGGGCCATCGTGTCCGCTTCTGGACTACAGCTGCCCTGGTGGACGAACTTCTCCAGGCGCAAGATGAGCATCGCCTGCATCGCATGATCGCTTCGGCTTATAAATTGGATCTGATCGTGTTGGATGAATTAGGGTTCATTCCTTTTACCCCTACAGGCGCACAGGCTTTGTTCACTTTCTGCTCTGAACTTTACGAACGTCTGTCGCTGATTATTACCACCAATCTAAAGTTCGCTGACTGGGTGCAGGTCTTTGGAGACGAGCGTTTAACCGCTGCACTTCTGGATAGGCTCACCCACCATGCGCATATTTTGGAACTGCTTGGCGAGTCTTATCGATTCCGGCAACGTATGCGCGACCAGTAAGTTCAAGATGTCTGTGGATAAGTGGACAGAAGAGCACTGCCCACTTACCCACAGACACTACGACGACGATGCCCTTCCCTTATTGCTGTTGTATCGCTTTGGGACGGTGGTCGGTTTTTCGTTATGAATTTGGTAGACTTTTCAATGTGATTTTTAAGGTGCTCTTTATTCATGTGGTCGGTTTTTCGAGGTTAAAGTGGTCGGTTTTTGGGTTGACAAAAACACACACCGGTGGCTTTGTTCGGTCATTCGATGGGTGGCGCCACTGTTTTACTGGCCGCTGTAAGAATTCCGGAAATCCGTGCCGTCATTGCTGAAAGCGCCTACACTAGTGTCGAAGACAATATCTCCGAAGGTGTGCGCGGGCTTACAGGTCTGCCTCCATTCCCGTTTGCCCCGCTAATCGTGTTTTTTGGTGAGCGCGAAGCCGGAGTGGATATTCGTTCTGTGCGCCCACAGGATGTAGTTGGGCAGATCAGCCCCATACCCTTGTTGTTTATCCACGGGGAATTGGATGGACTGATATTGCCGCAAAATTCCCGAAAACTGTATGAGGCGGCCCGGGAGCCAAAGGAACT
>CAIMZS010000582.1 GCA_903846015.1 uncultured Anaerolineae bacterium | reverse complement strand
CTATGATCTTTATGACTACTGCCCGGATCCGATCGCGGATGAAGATGAGACAGATGTTTACAGGGAAAAATGCCAGGATGTTTGCTTTCTGGGAATCCCCTGTTTTGGGGGAGATTACAATGAAGGGAAGGTTTATTCAAGAGATAGGTATATAGAACAAATTACCGAATGTATATGCCGAATTGTTGAAAATTTCGAAGCGTTCCCCTCGGACTAAGCCTTAATAAATTTGTTCTTTTATGACCGCCCAGGATTCGAAAATAATTAACGGAGACACTAATATCTCCCATTTAGCTGCGATCTCTTTTCTTGAATAAAATGTACCTGCATCAAATCTCTTTCCTACAGCGAACAGAGAAAATTACATTAATAGCAATTCGGCATTGTTTTTGATGACATTTGTCATGTGAATTATGGCAGGGGATTATCTATACTTTTAATACCTGCTGAGTGTGGGAAATATGTTTGGTATAGCATCCATGCAGGGAGTTGATCCTGCCAACCGCTCCTGTAGACCACTCTCTTTACACCTACACCATTCATCTCAGCCGGAAATGCTTAATTCCCACTGTTTAACCCGCACAGGCAGTAAATCCGCCTTATCTGAGACATGCTCTCTTGTTAGATTGCTCTCAACAGACGAGCGTGCAGATTTGACATTTTATCCGAAGCAATCGCGCAATCAATAAAAAACAGGATACCAACATGCTCGGCGGCTGGGTGAAGGTAAACGGCTAAGAGCCCGGATTCAGGAGAAAAATTATGCTAAAAAACCAAAATCCCGCAATGTTCATTGGCGAAACGGCTCAAAAACAACCTGGCAGCCAGATCACCGGCGAATATGTCAGCATGCTGAACGGGGAGCTGTTTTACAAGATCAAAAATTAC
The DNA here is from genome assembly GCA_903846015.1 of uncultured Anaerolineae bacterium. Lineage (GTDB taxonomy): Bacteria > Chloroflexota > Anaerolineae > Anaerolineales > Villigracilaceae > UBA5195. The sequence goes on along the minus strand of CAIMZS010000582.1, from coordinate 15,707 downwards.
GATGCCATGGATCCGTTTTTTATGAGCCTCGTCAGCAGCTCCAACCACTGGATGTTTATCTCGTCAACCGGGGGACTTTCAGCCGGGCGGGTCAGCGCCGAACAGGCGCTCTTCCCCTATTACACCGTTGATAAGTTAACCGAAAACAACGAAAACACTGGACCGAAGGCCATCTTCCGTGTAACCCCTGGGCAGACCACAGCCAATCCGTTAAAGACGAGTCTGTGGGAACCGTTTTCAGAACTGCAGCACGGCAGCTATCAAATTGAACGGAATATTTACAAAAACGTGGGCAGCACCGCGCTCGTCTTTGAAGAAATCAACCGCTCGCTTGGGCTGACCTACCGCTATGCCTGGCGCAGCAGCGATGCCTTTGGCTTTATCAAGACCAGTTGGCTGATCAATTCGGGGGGCGAGGCGGCCTGCCATTTTGAGTTGATCGATGGCCTTCAAAATATCCTGCCCGCCAATGTTACCATGCAAACACAGAACACCTTCAGTTGTCTTTTGGATGCCTACAAACGCAGCGAGCTGGACACTGAAACCGGTATTGGGATCTTTTCTTTGAATGCAACCCTGACCGACCTGGCAGAACCGAGCGAGTCACTGCTGGCAAACACGGTTGCGCAGATCGGGTTTGAACACGCCGGTTATCTGCTTTCAACCCTGCAGCTTGACCAATTTCGCGCCGGAATCGAGATCGAAAGTGAAGTGGAAGTGCGCGGGCAGCGCTGCGCTTACTTTGTGCATGCCAGCCTTGATCTCGCCGCGGGCGCACAACACTGCTGGCACCTGGTGGCAGATGTCAGCCAGGACAGCGCCGCCATCGTGCGGCTTGCCAATCAATTACGCCAGAACCGCTCCAACCTGCCGGATGTGTTTGAGCGCGAGTTTGCAGCCAATAACGCCAACCTGGAGAAAATTGTGGCCGGTTCGGATGGCTTGCAATTATCGGGCAACCCACTTTGCACGGCCCACCATTTTGCCAATGTGATGTTCAACGTCATGCGCGGCGGCAGTTTACCGGACGGCTACCTGGTGCGCGCGCAGGATTTCATCGAATTTGTTAACACACGAAACCGGGCAATCCTGGACGAAAATGCGGCTTTCTTTTCCGAATTACCGGCAGAAATGAATATCGCTGAAATGAAAACCCGCACAGAAACCAGCGGGCAGCCCGACCTGATTCGCCTGGGTTATGCTTACCTGCCGTTGAGTTTTAGCCGCCGGCACGGAGACCCCAGCCGGCCCTGGAACCGCTTTGTGATCGATATCAAAAAACCGGACGGTTCCGCCAAGCTGGGCTACGAAGGAAACTGGCGCGATATTTTTCAGAATTGGGAAGCGCTGGCTTACGCCTACCCGGAATATATCGAAAACATGATCTGCACCTTCCTGAATGCCACCACTGCCGATGGTTATAACCCCTATCGCATTACCAGCCAGGGCATAGATTGGGAGCAGCCAGAGCCCCATAACCCCTGGGCAAACATCGGTTACTGGAGTGACCACCAGATCATTTATCTTCAAAAATTGATGGAGATCAGCGCCAATGTCCATCCGGGCAAGCTGGGGGCATTTCTCTCGCGCGCCATCTTCAGCATTGCCAACGTCCCCTACCGCCTGAAACCCTATCACGAGCTGGTAAACGATCCCATCAACACCATCGACTTCAACTGGGACCTGGAAAAGGAGATTGAAGCGCGGGTGCAGGCCAGGGGCACAGACGGAAAATTGACCTTTACACACGACCAAGGCGTGCTGCACATCACGTTGGCTGAAAAACTGCTGACGCTGCTGCTGGCGAAACTGGTAAATTACGTCCCGCAGGGCGGCATCTGGATGAATACCCAGCGCCCGGAATGGAATGATGCCAACAATGCCCTGGTCGGCAAGGGCGTATCGGTCGTCACGCTGGCCTATTTGCGCCGTTATATCGTATTCTTCAAGCAGCTTTTAGAGCAAGCCGCGCCCGGACTGGATCAAGACCACGGGCTTTCCATCAGCGCGGAAGTCGGGCAGTTCTACACACGGATTTCCCAAATATTTTCGCAGTTCAGCGGCTCGCTCAACGGGTCTTTTACCGCCGAACAACGCCGCGCCATGCTGGATGCCCTGGGTCAGGCCGGCAGTGACTACCGCTGGGCCTATTACTCCGACGGCTTTTCCGGCCAGCTCAGCCAGATAGCTCTCAGCGAAATGGTCGCATTTCTGGATTTGACTCTTCAATATGTCGAAGAGACCCTACGCGCCAACAAACGCAGCGATAACCTGTACCATGCCTACAACATTCTGCATCTCGAAGACACTCCCGATACGCTCCCCGGTTCTGGGCGAGGCGCCAGCATCAGCCATCTCTATGAAATGCTGGAAGGCCAGGTTGCCATGCTTTCATCCGGAATGCTCTCAGGAGCGGAATCATTGGCGCTGCTGGAGAGCCTGAAAAACAGCCAGCTCTACCGCGCCGACCAGCACAGCTACATTCTCTATCCAGATCGAAAGCTGGCGGGCTTTATGGAAAAGAATCGGGTAACCCCTGAGCAGGTAAGCGACCTGAAGCTGGTGGCGCAGTTGGTGGATGCGCAAGATGGCAGCTTGATGACCCGCGATGAAAACGGCAGCTATCACTTCAGCGGTCAGATTCACAACTTAAAGGATGTAACCCGCTGCCTGAATACGCTCGGCAGCCAGCCGCGCTTTGCCGAACTGGTCAAAGCCGAATCGGGTCGGATCAAGGCGCTGTTTGAAGTGATCTTCCACCACGATGAATTTACCGGGCGCTCCGGCACCTTTTTTGCTTATGAAGGCCTGGGCAGTATTTACTGGCACATGGTCTCCAAACTCTTGCTGGCAGTCCAGGAGACGGTTACGCGCACACGGAACCAACCCGCCAGCCTGATCGAAAAATACGCCGATATTCGCCAGGGGTTAAGCTTTAACAAGACACCTCAAGACTACGGCGCCTTCCCCACCGACCCCTATTCACACACTCCCAAGGGCCAGGGCGCCAAACAGCCCGGCATGACCGGGTTGGTGAAGGAAGAAATCCTGACACGCCAGGCAGAGCTTGGCTATTTTATTCAGGATGGAGGCCTGGTATTTGATTTCCTGCTGTTGGATAAAAACGAATTTCTCAGCAGCGCAGCGCTGCGGGCGGAGGCCGGGACGACCTATCCGTTTTCGTATTGGGAATTGGATGGGCAGCGGCGGCAGATCGAGCTGGAGATTGGTTCACTAGCCTACACCATCTGCCAGGTGCCTGTCATTCTACGAGATAACCCCTCGACCGGAAAAGGCATCACCGTCTACTTCAAGGATGGCAGCAGCCAGCAGATCACCGGTTACAGCCTGGATATTGAAACCAGCCAGCATATCTTCCAGCGGGATGGGCGTGTCAGTTGCCTGGTAGTGGAGCTGGAAGGCTAGCCCCCAGCCATCAACCTTTGACAGCCCCGGCGGTCATGCCGCTGACGATGTAACGCTGAAAGATGAGCGCCAGGATGACCGGGGGCAGGGCCGCCAGAATCCCGCCCGCCATCATGCCGTTGACATTGACGGTATAGCGCCCGATGAATTCAGCGATGGCAACCGGGGCAGTCTTAGCTGCCAGGGTGCTGGTGAAGATCAGGGCGTAGAAAAATTCATCCCAAGCCACCAGAAAGACAAACATGGTGGTGGAAATAATGCCCGGTATCGAAATGGGGATGACGATGCGAAACAAGATACCCAGGCGCGAGCAGCCATCCAGGCGCGCGGCTTCTTCCAATTCAATCGGAACGGTCTGGAAGAAGGCCGCCATCATCCAGATGGTGTACGGCAGGGCAAAACTCATGTAGGCAATGATCAGCACAATCGGCTTGTTGATCAGATCCAGGCTGGAAGCGATGATGAAAAGCGGGATGACCAGCGATACTTCCGGGATCATGCGCGTGCCCAGGATGGCGATCTGGATGGCGCGGTTGTATTTGAACGGGATGCGCACCAGGGCGTAAGCCGCCAGGCTGCCCAGGAAGATGCAAATGACGGTGACAGCCGAGGCGATCTTGATCGAATTGTACAGCGCCACAGCGAAGGTGCGCGGAACCGAAGAAGCTGCCATCCCGGGCAGCAGGATGTCCATGTAATTTTGAAAAGTGGGATGCAGGGGGATCCAATGCGGCGGAACGGTAAACAATTCCACCGGGGTGGAAATACTGGCGCTGAACAACCAACCAATCGGCAAGAAAATAAACAGGAAGACCGGAATGGTGAGCAGTGAAAGACCAAGCTTGCCAAGCATTTTTCGGCTGCTCATGATTGTAGCTCCTCGGGCTGGTACAGGAAGCGAATATACAGAATCGCCATCGCAATGGTGAAGATCGAGATCAGGAAGGACAGCGCCGCGCCGGTGCCCTGCTTGCCGTATGAAAATGAAAATAGATAAGTGAGGTAAGAAATGGTGATGGTCTTGTTGGCCGGGCCGCCGCCGGTGATGATATAGACAATATCGAATACACGAAAGGCTTCAACCGTGCGCACGATCAGCGCAATCAGGATCGCCGGTCTGAGCAAGGGCAGCCGGATCAGCCAGAAACGCTGGAAAGCATTGGCGCCATCCACCGCCGCGGCCTCATTTAACTCCTCCGGCAGGGTTGCCAGGGCCGCCTGCATAATCAGCGCTACGAAAGGCACGGTATGCCACAGGTCCGCCACGATCACCAGGTTCAAGGCCGCATCTGGCAGGGTCAGCCAGGGGACGTAGTGAGAGATCAGGCCGAACTGGTAAAGGATGCCGTTCAATGCGCCAAAATCGGCGCTGTAGATCCAGCGCCACATGGCGCCGTTGACGATGGTGGGCACAGCCCAGGGGATGATCAGGCTGAAGCGCAGCAGCTTCCAACCAAAGGGCCGCGAGTGGATCAACTGGGCAATTGCCAGGCCGATCACCAGTTCCAGGCTTACGGAGACCACCGTGAAGTACAGGGTGCGTTGGACGGTCTGCCAGAAAGCCACGTCCTCCAGCATACTGAGGTAATTCCCCAAGCCAACAAAGCTGCGCACCTGGTTGAGGCCGGTGGGTGCCACAAAAAAGCTCAGCCAGAAGGTGGTGATGATCGGCCAGAGCGTCACGCCCAGGATGATGATCAGGCTTGGCGCAACCAGCAGCCACGCGATCCGGGCATCCTGGGAGCGGAGTGTTGACTTGGAACGAAAAAGGGAGAGGAGTTTTTGCACGGGAAGGTCACGGTCTCTGCCATTCCCAGGGTAAACAACCCCGGGAATGGCAGAAGGTCATGATCGATTATTTACCGGCAAGCGTGACCCACTTGGCGGCAGCTTCGTCCAGCGCCTGCTTGGCGGGCTTTACCCCGGTCAGGGCTTCCTGAATGGCTAACTGCAGCGCAGCAGAGGCTTCATTATAGTAGGGCACGGTCGGGCGCTCAAAAGCATAGGGGAACTGTGCATTGAAGGCCGGGACGGTGACCGGGTTGGATGGGCTGGCAGCCTGCAGTACGCCCAGCTTGTCACCCTGGAAATCCGCCTGCCAGATCGGCAGCATGGAGGCAGAATATTTCATCTGCACTTCGTTGCTGGCCAGGTAGGTCAGGAATTTCCAGGTCTGATCGGCATAGGGGGTGGTTGCCATGATGGCAAAGGAGCTGGAACCGTCCACGCTGGCGCCCTTGATACCGGCATCCGCACCGGCCTGGAAGACTGGCATGGGCGCAAAAGCGATCTTACCGACCACCTGTGACTTGGCGGGGTCGTTTGAATCGGCATATTGGAACAGCCAGTTGACCGCGAAGGCTGATTTCCCGGCCAGGAAGTTGGCTTCCACGGCCATTTCATCAGAAGAAACTGCGCTGGGGTTGGAGAGTTTATCGTCGATGGTCTGTTTCATCCAGGCCAGCGCCTGAACACCCTGGTCGTTATTAAAGGAAGGCTTGCCGTTGGCATCCACGAAGGCGCCGCCGTTGCCGAACAGCAGGGCGGTGTAATCACACACTACGCCTTCTTTCTGGTTCCATGACCAGGTGATCGGGAATTCGGCCAGGCCTTTTTCCTTGATGACCTTGGACTGCGTAACCAGCTCTTCCCAGGTGGCGGGCGGTGCGTTGAAGCCAGCCTGGGCAAGTATATCCTTGTTATACATGAAATACTTGACATCCATCAGCCAGGGCATGCCGTAGACCTTGCCGTTGCGGGTCACGCCGTTCCAGGCGGCCGGGAAAATGCCGGCTTTCATATCTGGTGTGACCTTACTGGTCACATCCAGCAAATAGCCAGCCTTGATAAACTCATCCGGCCAGATGACATCGATCATGGCGGCATCGTAAGCGGGCGGCTTGGCAGCCATACCGGTCGTGATCTTATCGTGAACGAAATCGTAACCTACATACTCCATCACCACCTTGATATCGGGATTGGCGGCTTCAAAATCCCGGGCAATCTGGTCAATCTCGGCGGGTTTCAAACCAGCCTGGTCCATCGTCAGAACGTGAATGGTAACAGGTCCGGCAGGGGTGGCGGTTGCGGCCGGCGCGCAGCCCGCAATCCCAACCACCAACAGCAGTACAACAAACAGTGAAACGATCCTAAAGAACGTGCGCATATTGCCTCCAGCCTTACAAAATAGTGTTGCCCAACGTAAAGCGATCCCTGCCAATGAAACTGATCATCATCTGGCAGTGTCATTTTGCTAAGTATCGTAACAGGGATTTGGACAATCGTCAACAAGCGCGTGCCCCTGTTTATAGCATCCTTACCTTAGCTTTGGAGGCTGACAGAGGCAAGCATGCAATAGCTCTTCAGAAAAGAATTTGGATTTGCAGTAACGACTTCAGTCGTTTGGTGAGGAAACGCAATGAAAGTCGCCGCTACGATGCAAAATCATTATCTGAAAACTATAACATTATCATCAGCTGGACAAGGAGAATTGCATTAATAGCAATTCGGCATCATTTTTAGTGACATTTGTCATGTGACTTATGGAAGGATATTATCTATACTTTTAATATCTGCAGAGTGTGGGAAATATTATTGGTACAGCTTCCTTGCAGGCGTCGTTTACAGATGTGACGACGCATAGTTATCTCTTTTGGACTTTCGGTATTTTAGCCGCATCAATCCTTTATTCTTGGACTTTTGACAAAGTCAAAGATTGCGAAAAAGATGGAACTGCATGACAATTGGGAGTTATGGACAACCAACTGCAGCAGTTCCGTTCTGAAGTTTACCAGAACTTTAACAACTATAAACGAACCGACACGTTAATGGATTTGGTGGATGCGCTCAGTAGCAACACCACGGCCAAATCGGTAGTCGAATTAACCTTGAACCCGCAATTTCAGCGGACATACACAGCTTTGAACAAAGCTATTGCTGTGGAGTGCCTCAGCGAAAAGCAAATAGCTCGATTGGCTGCGAAGACAATTGAGCCCCCGCAGACACGGAAGTTTTATCTGCTCGGGACAGATGTTACTTCAAGCCCACGGCCATATGCAGAAACTTTACCCGATCGCGGCTATGTCTATCAGCCAAACACCATCAAGGGCAACAAGCCGATTGCGATTGGGCATCAGTACTCATTTGTGGCCGCATTACCCGAGCGGGACAAGGTAAAGATAGGTCCGTGGGTAATTCCACTTGCAATGCAACGGGTTACCAGCATGGCGAACAAAGAATTGGTTGGCGCTCAGCAAGTCAGAACCCTACTGGACGATGATGAACTGCCTTTTGGTGATATGTTATGCGTAGAAGTAGTAGACAGTGCATATAGCAAGCCGGCATTCTTGAACGTCAATCGCGATAAATCAAACTTGGTAACAATTACCCGTGCGCGTGGTACGCGCACTTTCTACCATGAGCCTGCTTCAGATGTTGACGAAGAGAGCGGTAAGGGTCACCCAACTTGGTACGGGAAACCTTTTTGTTTGAAAGATTCTGAAACCTGGGGTGAACCAGATGATGTTGCTGAAACCACCTTCACCAGCCAGCGCAAGATAACTTATCGGATCGAAATCCAGGCATGGAAAAACCTATTGATGCGCGGGAAACAAGATATTCCCATGCACAAACATGCTTTTACCCTCGTCAAAATTCGCTGGTATGACCCAAATGGTAAAGCCCTGTTTGCGAAACCATTATGGTTGATTGTGATGGGCGATAGACGTGCTGAGCTTTCCTTGCTGGACATTTATCAATCGTATTTGCAGCGCTACGATCTGGAGCATTTCTTTCGCTTTGGAAAACAGAAGTTGTTGCTGGATAAGTTCCAGACCCCGGACGATAAACACGAAGAAAACTGGTGGCGACTGGTAGCGTTGGCATATTTGCAACTTTGGGCAGCAAAAGACTTGGTTTCTCAATTGCCACGACCTTGGGAACGTTACCTGCCATCTGTTTTGAACAAGTTGATCACCCCGGCTGCTGCACAACGGGATATGAGCCGAATAATTAGGCAGATTGGGACACCGTCCCCTGCGCCCAAACCTCGAGGTATATCCCCGGGGCGGCCAAAAGGCATGGTGCTCACTCCAAGAAAACGACTCTCAGTCGTGAAAAAGACTAAAACTTGAGTTTTCGGTTCGTTTATGAAGTTGTAAAGGTGCTTCCTCGCGCTCACGAAGCCGCAAGGTTATTTCTTGTTGTCAAAAGTCCAAACGATGAAAGTTGAAGGTATTACAAATGTTTAACTACGTTAAATTAGATGAAACCAAGTTGATTTTTTATAGAATTGGTCCAGCTGATCTACCCAATGGCGAACGCCTTTTTGTTGAAATTGATAACAAGCCTATTGTATTATTTAATATCGCTGGAAAGTACTTTGCTATTGGCGATGTTTGTAGCCATGATGAAGGCCCCCTTGGAGATGGATTATTGGAAGAATTCGCGGTTGTTTGTCCTCGCCACGGTGCGGAATTTGATGCGCGCAACGGTAAGGCTTTGTCAATGCCAGCGGTAGTCGATATTCCGGCATATCCGGTTGAGCTGAGAGATGACGATATTTATATAGGAATTCCAAAAGAATAAAAATAATTTCGGCACTGGTTTTATTAATTAGGCCTAGCTGTTACATTGAGATGAACTTTAACAAAATCCATGAGTTTCTTGTAAAGTTGATGTTAAGATTGTCGAAATCACGGGCAGTTTAATTGAATGCTTGATGAGTGATTTAAAATAGCAACGAACGAACATCAAACAGTGGTGTTCGTTCGTTGCTTTTAATCTGAAACGCTGAATCTCCCTACAATTCTAAGAATATCAAAGCCTTCCGCATATGGGCATTCTGCCAGAGCGCCATGGCGAATCATTGTGGCGCGTAAAAGTGCAGGGTCAAAATAATATTTATCCAAATAGGTCTTGTACTCCGCAAGTGAAGCAAGTTTTGCCTGAACATCGTCTTCACTAACTTCGACAAGGAAGTGAGGAAAAAAACCATAGCTGGAACGAACCACATCGAAACCAAGCACTGTAGTGCCGCGATATGCTCTCAATGATTCTTCAGTGACCACATTGTGATCCTGGTGAATGTCTGAACGCGTATGGACAAAAACCATATCTGGTTTGAATTCCTTGCGTAATTTTAGCAAGTATTCCAATATTTCCTGACGCATATCGGGAAATTTGCGGGTTTCAAATTGTTCAAGGACAATCTGATCTTGATGTACACCAAGAATCGAAAAACTGGAAAGATGTTCATTGACAACATTTTTAAGATTGGGATTTTTCTGGTTATCTGAAAGCGTTACGCATAGTACTTCGCTGAAAGGTATCACGTGATGGAGAAAAGCTCCACAGCCCAGTTCGATATCATCCGGATGTGCTCCTATAAATAATATTCTTTTCCCAAAAAAGTTCATAAGGACCTTTACTCTAATAACTGGATATTATTCTGGCCCAAGCACTTTTTGGCTAGAGCCGCAAACAGATATGATTAATTTGTCTATTTTTGAGCCAGAATGCCACCAACTACTTTGGTCATTACTAATTTGCCGTCTTTCAGAAACAATCGTGTTGCGACTTCTTCGATTTTGGCAATTATTGCATTGTATTCTTCTGGTCCGTTAAACATGCTAGTCCATAACTTTCGATCTTCACTCAATGATGCTCTTACATATTCGATGAATGGTTCAACTTCCGGAAAGGTAAGCGGATTTTCAAATGTAAGTAATTCGGTTTTAGCAAAAATTGAGTTGATAGAATTGAATATTTCGCCTTTAAATCGGCTTGAACCCGGCATTGGTGGTATGGATTGGTTTGTCGCTTCCTTAATGATTTGGTAGAACATCTGCTTGTTTTCGGGAAGTGGCCCAGTCACAAACATACGACCGCCTGGTTTGAGGACACGGTGCACCTCACTGAAAGTGAATTGTAAATCAGATGCATAATATATGGCAAACGCACTTGATACAAAATCAAAAGTATTATCGCCAAAAGAAAATGGTTTGTTAAAATCCAAAAATTGAAAGTTGATATTGCTATCTCCCCGCTCAATTTGTTTGGAGCGGGCCTTTTCAAGAAGTTCTTCAGAAAAATCACCGCCTGTAATAACGGCCTGACCTTTAGTATAATCGCTGTATAGAAAACACTGTTTGCCCGCACCGCAACCGACGTCTAAAATTTTGAAATTTGGTTGTGGGTTGAGCACTTCCAAATTCCAGTTATCAATATTCTTTGCTCCATATTTTTCATGGATATCGATTCTTTTTAGTAAGTCCTTACTTGTTTCCTGATAATTAATTTGCATTTTTTTCTCCTAGTTTTGGCAGCATTGTTCAGGCTCTGCTTTCCAATAATAGGATTATACCAAACCAGCTTTAAAATTCAATGGCTGAATATTGAGGTTAGGTCAATTAATTGGGAGTATTATATGGCATCAAAAATAACCATACCATCAGTTAAAGGTACAAGGGAATTCTATCCTGAGGAAATGGCAAGGCGCAATTTTATTTATAGAAATGTTCGCCAGGCTTCTGAAATGTTTGGTTTCCAAGAATGGGATGGGCCGTTTATTGAAACCATTGATCTTTATGCTGCCAAGTCCGGGGAGGAGCTGGTCAAAGAACAAGCTTTTGTATTTCCAGATCGAAGCGGTGATATGATAACCCTTCGCCCGGAGCTCACGCCAAGCCTTGCACGTATGATTGTCCAAAAACAGGGGGAATTAGCGTTTCCAGTGCGTTGGTGGTCATTTGGACCATTTTGGCGGTACGAACGTCCCCAGCGAGGTCGTTCAAGGGAATTTTTTCAATGGAACGTGGATATGTTAGGGGTAAATTCACCAGAGGCAGATGCTGAGATTATCGCAGTTGCCGCAACTTTCTTGAAACTGAGTGGTTTGAATTCACAGGCTGCCACTATTTTTGTGAATAATCGTCGGTTAATGGATGCACAATTCGACTTATTGGAGATCCCAATTGACAAGCGTATGGCGATCTCAAATGCTGTGGATCGACGAACCAAAATGGAGCCTGCCAGATGGGATGAATATGTGTTAGATCTTGGGATTAAACAAACTCAACTTGAAGGCTTGAAGCAAATCCTTGCAAATTACAACCTGTGGCAACAATCGGAAGAATTGGTAAGATTATTTACAACGCTTAAGGCGCTTGGAGTAAATGAATATATCAAATATGATCCGAACATTATGCGTGGACTTCTTTATTACACCGGGACTGTCTTTGAGGCCTTTGATATTTCAGGTAGCGTTCGTCGGGCAATCTTAGGTGGAGGGCGTTACGATAATTTATTACGAGATGTCGGCGGAGACCCGCTTTCTGGCGTAGGCTTTGCGATGGGAGACGTGGTGGTTGGAATTATTTTACAGGAGGCCGGCCTGATCCCTGCCTTTGTCCCTACACCCGCACCAGTGCTTGTGACAGTGTTTGACGAGTCGCTTTGGATGAATTCTTATTCTCTTGCTGCTGATCTTAGATCTGCAGGATTGAAGGTGACAACCTATCCGGAACCGGCAAAATTGCCCAAACAATTCAAGTTTGGGGACAGGATGGGAATGAAGGTTGTGATTGTAGTTGGTCCAGATGAAGCGGCAGCTGGCAGAGTAACGATTAAAGATTTGAAAAACGGAGTTCAAGAAACAGTTATTCGGGCTGATGCTGAAAAAGTGGTGAGAGAAATCCTTGAAAGAGCGTGATGGTAGTGATATAATCTCCCCGCTTCAAACATGGCGGGCGTAGCTCAACGGCAGAGCGTTGCCCTGTGGAGGCAAATGTTGTGGGTTCGAAACCCATCGCCCGCCCTAAAGACCCTCCTTCTGGAGGGTCTTTAGCGTTATCGGTTTGTTTCTTATCCTGGTTTTCTTTGTCTCTCAAGAGACATATCGACCTTGACAGGAATTAATTAGAAATAGCTCGGATTTTTGGTGCTGTAATAAAAGATACTCACCCAGCTTCTTTTTCCTTGATAATAAGTATAACGAGAATGACGGTTTTTTCGTTGACCATGTTTTTTTGTTGTAAAATATATGTATGCCGATACCGTTAAAAATTCTCTTTCTTGTATCAGAAGCTGATCCATTTGTGAAAGTTGGTGGTTTGGGTGATGTTGGCGGATCTCTTCCAAATGCACTGCTTGATCTTAATGCGAATCTTGATGTCCGTTTGGTGATACCTTTTCATACAGCCATTCGAACCGATAATCTTGAAATTCACCGCGAAGCGGTTTTTACAATTCCGAGAGCAGGTGGAGATGTGCCGGTTCAGGTTTTTCACACAGAGCTGCGCGGTTTACATGTTTATTTGATATCTGGTGATCCTTTCAGCCAGGCTACGAAAGTTTATGATACTGATGCCGCAGTCGATGGCGAAAAATTTGTTTTTTTCTCATTGGCGGCCCTTGAATTAGTTCGTCGTCTCGATTGGCGACCTGACATCGTTCACGCCAATGATTGGCATACTGCAACCGCCCTATATGGGGTACATCGAATGCAGGATGATCCATTTTGGGCTGGTGTGAAAACACTAATAACCGTCCACAATCTGTGTTATATGGGCGCAGGCTCCGAAGCCGCTCTTACTGCTTACGGACTACCACCAGTAAATGACATTAACTTGCCTTGGTGGGGACAACACACTCCTATGCCGCTTGGATTGTGGTCTGCTGATGAGATTGTTGCGGTCTCACCGTCGTATGCCGAAGAGATTCAAACGCCAGAATATGGCTGTGGTCTTGAAGGATTCCTTCAATCGCGGCATGAGTCTATTACAGGAATCGTAAATGGGATTGATACATTTAGCTGGGATCCGTCTAAAGACGAATCCCTGTTGGAGAATTTTTCTTCAGATAATCTTGCAGCGCGTGTTGTCACAAAAAGATTTTTGCAGACATCGTTTGGTTTTGCTGTAAATGAAAACATACCACTTCTTGCGATGGTCACGCGTATGGATCAACAAAAGGGTGTTGATATTGCAATTGGCGCTTTACGGTTAATTCAGAAATTGAATTGGCAAGCAATATTGCTTGGATCTGGTAATTCGGAAATCGAATCAATTGCTCGACGACTTGAAAGCGATTTCCCTAATCGTGTCTGTGCCGTGATCCGTTATGATGGTAAATTATCTCGACAGATTTACGGCGGGGTGGATATGTTGATGATGCCCTCAAGGTACGAACCTTGCGGGTTGGCTCAAATGATCGCGATGCGGTATGGGGCAATTCCAGTTGCACGCGCCACTGGCGGGTTAAGAGATACGATCGCGGAAGGGTATTCCGGATTTCTATTTACCGATTCATCACCGGGGGTGATGGCTGGCGCTCTTCGCCGGGCATTGAAGGTTTTTGATTATCGTGAAGATTGGCTGGCAATGCAGAAAGCCGGTATGAGTGCCGATTTTTCATGGCGGATTTCAGCCAATAAATACGCTGAACTTTACAACTCTTTACTCGCGAGGAAATAATGTCCTTTAAACGTAGTTCTGGGATTCTTCTTCACCCAACCAGCCTGTCGGGGCCGTATGGTATTGGCGATCTCGGTCCTCAGGCCTATCGATTTATAGATTTCCTTGCGGAAGCTGGATGTAAACTTTGGCAGGTGTTGCCATTGGGCCCAACTGGGTATGGTGACTCTCCATATCAGTGCTTTTCTGCATTTGCCGGAAACCCATACCTTATTAGCCCTGAGATATTGATCGAACAAGGTCTGTTGTTGCCTGATGATTTGGCGGATATGCCGTCCTGGGATCCTTCTCAAGTGGATTTTGGAAAGCTTTACATCTGGAAACCTGGTTTGCTGGACAAGGCTTACGAGCGGTTTATTTTGATGCCGCATGGAGATATTCATACAGAGTTTGAAACTTTCTGTTCTGATAATGCAAACTGGTTGGATGATTTTGCTCTTTTTATGGCTATCAAGGATGCAAATGGTGGAGTATCCTGGAACGAGTGGCCAGATGGTGAGAGGGATCGCCACAGTGATCTTTTGGAAAAAGCCACACGGGAATATTCAGTAGTAATTTGGCGCCAACGTTTTCGTCAATTTCTTTTTTTCCGTCAATGGAATACACTGCGAAGTTATGTGCACAGTAAGGGATTGCAAATTGTGGGTGATATCCCCATTTTTGTTGCAATGGATTCATCAGATGCGTGGTCGAATCCTCACCTTTTCTTTCTCGATGAGTTTGGAAAGCCATCTGTTGTAGCAGGCGTTCCTCCGGATTACTTTTCCCCAACTGGGCAATTATGGGGCAACCCGCTTTATGACTGGCCAAAGCACAAGCAAACCGGATATAAATGGTGGATTGATCGCATTCGTTCGACCTTGCAAATTGTTGATATTGTTCGTATCGATCATTTCCGTGGATTTTCCGGTTATTGGGAAATACCTGGCAAGGCGGCGACTGCTGAGCATGGTCGCTGGGTGCCGGGTCCGGGAGCTGATTTGTTTAATGCAATTAGAGATGAATTAGGGGACTTACCGATTATTGCAGAAGATCTGGGTGAGATTACCCCAGATGTGGTAGCCCTTCGTGACATGTTTGAGCTGCCTGGAATGAAGATATTGCAATTCGGTTTTTCTGGTCCTGATAACCCGTTTTTACCTCATCACTACACCAGCAATTGCGTTACATATACGGGAACCCACGATAATGATACTTCTTTAGGGTGGTACCGGTCCGCTCCTCCTTCGGAAAGGGATTTTTATCATCATTACATCAGCCGTGACAACGAAGATGTATCTGGCGATATGTTGCGTACCATCTGGAGTTCAGTTGCGGTTTTTTCAATCGCACCAATTCAGGATTTCCTACGACTTGGTAGCGATTCTCGAATGAATTTTCCAGGTAAGGTTGGGGGTTTCTGGGGTTGGCGGATGTCCGGTCGTGCCTTGAACGATCAGTTAAAGAACTATATTCGTGAGCTGAACTGGGTCTTTCAGCGTTGATTCCCAAGAAAGGAGAAAACTATGGCAAACAAAGAGCAAGGTAAAGGTAAGGATAAGGACAAGAAAAAGAAAAAGAAAAAGGAAGTAGTGAAATAGGTTTAATAACCTGCTCAAACAAAAGTACCTGCATTTTTCTTAATGCAGGTACTTTTGTTTGGACTTGTCGATAAAGATATAAATTAAAGGCACGGTTCATAAAAGCTAAAAAAGTGGTTACAGGACCTTTACAAATTATGCAATAGAATGTTGTCGGGTACAAACGAAACAGTCCCGGCAGAGCGGGTAGCGCAATTACTTTGTTGTAAAGCGACCAGCAAAGCGCTGG
>CAIMZS010000581.1 GCA_903846015.1 uncultured Anaerolineae bacterium | reverse complement strand
TCATCCCCTCAATAATGCGTCGGCTCGTTTTTGTTTTCCCATAACGGACCCCAGCATGGGCATCTCGTTCCTACCCATGATTGACGGAGGACAGAAGTCGCTTCATGATTTCAACTTTGAATTAATTTTGAATGAGAATGATGGTCATACACACGCACTTCCCATGACAACCGAGGATAACGAGCAGGGCCGGCCCATTCCTCTGCAGGCTGGTGGTTTATCCAGGTTGGCAGGTGTAGCTGATGTCCCTGCGCGAAGCAAAGATCTCGGTAAGGAGGGTCCGGAAGCTTTATCGCTGAAATTTGTGGAAAAGTTGCAGGTGTATGTCGGCAGTGTGGGCGATGGCGGGCAGCGGCCGCTTTCGCCCGGGGATGGCACGGATGATGGTAATCGCACGGCGGACATCCTGACCCAGGTAAAAGGTTCACGTGCATCGCTTTATGGCAGCAAGGACCAACTCGGTGAAGGCAAGGGCGATGACAATGACCCGCTCTACAGCCACGGCACCGGTCCCATCCGTTTGGATTTGCTCTCGCCCGATCTGAGCTTTTCCGAAGGCGAATATTACATCGACCTGGCCGTGGACAACGAAAGCGGCGGGCGCATCCTGTACAACCTGTACGTGGATTGATGATGAACGGGCAGCCGGTTCTTTACGCAATCCTGCGCGATCTGGAGCATTGGGATGAACGCGCGGTAACCTCTGGCCTGGAAAAGCGCCGTGATGGCACGCTGGCGCTGAAAGGCGCCTCCGGCACTCTCTCCGCCGGTCCGTTCGATGCTGGTCAGTTGGGTACATGGCAGCGCGCGCATGTGCAGGTGGATCTGCCTGCGGACAACGCAAGCGCGCGCTGTGAGCTGCGCATTTTTACATCGGCTTCCGCCAGCGCCGTTCCCGATTTGGACAACCCGGACTGCCTTGCAAGGGCGCTGGACACGCTGCTGCCGCCGCAGCGCTACCTCTGGCTGCGTGTAAGCATGTATTCGGACGAGAGCCTTCAAAGTGGCCCGCTGCTGCAGCAGGTGCAGATCCAGACAGCCGGCAAGAATTACATCCAGCATCTCCCGGCTGTCTACCAGCGCGAGGATGCCCCGGATGGATTCCTGGAGCGCTGGCTGGCGCAGTTCCAGGCTGAATTGGGTGACCTGGAATTGACCCAGGCGCAGATGCCGGGGCGCTTTGACCCGTTCAGCGCGCCGCAAGACGGGCTGGGCTGGCTGGCATCCTGGCTGGCCTTCAACCCGCCCGAGCGCGTCGACAACGAACATCTCAGAAGGATCCTGCGGCATGCGCATGAGATCAACGACCGGCGCGGCACACCGCTCGGGCTGCATGAGATGATCACGCTGTACTGCGGCGCGCACCCGGTCATCCTGGAAAGCTTCCACGAACGGCACATCTGGCAGCTGGGCTACACCTCGCGGCTGGGGTTCGATACCGGGCTGGCAGCGGCCCTGCCGGACGGCATGATCGTGCCGGGTCATACCCTGGTCGATCCGCACTTGATGGGGCTGACAGGCGAGTATTACCGCGGCATGAGTTTTCAAGCGCGCGTATTTTCGCGCATCGATCCCCAGGTGGATTTCAATTGGGGCAATAACAGACCAGCGGCGAGCATGCCGGAGGATCAGTTTTCGGTGCGCTGGACGGGTCAAATATCGCCGCGCTACACCGAAAAATACACCTTTTATGTGAATGTAGACAACGGCGCCCGCCTGTACGTGGACAATATGCTGATCATCGATCAATGGGTTGACCAGCCGCCCAAGGAATACAGCTCGGTAAAGTTTCCGATCAGCCTGGAGGCTGGGCGCTGGTACGCCATCCGGCTGGAGTATTTCGAAAATCGGGGTTGGGCCAGCGTGCAGCTTTCGTGGGAGAGCCGCAGCCAGCGCAAGCAAATCATACCGCAGGAGCGCTTGTATGCCGTGCGCGATGAAGGCGCCCAGCTTGAACTGGGCGCGCTTGAAAGCCAGGCCGGGGATATATTGATCGGTCAGAGCGTGGTGGGCGAGAGCGGTCCGCTCGAAAAGGCGGATTTTGGCATGCCGCTGTACAGCGATACGGCCCATCTGTTTACGGTCAGCGTTCCGGCTTGCGCGCTGCCAAAGGATGCCCAGCGCCAGATGCTCAGGCGCATCATTCACCTGGAGAAACCGGCCCACACCGATTACCAGTTGTGCTTTGTCGAGCCGCGCATGCGCGTGGGCTACCAGGCCCGCCTGGGCATCGACAGCATCGTGGCAGGGCCTCCGCCGCCGCTTGACCTGGGTTGGTCGCAATTGGGTGTCGATTCGCACCTTGCCGATCCGCCGCCAGAGAAGAAGCACAAAGCGAAGGAATCTTGAGCAGGATGGGAATATACCAGGCTGGTAAGAGCAACACTCCACCTCAAGAAATGGGGTCTAATTGGAGAGTGAGATTGGCATGGCGTCTTTTTACGCAAAGCACGCTTCGCGACGAATGACTGAAAAGGAGACAGGGTATGAGTGAAAACACAAACCGGCCGGAATTGGGCAGGCTGATGGCGCCCAGGCGCAATAATTATTTCTTTGGGCAGCTGCTCGATGAGCTAAAGCTCAACCGGGAACAGGATTATTTCACCAACATGGAAAGGCTGGTCAACCGGCTGGCGCTGGGCAGCGGTGTGTTGTGCGGCCTGGAGATCAGCTTTTCTGCGGATGGCAAGTTATGCTGCCTGTCGCCTGGCGTGGCGATTGACCCGCTCGGCAGGGTCATCATCGTGCCCGAGCAAACCAGCTTCGATCCGCGCCAGATTGGCGACTGTTCCGGGCGGGTCACCGACACCGTCCCCGTTGAAAGGAGCGCGATCGTGTCGGTCAACCTGTGTTACCGCGAATGTTACGCTGATTACTCACAGTACACTCCCCAGGACTGCGATACCCATGATCACAGCGCCCCAGAAACCGTGATCGAACGCTTCTGTGTGCAGGTTAGCCTGGACAGAACTGAAAACCGGGTCGATCAACGCATTAAAAAGAGCCTGAGTACCACGGCCGCCAGCGCCACTGCGCATGGCAGAGATCTGTGTGAAGCAGTTTCCCGTCAATGGGATGGAGTAACTGAGCCAGCCTGCGTCCCGCTGGGCACGATTGAATTGGCAGAAGGCGGCAATTTCGGGAAAGTCGAAAGTTGCAGCAGTCGGACAATGATTTACAGCAGCACACAGCTTTTGGATATGATCCTGGTACTGACGGAGCGTATCGATGAAGGCGCCAAGACTGTTCCCGCCACACCAGGCAGGGCGCCGTTGACCCTGACCGTTACAAAGGATGCGGAGGTTTATAACAAAGCTGGGCAGATCATTAAATTCAGCATTACGGTAAAAAATGATTCCAGCAGGGACCTGGCGAATATTGTGCTCAGCTCGTCGCTTGATCCCAGTTTGACCGGGCTGCCGGCACAGCCTTTCATCATGTATGCCGGCGCCACCAGCCAGGTATATTCATGCAGTTATACGGTCACCCAGGATGATCTGGATAGAGGCGATTTGCCGGTCAAATTCAGCGCTGCCGTCACGGATCTGGGTGGGCGCA
Source organism: uncultured Anaerolineae bacterium (assembly GCA_903846015.1). GTDB lineage: Bacteria > Chloroflexota > Anaerolineae > Anaerolineales > Villigracilaceae > UBA5195. The sequence continues at coordinate 343 of CAIMZS010000581.1, read as the reverse complement.
CGATCAGTTGGGTTACCAGGACGGTCGACCTTACTGCCGAGTTAAACCCACAGATCACAGCGGAGGTCCAACCCTCTCAGTCTACTTTCGGAAGGGTGGGTGATGAAATTAAATTGAGGGTATGGATCGTAAACACCGGCAATGTGACATTAACCGGGCTGGTAATCCCATACCCGACTGAAGAGAATCCCGATCTCACACATAAAAACGACAGGATCGCACCTGGCGGAATGCTGGAACTCTCGTATTCCTATTCTATTACTGACCAGGATAACGAAGCTGGAACATGTACAGTAGGTGTTTCTATAAAAGTCACAGACCCCAGGTATCCAAACACAGACAT
>CAIMZS010000580.1 GCA_903846015.1 uncultured Anaerolineae bacterium | reverse complement strand
CGTGACTTTATCAACAATATCTGCAAAGTAACCGCGAGAAATTCTTACAATTCCGTGAACTTATACTATTACATCAGTTGCGATCTGCTCTATACTTCCCCTATAGAATAATAATCCCGTTCTCTCCCGCTTGGCAGGCATTAGAGAGCGATGAGACCTGAAAAGGTCAGTCTCTAAGGAGAATGCCAATGTCGCAAATATCCCAACAAGGGGGTGCGTCCGTACATGCACGCGGACGAATACCCGCCACTGATCTAGCTTCACTGATTGATTTTCTGGTGAAAGCTTTTCCACCCGATAAAAACCGTCCAGATCATCCGTTCAGTTGGCCTGTACTCACCTTTGATCCTGCCAAAAAGCGTCTTGGCATCAACACCTACGGAATACTTCGCCGATTTCTCGCTCAAAAAGAAATGCGTGATGCTTTCCGTCAATCGGATACAACAGGTTTTTTGTGTGATCTGGTGAGTCCATCCAAAAACTTCACGGCGAAGATGGGAGGACGGATGTTCAATGACAATATCGCTGGACTTTCTCAGAATATCGCCAAACTGAAACGACTAATAGCTGATGAAATAGATCGTTTGGGAATCGCATCGGAAAATATACTGGTTTCAGATCCAGCATCGGCACTTCAGGAGCTTGCCCAATTGACTGGGATTAAGCATTTCTTTGAAGCATTACCAGCTAAATTGGTGGCAATTGAATTTGCAAAAACAGAGCGCCCCGCCTCTCTACGTGAAAAAGATGTTGCCCGTGTTCTTTCTGCTCTGGAAGAAATTCAAGCTGAAGATTGGCTTGATCGTATGACCAGTAGTATCGCTAATACTCAGTCCCATCGAGATGATGAATTTGATGAGATACAACGCGACAAACTTACTGAAACACTCCGGCAAGACTTTGACAAAAACGATAGCCAGGTAACCAGATTCCTGAATTTTCTGGAAGACGAGGCCTTGGCACGCGTACGCTTGAGTGTTAGTTTCGCCATTATGAAAGGCCTCGGGGTTCAAGTGGCAAAATCAGAGAAAACCCATGACAAGGCTTTCGTGAATTACGTTCAGTCTGTTGTTGATCTATTTGAGCATTATGGAGCGCCAGAAAGTCCTTATTCAATGTACCTTAATTTATCGCGTGATTATGGACTGGCCGCTGATTTTTCGGTATCGCAAGAACTGGTCAAAGCCATGTTCTACAATTGCCTTCCGGTTTGGTCGGAATGGAATACGCAACTATTTGAGTCCCGCCGCGTTGATCCTATATCGCGTGGTGTTTCAGTTGTACGTGAAGTTAGCTACCGATTCAGGGTGAATGGAAAAGACCCTCGGAACGAGATGTTTCCTGCCTTTGACTCTAGGCTAATGCGCTTACGTGAAGTGCTTCTCGATAATTCAGGCGAAGAGCAATCATCTTCCCGTCTTCGACGAGGTTTATCAGAGGTGGTTTTTCTTTGGCTTGTCCTAAATCCAGCTATTAATTCCTCGAATCTCCCTGAGGAAGCGGAAAAACTAATAGGCAAACTTAATACTGAAGGAAAACCTCATGTAGAAATACTTTTACAGGATTTGTCATCCT
>CAIMZS010000579.1 GCA_903846015.1 uncultured Anaerolineae bacterium | reverse complement strand
GTTGATGTTCAGGGCACAAACCGCAGTCATACGGACAACCCTGTCTGACTTCGGTAAAGGGGTTTTTGGGGAAAGAAGGGGTTTTCGGGCGCACCCAGGAAGTAAAAGCTGGCTGACCGCGCCAGATGACAGCGCGGAATGCGCCATGCTGCGGGCAGGTCTTCTCCAGATAAACATCTTCGCCATACTGTACGCGCGCAGCCGGGATGCGTGTCAAGCAGTCTGGGCAGACGCTTTCGGTATGGGAGAGAACTTGGGGTGATAGCAGAACCATTGGCAGGGTGAGATCAGCCATTATTCCAGCCCCGAAAGGTCATAACCGTTCTCTACCAGTAAGTCTTTAACCTTTTGGAGCACACCCGTTACCAGGATTGGGCAGCGGATGGCCTGATTCTGGCTGTTACCGGCCAGGATTTCCTCACAACGGATACCGCCAAACTGCTCGCTGTACTCGGCCTTGAACCACTTGACCAGGTCCATGATCATAAAGTCCAGGCGCGGATCTTCAGGTTGTTCAGGTGTGCCTTTGCCGGCATACAGACCAAGCAGAGATGCACCGCCTGTCAGCGCGCCACACAGTTCGCCCGAGAAACCGAGTCCACCTGCAAGCCCGTGCATGGCGCGAATCAGGTCCGGGTTACTTTTGCCCAACTGCTCAAGACCCTGCAACATTAATATCTGGCTGCAATAAAAGCCCTGTTTGCGGAGTACCATTAGTTGTTCCAGTTCATCCATATCACACCTCTTTTGCGACGAAGCGCAAACCAACCCAAACTAATAAAGTTGTGCGACCAGTATGTAATAACCAAGTTTTGTCTTGCTGATGGCAATCTGCAGATCCATTGGATCTGCAGCGGGCTCGGATTTGCTCCAAAATTCGCTCATTGAACCGTGCGCCAGAATCATCTGTGCAGCCAGGTACTTGAGCGTATCGGAGTGATCCTCCCAAATCCGGATCTCAAAACCGTGTGCCTGCAAGTTAGCAACAAGGTCTTCCCTGGTCAGCGCATCACGCAGGCCACAGTTTGGCGGCAGCGCGCGCAAGGACGGCAGTCCCGCCGGGTTTCGCGCGTACACATCGCTAAGCGCCAGCTGCCCGCCGGGGCGCAGCACGCGCCGAAACTCATTCAGCACGGCTTTCATATCCGACATGGCCGAAAGACTGCATTCGCCGATGACGGCATCCATCACTCCGCTGGCAACCGGCAGCGCTTTTCCCCAGCCGCAAGCCAGCGGCAGGGTGGGATGCAGGGTGATTCCGGTTTGCAAGAGCAATTCGGAACGGTCAATTCCGAAGGCACGGTAAGAACCATTTACCCGCAACCCTTCAACAGTGGAACCGGTGCCGCAGCCCACATCCAGAACATGGGCACCCGATGGCAATTCACACAACTCCAACATATGCGCGGTCAAATCCAGCCCGCCAGGGCGTAATGGGCCTCCCGTTGACTGGCTGAGCGCACCATTGTCATAAGACGCATATGCAGGTTTCGCGGTCGCCACGACTATTTATCCTCCAAAGCCTTTTCAACCTCGGCCATCTTGCCGAGCGCAAGTTCCTCCGGGATGAGCACCAACCCACAGTTGGGGCATTTGAGCAGATCGACCGGGAAGGAATTGCCCAGGTAGGAAATATCCACTTTGCCCGGCACGAGCGGCTGGCCGCAATCTGCGCAAACCCAACCCTGATAGGCAGAAAGGTCCACATATTGGCTC
>CAIMZS010000578.1 GCA_903846015.1 uncultured Anaerolineae bacterium | reverse complement strand
CTCGGAGGTGAAACATGTTTCCATTGGTTGAGTTTCCTGAATTGATTCAGCAGTATGCGCCGTATTTTGCGGATGTTTTTTCCGCGGATGCTTTCATCGAATTTGAACGCTATATCACAGCGACCTTCGTTCATAAGATATTTATCAAGGCACACGTTGAGATGGATCGGCACACCTGCACCGGCCGCCAGGGGAAAATTTCGATCAAGCGGCGGCATTGGCATATCGGAGTGTTTGTGTCATAATAGTTCAATCGTACAATCAGAATTTCGCATCTCTTTCAACCAACAAACCATAAAACTAAAATTATGAGGAAACAACATGAAAATCGGACTACAGATCCCAAACTTTACCTTCTCTGGCGGATCCGCAGGGTTGCGCGAAAAATTGGCGCAGATCGCCCGCAGCGCAGATGACTGCGGGTTTCACAGCTTGTGGGTGATGGACCATTTCTTTCAAATTGGCGGACCCGACCGCGCTTTCCTGGGACCGGCTGAGGACTATATGTTAGAGGGTTACAGCACGCTCTCATATTTGGCGGGCATGACGAAAAAAGTCAAGCTGGGCACAATGGTGACGGGAGTGGTTTATCGCCATCCAGGCATTCTGGTTAAAACGGTCACTACTCTGGATGTACTTTCAGGCGGGCGGGCTTATTTCGGCATCGGCGCAGCCTGGTTTGAGCGCGAGGCCCGCGGGTTGGGCATTCCATTCCCAACAGTAAAAGAACGCTTTGAACAATTGGAAGAAACCATCCAAATTGCCAAACAAATGTGGTCAGATAATAATGGTCCTTACGATGGCAAGCATTTCAAACTTGGAGAAACATTGTGCAATCCACAACCGCTCACAAAACCACACCCACCCATTTTGATCGGTGGTGCAGGTGAGAAGAAAACTCTCCGATTGGTGGCACAGTATGCGGACGCCTGCAATCTATTTGCAGGCATGGGCAGCGAGACCGTGCGTAATAAACTGGATTTATTGAAACAGCATTGTGATGCCGTTGGACGAGATTACACCGAGATAGAGAAGACCACACTTAACACGATACATTTGGCACCTGGAAAGAAGACAGCAGACGATGTGATTAAACTGTGCCACGAGCAGGCTGCTTTGGGTATACAACATGTCATCTTCAACATGCCAAATATTGATGAAATCGAGCCATTGGAGGTCTTTGGGCGTGAAATTATCCCGACGGTCGCAGAGTTATAAAAACACTTGATCATCCCCAGATGTGGGGGGATGGATGGTAAATACCGAAGCAGTGGCGTTGAAATTGGACAATAATGGTGGTATTATAATTGATGTACGTCACTTATCGGTGCTTTTCCAAATTCAAGGAGAATAAAATGATGAAGTTTGCTTGCAAGGATATCGGTATGGACTGCGATTTTGTTGCAACTGGAGCCAGCAAGGAAGAAGTAATGCAAAAAGCTATGGCGCATGGCGGCGTAACGCATGCCGATGCAATGAAGAACATGACCCAGGAACAAATGGCACAATTCGGCAAGCAATTAGAAGCAAGTATCAGAACAGCCTGAAAAGACTGAAGGATAATAAAAGAACATCCCGGGTAAAACCCGGGATGTTCTTTTATGGGTAACCTGCTGGTTCAATTCCTTGACGATACGCGAGTTTTCATTCCTGGTGGCAGCGCGAGGCTAAAACTTTATCATTTAGGCCGATTTAAAACCCAAACCACCTTGTGGCCGGGCCAAGCCGCCTGGCGGTTTGTTTTAGGAGAATGTAATTCTTATAATAGGCCCAGCCTGGGCACGTGGTCACCCTGGCGATGATGGTCACCGGGATTGTTGTTAGTCGAAATGCGCAACTCTCAGTGATGAGTTCAGAAACACCTATCGAAGCTAAAGAAAAAGCATTGAGATGCGGTTGAGACGATGGGTAAAGCATGCAACCATTGATGCTTTTCGACTCGGACTCGATTGGCTCAAATATGTTTTGAAAAAGAACCTCGACTTTGAGCCTTCAGTTCACTTCCAAACTATCGAGGCTTTGAATGTACGGTAGAGAAGTCCAAAAAGGACGCTGCGCTTTGTGCGGTTACTGTGTGTTTGATACTCTTCTTGGCACGGTTTTTGAAATGCAATGTATTCCGCTGTTTGAAAGAATTATATTCGAGCAATCAATCGGGAAAACCTGATACCCATAACCTTTCAATATACTTGCGATAACTCCGTCTTCCTTGCGCTGATAGGCTGGAACGAGAGCCGCTTGATTAATTATCACGCCGTTTGCGTAATTGGGCATGGTGTTGATATCCTCATAAATAATTTGTTCGAGACCAGGAACTCGATGAATTGTATGATTATGTTTTTTTAGCACTTGTAGGGCTGGCTCAATAGAATCTGCCTGCGGTGTATAAGAAGGATACTCCGAAGCAATCCAGACCTTGGGTGCAATTGGCCAGAGAAACATGTCTAAATCTGTAGTGATATCTCCTGCTAATGTTGGAACAACATAGAAAGATTGCTCGGGAAAATGATTTGAGAAGAACTTGAGCTTTTCGTCTTTGTCTTCTCCCGTGAAAAGATAATCTGATAATAAGACAACATCTTCGTTTACGAGGAGATGAGCAGTGGAAAATTCAAAGCCGATATCTAAATGTTGAAAGCCTAGTTGGTCAATCAACCGCCGACTAAAAAGTTTTAGTTCAACGGAATTTTCTAAAAATGGATTTTGAAAAACCAGCCCGACATCTTCCCTTTCTTCATTTTTGGCAAATATAGGGATATATTCTGCGATAATACTTCTGTTTGGGGTGTCGTGATTTAATGTGACATTTTCGAGAGTAACTTGATATTTGGTACATTCATCTTGGAAATAGGGCATTTCGGAAATGCCAATCAAAAGTTCCACATCAACATAGCGTTGGGCAACTTTGATAATTTGGCATATTGTTTTTCCGTAGCCAAAACGTGTATTGAAAAACTCCTGAACAAAACACAGATATAATTTTTGAACTGGCTCATATTCGGGGGTTAGTCTCATAAGTTTGTTTGACCTTATACGCGTTGGTGTGAAATTTATTTAATACACCATCGCGGTAGAGCTGCCCGTTACCGGGCAGACCCCGCACAAATCCCGGCGTGCGGAACTATCGCACAGGGATTTTCATAAATACTCGCATCCGCAAAAGCATTATGCCTGACCAGGGACAAAAGCCATTCTTACTCGTCTTGGGCGATTGACAATGTGCGGTTTCACTACGCCGAATTGGGCCAAAAGCTGCTTGAACCCTTCCCAATTATAGCTCTTGCGCTGACTGCGTCGATTGAGATACTTCCACATCTGACGAATAATCTGGTAGTAGAAAACTCCAAACTTTGCAGGTTGCCATGTACGCCAAAGTGATTGAAGTATCCCGTCAGTTTTGTATTCAGCAGTCTGAACAAATCGGGTAAACGGTGATGTCGGTTTTCCTTGAACTATAGCTTGAAGCGCATCAGGGAGTTTCCCAGGCTTTTGCGAGCCGTGCGTTTGTCAACCTGCGGCTTGCCAGCCCGGTCTTTCCCCCAGCGAAACTCGAAACCCAGGAAGTTGAAAGACGTGCTACCCAATAGCCCGTTTGGGCTGAAAGGGATGATGTGCGTTTTCTCGATTGTTTCTGGCTTCCGTACTTGATGTTTCGTTCAGCCCACCTACCTTGCGGTGGGAACGCTCGGGCATCCCAAGTTCTTGTGCGTTTCTCTTGACACATGCCACGCTCTTTGCGGACCCCGGCAGACCCTCAGAAAGCTCACCAAAACGCTTTCTCTGTATTGGCTTCTGGACCGTTAAAACCATTGCCATCTGCTTTGATGGATTGCTCCATCGACGCTAATAAGGGGGCTATTTCAAGACTTCAGGAAGTGCGGACTTCCTTGTGGCCTACAGCGTTCCCTGCGTACGCTTCAATGATGTTGTTCAGTCGCTGATACCAGAGTTTTTGTGTCCCTGCCTGGCAGGCTCGTTGAAGTTGCTGGTATCCCTGCTTCAACGCCGAGATTTTCTCTACTGACGGTAACTTCTCTAACCGATATTAGCGGCTTCCTTCATCACTGCAACACTCGGTACGATTGGCTGGTTAGGCCTTGTTCGACAGGGTCTTTCACCCTGCAAGAAACGCCAAGCTGCGCTTGGCGCACTAACGGTTTGAGTTAGCTTCGTATGGGCGGGTGTGGACAATTTTTGAGATGAAGAAAAAATCTGAAGCCAGAAAAATGCTCCTAAATCGCGCAGACTCCCAGCCGTCTGCTGCACGCTTTGTTAGGCACGCTTTATGACTGCAAGGGTTTGTGCCATAGATGTATGCCTACTTTAATTGTGGCACGCTATATATGTAGCCCTGTTTGTCGTAATAAGCCAACCACCCACTACCTTCTTCTATTACCATATAATCTCCATAGTAATCATCAAATCTCGCGTCATAGAGCCGTTTTTCACCATTTACAACTTTTACGGACAGAGGAACAGTTTCACCTGAGCCATCTGACATGACCAATTTTTGAGTATATTTAGAACTTTGTCTGCGAATGGTAAGTATTCCTCCAAGTGAGTTGTATTGAGAACTATAAATGTCCCAACTCATCTCAAAGTCACCACTAGGCATAACAAATGG
>CAIMZS010000577.1 GCA_903846015.1 uncultured Anaerolineae bacterium | reverse complement strand
TAAACTATGGGTTACAACAGAGCACAAATGGACCAGCGTGGGGCAGGCGGGCGCGGTTATGATGACCGTCCGGTTTTTCAACCGCCAACTGACGCTGATATGGAGAAAATTATTCTGGCAGGTGATGTAGAAATCCTGGTGGTATTGGCTGATCGTGTTGGCGAAACCCTGGTGAAGGAGAAACTCACGACCAGCCAGATGCGCAATGTGTTTGGTACCGTTCGCCAGATTCAAATGCGTTGGGCCGCCGACCCGGAGGGTTCATATCGCGATGCTGTACTCTTACGTCCTAAACTGGCCTATTATGCTGAACGTGAAAAACGAGCAAAGGGCGGCGGTTCTACTGGCATGGAAACTTTGCAAAAAGTTTTGGAGCCAGCCTTGAAATTGATCAACAAGGGTGAAGTAACCCAGGATGATCGCCAAAAGCGGTTTAATTATTTTGTTGATCTGTTCGAGGCCATTGTGGCTTATCATAAAAAGCATGGCGGACGCAATAACTAAAGGGAAGGAGCAAAATATGAAAACCGTAAAACTATTAGCTCGTGTCATTATCCAGGGCGAGATTGTCACGAAGACAGGCCTGCATATTGGCGGCAGCCCGGGAGCATTGGCGATCGGTAACGTCGATATGCCAGTTATTCGTGATGAGCGTACCAACCAACCTTATATCCCTGGATCATCACTAAAAGGGAAAATGCGTTCACAGGCAGAAAAATGGACCGGGGCGCCGCAAAACACAACCATCAATAAGGGTAAACCCGATGGTACCGGAAAAGTCGAGATGCATACCGCTAAAAGTGCGCAAGAATATGCCACTTATTGGGTAAACCCCTTGTTCGGCGTCACCGGGGATAACGGGGATTGGGTAAATGCACCCAACCGCCTTATTTTGCGTGACATTGCATTGACGGCTGAATCTGCCAGAGAGCTGCTGGCTGCTCGAACGGATATGCCTTACACTGAAGTCAAGTGGGAAGCTGCCATTGACCGGGTAACCAGCGCTGCCACACCGCGCCAGATTGAACGTGTTCCAGCCGGTGCGGTTTTTGGGCCCATGGAACTTGTTTTCAGCATGTATCTCAAAGAAGATAAAGCTTTATTGGGCCATTTGCTGACAGCCATGCAGCTACTGGAAGATGATTACCTGGGCGGGCAGGGTTCACGCGGCAGCGGAAAAATCGCATTTCGCAACCTGAAGGTTGAAATCCGGCATGGTGCTGAGTATGCGACTGCAACGGATGCCCGCTTTAGCGCCTTGACTTTGCCAGGATTGATTGAGAAAAAGATGGACTTGTTTCAATGGGTGGCTGATACGCTGAAACTGGCCGCATAGGAGGCCGTATGGCAATTTTCGACTTAACCCTGAAAAGCCCTCTTCATCAGGGCGAGTTTGTGGGTATTAACCGTGAGGCCGCGTTGGAATGGGTTCCCTCTGACACCCTGTTTGCTGCTTTGGTGGCAACCTGGGCTTCTCAGGGCGAAGAGCTGGAAACCCTCCTTGAAGGATTCCGAAGCGGCAAGCCACCATTTCGCATCACATCGGCCTTCCCGCGTGCAGGTTTGGTCCGTTTCTACCCGGTGCCGCCGCGGTTACCGGTTCGTTTGTTTGATGGTGGTCAAGATGCGAAAGCGCTTAAGAAAATCCGATGGATCTCGCAGGGAATATTGGACAGCCTGGTAAGCGGCGGCGCTCCGGCAAGAGAGCATACGCTGCATGGTGGTTCGATCTGGCTGACTTCCAATGAAAAACAGGAGGTTGCGCCACTTTTGAGAACTGGTGATGATGGGAAATCACGATTGTGGCATTCACAAATTGTTCCACATGTCACCATTGACCGCAGCACAAGCGCTTCAAACTTGTTTCATACCGGACGAGTATCTTTTGGCGAAAACTGTGGTTTGTGGTTTGCCGTTGACAATCCACCCGAATCCCTTCGTATAGCCTTGACACTGTTGTCTGATTCTGGGCTTGGCGGTTTGCGTTCCACGGGTCATGGCGCTTTTACCTTTACGGAATATGCGCAGGCGATACCGATCGCTCAAGACGGTTGGGGGCTGTGCCTATCGCGCTACGCTCCTCAAACCCTGCAAGATGTGACCGATGGTTTGCAGTCGCCACAGAGTACATACAAGTTAATTTCCGTTGGCGGTTGGTGTCAGGATGACAGCGGTCATGCCTGGAGGCGGCGCAGCGTTCGCCTGATATCGGAAGGCGCTTTGTTGCCGGTCACTGTAACCGGGGGGCTGGTGGATGTTCGTCCACTGGATGTGCCGCAATTTAATAACAGGCCGGTTTACCGGTATGCATTCCCCTATTTAATTCCGGCTGGAAATTTAGCGGAGGTATTATGAAATACAAGCTGACCCTTGAAACTTTATCTCCGCTGCACATCGGAACCGGCACAATATTGTTAAAAGATTTTGATTATGTCTCAACCAGGGAGATGACTTACGTAATAAATCAGGATGTCATTTATAGCGCAGAATTTGACAGCCGGGGTGGTGAGGCGCGTTTAAATGTACCGCCCGGAAGATTGGTCAGCGCTGATCAGTGGAGTGAAGATTCGCCCACGGTGCGTTATACGCTGAGGGGCGGCACTACCATTGAGCAAATTCATGAACAAATCAAGGATATTCATGGGCAATGCTACCTTCCGGGTTCTTCGCTCAAGGGTGCCCTTCGC
>CAIMZS010000576.1 GCA_903846015.1 uncultured Anaerolineae bacterium | reverse complement strand
GTCAAGTTGATTGTCGATGAAAGCGGCAATCTGCGCTTCGTTGCCTGAATATGCGGTCACACGCACAGCATCGTAAGAGGGCAAACCTTTTTGCCAGTAATTCGGGTTCTTGTTCACCTGGAAGGCCTGCGGCTGCATTTCAGTCACTTCGGTGAAAGGTCCGGTACCAACTGGTTTATCGTTTGTATCCTTGGTGGGATCGGCGATATTTTTCCAGACATGCTCGGGCACAATGTTCTGCGCGATAATATCGTAGATAACCTCAGTGTTGACGACTTTGAGAGTAAAAACAACGGTCGAATCGTCTGCAGCGGTAACTGTATCGACTGGGCCAGTCATAGCGCGTAAACCACTGCCATTAAGCCCCTGGGTGTTCTTGAGCAGGTTGAAGGTATAAGCAACATCCTTGGCAGTGAATGTCTCGCCATCAGACCACTTGATCCCTGCATGCAGTTTAAACGTCAGTGTCTTTAAATCGGCACTCCACGCATAGCTGTCAGCCAGCCAAGGGATGATTTCAGATTTCATAGTATTGAAGATCATCATGGGCTCAATTATGCCATTGACCGTTGGAATGTTGGGGTTATTGTTGAATGGGTTGAAATTCGAAGTTAAGGCATTCATGATCGTGGAGAGATTCAGTACCACCAGCTTGGCCGGAACCACAGCAGTGGGGGGCTCTGTTGCTGCCGGAGCTGCAGCAGGTGCTTCTGTTGCGGCCGGGGCCGCAACGGGGGCTTCAGTTGCAGCTGGCGCTGTAGCGGGAGCGCCACAGGCACTCAGAAACAGGGAAGCAATTAAAACAATCTGTAATACAAAAATCAACTTGCGGTTTTTCATTGTTCTTCTCCTTTAAGAAATTTGGCGGAACACGACGCATTTGGTGGAACAATTTACTGACTGTTTCGCAGAAATGTCAGTGATTCAAGTGCTGATCTGCTATAGAAATGTAACATGACAGGTACAACCGTTCAATTCGCCATGATTCTCTTCTTACTTCACTTTGTTTCGCATTTGTTGTTGTTTTCAGCTGATGGCAATTATCTTTGCATCACTGCCAATCGAGAGAAAAGGCAGGTAAGAGATGCGCAGGGTGACAACCATCTCAATTTTATGCTGGCCGGGTGTCAGTCCTCCGGGTTTCAGTATCGTTATCAGGCCTTCTTCTCCAAATTCCCATCGATCGACATATTCCATCTCCATCTCGCCCATGGTATAGGTATTGCCATGCAGGCTGATGCGGATCGCTTCGCGCGGATATTTCGCCGAATCGACAGTGACAGCCAGATTCTCTATCATAGAAATTCCAAGCCCGCGGTAATACGGCAAGCGAGCTTTGAATTGAAAACCCACTATTTGCGTACCTTCTTTTACATTTCGAAAATCGTTCTCGCAGATGATGTATTTATCAAACATATCTTTTCACTCCTGCTGGCTTGCTTCACCAAGCAAACGCTTGAACATTTCTTGCTGCCGGCGCACCTGTTCGACACTGTCCACTGCGAAGGCATCCTGGATGTGACGGTTGCCTTCATATTCGCTGGAAAGATAGCCGGTGTAACCGCCCTCAATCAACACTGCGATCACTTCATGGTAAGGGATGCTGTATTCGGTATAGTCTTCCAGCATCTCATTGAACTTGCCATGAATGTGAATGATACGCGGCATGAACTCCAGCAGGCGTCGCGGGTCGACAAAGGTCATGTGCGACAGGTCGCGCGCCATGGCAAGATCAAGTTCATTGCCACCCATTCCACGGACTTCATCCTGCACATTGGCGGCACCATCGTGACGTGCATACACTTCACTGATGTACTGGATGATTTGCGGATGCGCGCCTTGGCGGATATAACGTTCACTGCGGACCCGAGGAAAGCGTTTCTCAAAGATGCCCATATCCGGGATGATACCCAGGTAATAGCTGTCAATCTTTTCCACAACATCCAGATGCTGTTTGATCCAATCATGGTCAAAGTCGAAGGGGGCGTGAATTTCGATTCCGATCCGCACGTTATACTGTTCCGCATAGGGCACAGCCATCTCAATGATATGAGGCGGTGTGTTGACAATACAACGCATGGTGGTGGCGCCCAGGCGATTGGCATGTTTTAGATCCCGGATCACAGAGGCGAGCATCTCTTCATCGGTCATCAGGCGTCCCTTGAACATTTTGGTATCAAGGAACATATCGTGGCAGGTAGGTGTCGTGCCGTATTTATCCATCCAGGCATGCCACTGGTCATAAAAAGCATCGCCAAGATTGGGAAACCCGGGCATCATCTGCTCGCCGATGCTCTCAATTCCCAATGCACCCATTTTTGCCGAGGCAGAAATACAGTCTTCCAGACTCATTTTGCGCAGGAAATATTCTTCCTGATAACTGTAGAGGCTGACGCCGCGCTTGATTGAGTTTTTTGCGATCATAAATTTTTCCTTGTATTAGCCGAGATTGTGAGCCAGAATATGGATGGAACCCTTTGCCTTGCAAGTAAGACGCAAGCCTGTTGTGGTATTCTCGAGATGTATTCCCGAAGCAATGGCGGCATGAACGGTTGATTTCTCCCAGACCGTTTCACCATTAACGTGAAGGCTCTCCACTTGCGCCGGAAAAAGCACATCCAACACGCTGGAGTCAGGCAAGGTAACATCCAACCTGAAATCAGCGCCATCCTGGATCCAGGTCATGGGAATCTTCATCTGTTTTGGCTTGCTGGTATCTTTCTTATTTGCGTCACCTTGAGGCTCAAGGGTGACATAAATTTGGGGAGCAATCACGATTTGCATTGTTTCACGATTGGAAAACATCTAAACAAACCTCCAGACTCAACGAAGCGTGTTTGCTTCAAATTGCCTACGCAGTAAATCTTCCCTGATTGGCGAAAAGAAATCAACCAGGATTGCCGGTTCAGCTTCGATATTACGCTCGGCATGCGGGACATTACCTGGAATGTGATAGAACTCCCCCGCTTTAACCGTAAAATCTTCGCCATTGATCGTGAAAATGATCTCTCCCTGAAGGCATAATCCCATCTGCTCGTGCATATGCGTATGCTCAGGAGCAGTGGCATGCCCTGCCCAGGTGGTATAAAGCACGGTCATATTCTGTCCATCCGCGAGCAGCTTGGCTGCCACTCCCGTATGGCGGTTCAATGACCACTCTTCCACTTGAATTGGATCTATAACATATTTCATAGGGAATCTTTCAGAAAACCATCCACGGCTTTCGAGAAGGCGGCCGGCTGCTCCCGCCGGATATTATGGCCCGCGCCCGGAATGTGCATATGCCGTCCTGCGGGGAGAGCAGCTGCCAGGGCATCCGCAGCCTTAGGCGGGTATAGAGCACCCCGGTCTGCGTCAGCGGTAAGTATTAAGGTCGGACAGGTGATCTGCGAAAACAACAGATTTCCACGTTCCACATCCCCGTTTTCCTCTTCGAAAACGGCAAGGTTTAATTGTTTTTTGCCCTGCGCCCAGGGCTGCCATTCACCTTCGGGCCAGGAAGGGTTTTCCTTCTGACAGAGTTGCATGAGTTCTTCAATGCTTTTTTGCTTATTTGAAGCTGCAAACTGCATCCAGAGCATGCGATCGGCCTGGGACTTCTCATCTCGCGAGGCAAATAATTCAAATGGCGGTGGATCTTCCATAACAATACAGCCAGGCATGTCAGGATATAAACCAGCCAGCAAACCCACGGTCATCGCACCCATCGAATGTCCGATCAACCCCGGTTTTTGCAAATGCAGGGTTTCCACCAGACCGGCCAGATCCATTGCGCGGTCAACCGTGGTTGTCCGGGTTGCAGGAGCTTCTGACTTACCGTGATTGCGGGAATCGAACAGGATGATCTCAAACTCACCAGACAACCTTTCCGCAATCGGCAGAAAACATAGTCCATTGTCTGCAATGCCGTGGGCAAATACCAACGGTTGCTTGCCGGTTTCCGTGCGATACACATGCTGGCGGATCCCATTTGTAAAAACATCCTGCTCGATCAGGTTCATTTTGTGCCCAATAGGCGCTTACACATGGCGTACCATGCTACAACCTGCTGGAAACCAATCGGTTCTTCAGTAAAAGCCTGTCCTTCCCACTCGGCAGAGATTGTGCCCGTATAACCAATATCTTTCAGCAACGTCATCAATTGAGGATATGGGATGGATGGTTCAACTCCATCCGCGTTGACTTCATAAAACTTACCATGAACATGGCGGACAAATGGAAAAATCTCCCGCCACATATCAACCGGCGAATGCCCAAACATGGTCAGTGACATGTTAATTTGCCCAGAAACTGCGGGATTGGCCCCAAACATTCTGCAAGCCTCTGCCAGCATTCCGAATTTGGAGGGAGTGGGGTCGTTCGTTATCCAAATTTCCTTGGCTGCATCGATCAAGCCTTCCGCGGCGCCCGCGCGGCGCATGTTTTCCCAAAATCCATCGGGGACAGCGGTCATTGTGCAGCTAAAATCCGGGACAAATCCCAACACTGGAGATTGGATCTTTCGATAAAACTCCAGCATCTCTACCACTTCGGGGTTGCTGGCGTTCAGAGGTGAGTGCAGTTCGCTTGCGAGATGTACTCCTGCCTGTTCAGCAAAGGGCACGATTTTTTCGAGCATCTCTGGTTTTACAAATAATTGAATGCGCAAGACTGAGAATCCAAGCTTTTTGGCGGTGGTAATTTGCCTTTTTGCATATTCAAGGGTCTCATCGGGAGTCATCAACCGGTTTTTACGAATCCCAATATCCAGATTGGCTCCCAGGCAGTTTGGGATCAGCCCAAGACGGTCCATCAGATTGCGGAAATGGCTGGCGAATTCTTCGGTCACGTCGGGGTAATCTCGAAAGCTTTGGAACCCCACCACTTCCACGGCCGGTCCCAGGCCTAATTCCGCGACTTTGGCAACCATCTCGTCGAGTGTAAACAACCTCTGTTGCCATTCATTGGTAAAACTGTATAAGGTAGTCCCGAGCACAGGTCCATTTTGATTGGTCATGATTTCCTCGCTTTATGCCGCAACCTGAACGGTCGAATATCTGCTTGGCATGGTCAGAAATTTCCCTGGGCCAACCGGGATATACGGCGCTCTCAGGAATATCTGGGCATCCACTGTGTGTTTTCCGCCACGGGAGACTTTCCCGGGCTGCTTGACGGTAAGTGTGGCGTAGTCCTGGACAAACCAACACTCATCCACCAATTCAGCCATTTCATCCAGCGAATATTCGTGTTCGTTGATTCCAAACACGATGCTGGCTTTATCAATGGATTCACCATCCAGTACAAGACTCACATCTTCCACACAGGAAAGAGGCAATGAGCGGTACCAATTCAGACGAACCTGGATTTTAAATCCATCTTCGTTGGCGCACAGGCTGTCATTTACGATAAGTTGAACTGAAGCTCCCATAAGATAATCATCTCCTGTACTTAGTGCAGCCCGACGGGCTGCCTGGTTCTTCCAGATTCGTAAATTGCCATGATCATTTCATGGGTTTTGAAAGCTTCTGCCACCGTAATATCCGGCTGCACTCCGGCTTCCAGGCTTGCATAGAAATTTCGGATCTGCTTGATATGAGTCACGCCCCAGTATGGGCGGGGAGTTTTCCAGGTAACGGGAATTGGGGCTCCACCTCCAAACACGCCCCATTCTGAGAGGGTCTTCATCGCCACCTGGGATGAAGTCTGGTTGAAGAAGGCCTCATAAGCCTTTTCATCCAGCGTGTCATTGGGGTTGTTGATGATATTGATTTCCTTGCCGTCATTGTATGTGATCTGGGCGCGATCAAATTCCATCAGCGCCGTGCCTTTTTCACAGTGTGTTTCCACCACAACAGGCGAGTTATAAGAGAAGTTGTTGGTGGCAAAGAATACAGTTTGCACGCCGCTCTTGTATTTAATCAGCCCTTCGGCGGTATCTTCGGTTTCGATGGATGGGTGATTGCGGTTGTCAAATGAAGCTTGAATACTCTCAATTTCGTCATTGACAAACCAGCGCGCCAAATCCATCACGTGAATGGCCTGGTCGATCATCAGGGAACCACCTTCTTTGTCCCAGGTGCCATGCCAGTCACTATTTGCGTAATAAGAATCGGGTTTAAACCAGGAGAGCAAAATTCGTTGGCCAAGAACTTTGCCCAAACTGCCGCTATCAAGTGCTTCTTTGATGGCTACAGATGCAGAGTTGTAGCGGTTCTGGCTGATGACTCCAATTGTGACATTGTTTCGTTTTTGGGCTTCAATTTCCGCCCTGGCTTCTTCCATGGAAATAGCCATTGGCTTTTCAGAAAGAACTTGCTTGCCAGCATTGGCCGCTTCGATCACCATGCGCGCGTGCAAGTAGTGAGGAGTCAGGATGTGCACAACATCAATGTCATCGCGCTTGAGCAGGTCTTGATAATTTTCGTAGGCATCGCAGTTAAACAGGCGGGCAGCCATTTCCCGTGCCTGTGGCTTGATATCGCAGACTGCTTTGATTTCAACATTTTCGAGCATATGGAGCGGATATGCATGCACCATAAAAATTGCGCCGCAACCGATAATCCCGACTCTGAATTTTTTCATTTTCTCTCCTTAATATTTTGAAAGCACCGGGATTACTAGCCCGGCGCTTTCTTCATTGTGGCAAGGTTTATTCTTTGCTGAGGTCGATCATCTGGCCAGTTGCAGCGGACTGATATATGGCTTCCAAAATACGGGTAACCACGTAAGCCTGCTCAGGTTTTACAACCACTTCCTTGTCCTCACGAATTGCATTCATCCAGGTGTTCATCTCGAGACCGCCGCCGGCAAAATCCTCCCGAGTGGCACCGTTGCCGATAAAGTCTGCACCCATTGCATAATTTTGGATATAGAGCTTGCCGTTGTTCTCGCCATTGACGCGCACATGTAATTCATCTGCGGACTGAAAATCTGCCACCCTTAGAACAGGCCCACCAGCTGGGAACATGTCCGCCCCGGCTTTTGTTCCCATCACCATGGTCATGGCTTCATTCGCAACAATCATGTTAATGGCCCAGGAAGCTTCCAGAACAACAGTCGCGCCATTCTTGAACTTGACCATGCCAAATGCGCTGTCTTCAACTTCATAAGTTTCCGGATTCCAAGGGCCCATGCCATTGGCCGGGCTGCCCATCTTGGCAATTTTGTCGAAGGTCGACCCCATCACAGAGACAGGCTCGTAGTTGTTCATCATCCACAAGGTCAGGTCGAGCGCATGGGTGCCAAGGTCAATCAATGGACCGCCCCCTTGCAGTTCCTTGTTGAGGAAAACGCCCCAAATCGGCACACCGCGCCGGCGGCAGGCCATGGCCTTCCCAAGGTAGATATCGCCCAGTTCGCCGTTGTTGCAGAGGGTTTTAATAAATTGCGAATCCTTGCGGAAGCGATTCTGGTAACCAATGGTCAGTTTCTTGCCAGTTGCCTTGGACGCATCGAGCATGGCTTTTGCCTCAGCAGATGTTTTTGCCATCGGCTTTTCGCACATGACATGCTTGCCCGATTGAAGCGCAGCGATGGAGATTTCAGCATGAGAGCTGTTGGGGGTGCAGACATGCACCACATCGATATCTTTGCGCTCGAGCAATTCGTGATAATCCACGCAGACAAGCGCATCGGCAACGCCCCACTTCTGTGCGGCGCTTTGCGCCCTTTCGATGATAAGATCACAAAAGGCAACAACCTCTACACC
>CAIMZS010000575.1 GCA_903846015.1 uncultured Anaerolineae bacterium | reverse complement strand
TACGGTTTCGCCGGAGCTGGGGTGGGTGTGGCAGGCAGCATGGGCGCAACAAACTTGAGTTTCTTCTGCGCATTTCCCTGTGCATCCGGGTTGACCAGCACAACGTAGTTGCCAGGAACGAGCGTCCCCACAGTGATGGTGCGCTTGAAATTCTTGATCGGGCCGCAACCAACGCCGGTGTACTTGATCTTTACGTCATAAGCATAGATGGTGATGGTTTTGCCGCTCACGGACGCGTTGATTTGGGGTTTGTCACAGGTGTAGCTGCCCAGCAGAAGAAAAGAGGCCGGTTGGTCATCCACCAGTTTGATTTTGGATACAATCGCGGAACGTACCACGCGGGTATTGGCGGCAAACGCGGTGCTGGCAAACGTGCCAACCAACAGGGCGACCAGCCCCAGAACAAGGAACAATTTCTTACCGAACTTCATGTGGAACTCCTTTGAGTCGAATGTGGGTCGCGGCTCAGCGCCGCAAAGCCCAGAGAAATGGACAGGACAAAAGCATCCTGTAACTAAAATAAAAAAGGGATCAACCGCCAGCGCACCTGGTTGGCGTATTCCGCGTACCCGGCGATGACCCGTTCTTCACGCAAAGCGCGCAGCACCTGGATGTAGAGCAGCACCGAGAAAACCAGCGGCGCGCCGGTGGTGCCAGCGCACAACGCCAGGCGCAGAAGCAGTTCACCGGTGTACATCGGATGGCGCACGAAGCGGTATGGACCCGAAACCACCAGCCCGCGATCGGCAGGCGCGATCCCGAAACGCCGTCCCAGGCGCGCCAGCGACCATAGGATAAGTAGATATCCGCCAGCCCCAACCAATGTCCAGATTATCGAGACATCTTCCGGGCGGGTGCCAGCCAGTGATGGAAACTTCATGCCCAATACCGGCAAAAGTGCAGCCAGCAGCCCGAGAAACAACCCGACCCGATCCGATTTCTGGGCGGGCAGGCGCACCGCGTACAGGACAGCGACCAGAACATTGTGAGCGGTGTTGAGCCAGCCCAGAATGGATGGGTGCTCCCAGCTCACGATGCCCGCCAGCAAGGCTGCAAAGGCAAAGAAGGCGAAGCCCAGCCGGTCACGCAATTGGCCTGGTACGCGGACAGCAACAGATTGACCCTGTTCCGTCTGGTTGACCGAAATGGACTGTGCTTGTTCAGGCATTACCCAAGCCCTCCGAACAGACCGACCACAACCGGGTAACCAATCACCACCATGATCGTGGCCAGAAATGGGATGAAGTAGAAAACGACCATCGGCACCACCAGCTCTGAGCCGAGCTTTTCCGCACGCTGTTCAGCCTGTCCGATATACTCGGATGCGATGCTGATGGCCAGTTGGCCCATTAACTCCTGCTGGGCCGTGCCGCGTTTGATGAAGGACAACTGCACGCCCATGCCGATCAGTTCAGGCATTAACGATTCCTGCGCTTCGCGCTGGATCTGCTCGATCAGGTCGCGGCCCTGGGATTGCTGGATGACATTGCGCATCCACTGCCCGACCAGACTGGGCGCTTTGCTTACGCGCCGGATGGCCTGATCCATGCTGACGTTAGCTGCCATCTGGGCCGAGACCAACTGGATGAACTCAGGCAACTGCGAAAGCAGGTTGCGACGTGTGCGCCTGGCTGCGCCATTAAGCGAGATGCCCGGAAAGTTGAAGGCCAGCAGCGCCGCGATGCCGGTGAAGACCACATCGCCGCGGGTCAGGATCGAGCCGCCCACAATCGCTGCGGTCACGGATGCTATCTGCAGCCCGATATACTGCACTGCGTTCCAGCCAATCCATTTGCCGCCCATCTGCGCCCAATACAGGTTGGCAGAAATCTTGCGCAGCATCCCTGGCGAGGCGAATTTTTCCACCGGCTTGTCCAGAGGAGATAAAGCTCCACGCAAACCCGAGAGCTTTTGTGCAGCATCTGCCGGGGCGAAGGCATCCGCCAGGTGACCCTGGGGCGCGCGCTGCCAGACAAACTCGACCATCGTGTACACAATAAACAAGGTCACAGAGATACCAACAAGATAAATAAAACCGGTCACACCGCCTCCTGGATCATCGAACGCATGATGAAGTACCCGGCTACCATTGTCAGCACCACCCCGCCCAGCACCAGCTGCACCACCAGGGAATGTAAGGATTTGGCGATCAGCGGATCCACCGAGAGGTAACCCAGCACCAGGATCAATACCCCTGGCAAGGTCATGACCGAAACCATCACGTCACCCGCCTTGGCCGAAGCGCGGTTGCGCGCCATCAGGATCTGCTGGACACGCGAGGAGATTGAGAGCAGGGTATCGGCATACTTGCCGCCGCCCGCATCCATGTAGCCATCCAGCAGCATGGCCAGGTTGGCCAGGGAGGTGGACGGCGAGCGCTCGGCCAGGGAACGCAGCGCTTCCTGGCGGTCCTTGACGCGCATTTCAACGGCGGTCAGGGACAATTCGGGCGCGAGCGGGTTCTTACCTTCGATATCCAGGCTGTC
>CAIMZS010000574.1 GCA_903846015.1 uncultured Anaerolineae bacterium | reverse complement strand
CGCTCAAGAAATGCCCCCATCGTCTAGTGGACTAGGACGCAACCCTTTCAAGGTTATGACCAGGATTCGAATTCCTGTGGGGGCACTAAAAAAATCGCCAACTACGGTTGGCGATTTTTTGATTCCCAGGTTTCTCGCAAAGAAAAACAGGGGCTATCTTAATATTATTTTAATATTAACGGGTATTTGTTGTATAATTTGGGCATAATAATTGGGGAGGGGTTAATTGGCTTTTAATATATTGATTTTGTGTACATTGGCTGGTTTTTATTCGATATTTGCCTATTTCTTTTTCTTCCCTTCAGTGGTTTTTTATTTATTTAAGAACACAAAATGGTCCCGAAAAACCGTTCGCCTGGTTGCCTTTTGTATTACACCCTGGCTGCTCCTGGTCGTGGCGTTTGTCTTGGTTGGCGCTGGGATGGTTTTGCTGGTTTTTGTAATTTTGCTGATTTTGGCTTTTGCCTGCGTAGCCATGCTGTATTCCATCAACAATCTCTTTAGGATAGGGGAGTACCTGAAAAAATGGATGCGAATATCAACAAGAATCCTGACCGTGGTACACCGGTTGCTTGAACTGTTAATCAGGGGCTTTGGTACCAATTTTTTTGGCCCAACACCAGGTCGGACCAAATATTCGAGTACATTTTCTATTAAGCCAAAACGCTGATGAGAGATGCCCTCTCATCAGCGTTTTGGCTTAATAGGTTTATTTTTTATTTCTCAGCTGGTGATAAGGGATGATCATCAATACCCCAATTGCGATGATGGTCATGCCAAGTTCCACTCCGGCAGCCTGCCATGGACCAAAGAACGGCACTTTTGGGTTTTTCTGCATCGTCATGCCAAAGATATCAGCCATGCCTGAAAAAACCGAGATCACGTAACCAGTGCCAATCAACCGCAGACCAATATCAGCCGCGATGGATTTCTCATGCGCTCCCCACAACGCCGCTAGCCCAATATAACCACCCAGGCAAATAATACCAAGTCCAACCAGAAAAACGGTGGTTTGTACGAAGCCGATTACCGGGCTGCGATCTTGCCCGAACCATCCCGGTTTTGCACCCAATAAAAATATGACCAGCCCTAGAATCGTAATAAACATCCCCAAGCGGAAACGATCACGAGTGGTATTTCGGGGGGTGGTATCAGAAATCATGCTGGGAGATTTCTCCGCAAAGTTTCGATCCAATTTCCGCCAAAGATGGCTGCAATCTCGGGCGAAGAATATCCACGTGCTTCAAGCAGTGGGGCTACCAGCTGGAGGTCCGCGATTGTATCTAACCCTTCAGGGATGTGCTGAAGCCCAAATCCGCCATCAAAATCGCTACCAAATCCCACATGGTTGGCATTCCCGGCTATTTGACAGATGTAATCCATTTGCGCTGAAACCATGTCCAATGGGCAGTTGCTGCGAGGGTCACTATTTTTCCAGCTCTGATCAAGGAAACGGTTGAAAGGCACAATGCCGATGACCCCATTTCGTTCGATGATGCCTTCTATAATGTCATCGGTCAGAAAGCGATTCCAGGTGCCATGCTTGACCTGTTTCAGGGCGTTGGCATGTGTGGCGATGATGGGGCCATCGTAGATATCCAGCGCTTGTCGCGCTGCTTCCCAGTCCATATGGCTGATATCAAGGGTAAAGCCAATTGGAGCCATAGCTTCTAGAAGTTCGTGCCCCAGAGCTGTCAGCGGACCTGGTTCGCGCGTTCCCCCACAGAAGCGCGTGCCCATCCAGGCTGGCCCCAAGATACGCACACCGCGCTGCCACCAATATTCTAGTTCGTCGATCGATCGGACCCCGTCGGCGCCTTCCATCAATGTAACAAACCCGGTTGGTGCGCTTACATTGGGTTGATTCCACTTCTCCAGCAGGCTCTCGAGCTGGGGCTTGTTGCAAACCGGGGTGAATTTCTCTGGATGGTCATCGAATAACCTGTCGTAGGCATCCTGGTGTCCACTGTACAACCGGTGAGCTTCTTGCGCGTTCGAATAGACCTGCGTATCCCATTTTCCATTCTGTGCGCGGATAGGGGCGGCAAACAGGGTTGAAAAGATCAGCGCCACTCGCCCTTTTTGAAAGGCTTGCCAACTGATGGTATTGTCGCCGTTTTGTTCTACAATGAAAGACCCTTTTTCACGCTGGCGGGTTTCTTGTATTGGACGGGAATAGTCGCGTCCAAAGGTGATCATATTCCAGGCCAGATCTTCATGTGCATCAACAATGAGATAGGTCATGATTTGTCTTTAATCCTCAATTCATGGGGTTGGCTGTATAGCTTGATATTGATAAAGGATTGGATAAGCTTGCCAAAGATGATTTTGGTTATGATAGACCGGTGTAGCAGTCAGAGAACAGAAAAATAAAAAGAGCGCACCTGTACTGGTGCGCTCTCTGGTTTGACGTTTATTCTTTTTGGTCTTCGTCGGGGTTGAGTTCGGCGGCCAGCGCTTTCATGTCCATGTCCGCGTAAGCCCCTGAGTCAACTTTTCTCAAACTTAGACCAATACGGCGCTGGTCTTCATCGATTCGGATGACACGCAGGGTCAGAACATCACCTTCTTTGACGGATTCTTTGGGGTGATTGATGCGGTTTTCACTCAGTTCGGAGATATGAATGAGCCCTTCCACGTCTCCGTCCAAGCGGGCAAAGGCGCCAAACTTGGTCAGGCGAGTAACGCTACCTTCCACAAGCTGACCAACCTTGAACCGGGCAACTTTTTCATTCCACGGATCACCTTGCAAAGCGCGGATAGAGAGACCGATGCGCTTCTTATCCTTGTCAACACTGATAACTTTAACCTTGACTTCCTGGCCCACCTCGAGCACTTCGCTTGGGTGCGTAACGCGTTCCCAAGAAAGTTCGGAAAGGTGAACAAGGCCGTCAGCGCCATTGACATTGACGAACGCGCCGAAATCGGCAACGGAAGTCACTCGCCCGGTATAAACTTGGCCTTCTTCCAGCCCTTCAATAACGCGTTCTTTAAGCGATTGGCGGCTTTCAGGGTTGGCAGCGCGTTCGGAAAGGATCAGGCGTCGGCGTGCGCGATCTACTTCAATGATACGGACGCTGATCGTCTCACCGATCATCTTGGCCCAACGATCAGGGGTATCCCCTTGGACAAGACTTCGCCGAGCCATGCTGATTTGAGACGCGGGAATAAAGCCACGCAAGCCATGTACCAGCACAATCAGACCGCCCTTGTTGTAGCCGTCGATTTTGCCTTCAAAGGCTTCGCTGCTTTCCTGCATCTTCTCAACCAACTCCCAGCCCAATGCTTCGCGGGCGCGGGTATAGGAAAGAACGACGTTCCCGTTTTGGTCTTCGGGGTTGATGACGTAAACTGGAATTGATTGCCCAACCGCCAGTGCTTCGCGGTCAAACGTGGGTATCTGTTC
Source organism: uncultured Anaerolineae bacterium (assembly GCA_903846015.1). Lineage (GTDB taxonomy): Bacteria > Chloroflexota > Anaerolineae > Anaerolineales > Villigracilaceae > UBA5195. The sequence goes on along the minus strand of CAIMZS010000574.1, from coordinate 10,469 downwards.
CAGTTCCCGTCCCATAATCACGCCTTCTGATTTGGAACCGACACTGACCAAAATCTGGGAAGAAGAAATACTGGCGATTACACCCTGTCGAATTTCACCCTGGATGGGGAATTCAAGCCCGGCTTCTTCAGACCGCATGAGGCTTTCCATAGTTTCATGGCTTTCACTCTGGAACTGCTCATCGCGGCTCCCTTGCCCCTGAAGGGCGTCCTGTTCATCAATCATAACTGAATTGCTCCGATATAAAGAGATTAGGTAGGATTATACAGGCGAATGTTCCAGTTGACAATACCCAAGTGGAGCAATTCCTATATAAGAATTATTTTATCAGGTTATTGTATATTTTCGTAGAATTACTGTCTGATAAGGGAATTTTGATGCTTAATCATCTGGCGGGTCAAGAATCAGGTCCGTTCTGAACGCCCAACCATCCAGACTTGAAAGAGTCTGATGTTAAGATATACCCTATACTATCATCCCAATGTGAACGATCAAATTCGGCAAAATTTGCCGGTTCGATTCGGGAATTTAATGCCTAAGGGGTAGTATAATTTCGCGCGAGGAAACGCTATGCCTACCATTTACCCATTTACTGCTATTGTTGGACAAGAGCGCATGAAACGCGCGCTCATATTAAATGCCGTTGACACCCGCGTTGGTGGAGTGTTGATCCGTGGCGAACGTGGTACTGCAAAATCGACAGCGGCCCGTGGTTTGGCTGCTCTTTTACCCAATGTTCGCGCGGTAAAATCCTGTCGTTTTGGTTGTGATCCCGATAGCCCTAATCATCTGTGTACCGAATGTAAGGAAAGGGCTCTCTCTAACAAGGAACTTCCCTATGATTTACGCCCAATCCCATTCGTCAACTTGCCTGTATCGGCAACGGAAGACCGTGTGGTTGGCACGTTGGATATCGAGCAGGCCATTCAGAAGGGTGAACGCCATTTTGAACCAGGCGTTCTGGCCAAGGCCAACCGTGGTTTGTTATATATTGATGAGGTCAACCTCCTCGATGATCATGTTGTTGATTTACTGCTTGATTCGGCTGCTATGGGTATGAATATCGTTGAGCGTGAAGGGATTTCTTTTTCTCATCCGGCTCGCTTTATCCTTGTTGGGACGATGAACCCTGAAGAAGGTGACCTGCGCCCGCAGCTGTTGGACCGATTCGCCTTTTCTGTGGACATAACCGGTATTCGCGATGCTCGTGATCGTGTGCGTATTATGGAAAACAATATTGCTTTTGAAGCAGACCCTGATGCATTTCGGCAGACATTTTTTCAATTAGAACAAGAGCTTTCGCATCGGATTGAACAGGCCCGCAAACTTGTTGAAAAGGTCAAGTACACCAAGCGTGATCTGCTTTCGATCGCTGCGTTGACCTCATCCCTTAATGTGGATGGACACCGCGCCGATTTGGTGATTCTCAAGGCTGCGCGTGCCCAAGCTGCTTTTGATGGGCGTACTAACATAACTGACCGTGATATTGCTTTGGCTGCCGAATTGGCACTCCCGCACCGGATCAAGCGTGGACCGTTCTATCAGGCCGAGGTAACCGCAGAGCAGCTCCAGGAACGCATTGAGAATCTTGTCGGGCAATCCACTGAAGGTGAGCCGGGCGAGGAATCAAATCAGGAGCAATCTGAAGCGCAGGAAAAAAAAAGTCGATCGTAGAAGATAAGGCTCAGGACGATACCAAGCCTTCCACCTCAGACCCATCTCGCCAGGATGTATTCGCTTCGCAGAATGCAAACTGGTGGGATGGCGGGCAAAAAGTCAAGACAGGTGAGACTTTTGTCCCTCGCAAGCTGGATACCCCGCTCGATAAACTAACTCGTAGAAAATCTGGTCGCCGTTCCCAGACCCGCACAGATCGAAAACGCGGGCGCTATGTCATGGCGCGCCCGGCCAATGGCAGTACTGATATTGCTTTTGATGCCACCATCCGCGCGGCTGCGCCGTTTCAGAAGCGTCGCGTTGAACAGCGTAAAAAAGTCGCCTTTGCCATTTTGAAGGGGGATTTACAGAAGAAGGTGCGTGTCAAGCGCATGGCCAACCTGGTATTATTTTTGGTGGATGCATCCTGGTCAATGGCTGTGGCTGAGCGCATGAACGCCACCAAGGGAGCCATCCTATCTCTCTTGACAGATGCTTACCAGCGCCGTGATAGGGTCGGGTTGATCGTATTTCAGAAAGATCGTGCCACCCTGGTGCTTTCTCCTACCAACAGTGTCCAGTTGGCTCAAAAAGCGTTGGTGGATATTCCCGTTGGTGGCAAGACACCGCTTTCCGCGGGGCTGCTTATGGCAGCCGATGTGTTATTGCGTGAGAAGCGTATGCGACCGGATGTTGAGCCGCTCTTGATCGTAATGACTGATGGGGCTGGAAATGTATCTGTGGGGTCACTGCCGCCTCAGGAAGAGTCTTATCGTTTTGCAGAGGTCATCGCCAACGAGAAGGTAAAAAGCCTGGTGATCAATATGGAACACGCCGCCTTTGATCAGGGGTTGGCGCAACAGCTTGCCAATCATCTCGAAGCGCCTTGCTTTGCGCTGAATGATATCAAGGCCGAAAACCTTTACCACACCGTCAGGAAAGAAATGGCAAAATAGCGCTGATTAATTTTTATCGCCAACCATTTCAACCGGAGATGGGCGTAGACTGATGCCTTCTGTTTCAGCAATATTCGAATACGTTCTCATCAGCAAAGCGGAATAAAGGTTTTCATACTGCCTTATTGTGTTTACGGTGCCATGATATCGGGCTTTTTCCAGACTATTTAATCCCATGCGTTGCCAGCGCTCTGGGTGGTCAGCCAGCAGCGCCATACAACGAGCGGCATCAATGGCATCCCCCGGGCGGAAAAGATAACCATTGTGCCCATCTGTAGCCAATTCTGGCAAAGCGATGGCATTTGCCAGTAGAACGGGTCGTGCACATGCCATTGCTTCCAAAGAAGCGATGCTTAGCAATTCTGCTTCGCTTGGCATCGCAAAGACATCAACACTATTCAATAAGCGGGGCAGGTCATCTCCGGATATAAAGCCGGTAAATCGAATACGGTTACCCAGATTCAATTCTTTTGCCTGGTTGATAAGACTTTCCTGTTCCGCCCCATGGCCGGTAATAACCAATTGAATATCATCACGATTGAGGTGGTGCAAGGCACGCAAAAGCACATCGATGTGTTTTTCTTTATCCACACGCCCAACGAAAAGGAAGATTGTGCTTCTTGGGGCAAGCCCATAACGGGCCCGAATGGCGGCTTTGTCCACACTTGGGTCTGGATGGAAACGAGCCAGATCGATACCGCACGAAACCGGGAAGACCGGAATTCGCAATCCTTGTGAACGCAGTAGAGCGGCTGAAGCTTTTGACTGCGCCGTAGCCACATCCAACCGGTTGTACGCATCCAGCATCCAGCCCCACATAACGCGGTTATATATTGGTTTGAAATGGGGGACAATTGGCACGTATGGAGCCAGATTTTCGGGCATGAAATGGTTTGTGCCGATCATCCTGACTTTTTTGCGCCTCGCCACCCGGATTACATCACGGCATAGAGGAAAGTGATCCTGAATATGAACAACTTCCGGGAGAAAATTATCAAAAATATGCTCGATCTCTCTTTCAGAAAACAAGGAGTAATATGTGTCGGAACGGATCCGGTTAAGGTTTGTAGAGCGGAGGGCTTCAATATGAACATTGTTTCTTGTTGTGTGGTATGCAGAGCCAATCTCGGAGGGGAAGATCGAGAGCACTTCATGACCTTTTTTGGCAAGTCCTTCGGTAAGATTTTGGGTAAAAACGGCTTGTCCATTTAGTGCAGGATAATTGGCTGTCCCAGCAATCAAAATACGCATATTTTTGTTTTTCTCATAGTTTGTCGTCATGTTGAATTATCCTGATTAGTATCATTCGATTCGTTTTTGGGGGCAATACGGGCTGTTTTTCATTGGAATTTGCGAATGTTTATTTTTGAGAAGATCTAAACTCTGCCCGGTTCGACCCCAGGTTCCGGTTCAGTGATTGCGCTGTCATTCAAAATGCGGCGGCTTAATAGGAAGATGAAGATCACGAAAGCAATCGAGCCGCCTAATATAAAATATTCAAGGCCCTGTTCGACCCGTTTAATTGCTTCAGTACCATAATAGCCAATGATCACTAAAGCGCCGGTCCACAGCATTTCCCCTCCAAATACAGCTGGGAACCATTTTCGCCATGGTGCCTTGACCAGACCGGCTGCAATCAGTGATGGAATCATCAGGCTCATCGAGAGTTTGGCAAAAAACAACACCTTGATGGCATGCTTGCGCATGTTTGTTTGCAGCCGCTCCATGTGATCGTGGCTGATGCCTGTCCGTTTTCCTATATGGTAAAGCCATTCAAATTTTCCCAAATAACCCAGGGTATACCAGAGCGTATCCGCAGCAAGGTTCCCGGTTGATGCGGCAATAAATACCAGCCATGGCCGCATTACACCGGCAGAAGCGGCGGCAGCACCCACCAGCGTTGCGATTGGACCTTCCACTGCCACCAATACTGCCAGTACCAGATATGGCCAGAACCCCCATTCCGGCAATTGTACGTTTGTCAGTAAAACATTCAAGTTATGAAACATCATTTCGATCCAATTAATCTTGTGGCTGGTTTTCTATTTCAATTTCAACCTGGGACGAAATCTTCAAAGCCAAGATTAAACATGCATTTTCGATTGTGGTATTTACAATTATTAATAGTTTAACAGATTTTGAGTATGTTTTACCGAAATCTCCACAAATCTTGACTGTATCTTAACAATTTCTACACATTTGTTCAAGAAATGCCAGATCTGCCTGATCACCAACTGGGTGGTTGATTCTTCTTTTAATTACGTCTATCAGGTGTAAAAAGTATTTGCCCTGAAGAAAACGGTTTTCTGATTTATTGGTCACAGGTTAATACGGAACGGGAGGTCTTATTTTAGCGCGTTTTTCCCGCATCTGTTTCAGCCAGTTTCCCAATAGATTATGGTTTGTAATTAAGTGATTGGTGTCGGAAATAGGTATTGTATAACTCAGCGTAATGCCCACTCTGGTTCAGCAGCCCATCATGATTGCCCTCTTCGATGATTTGGCCTGCTCTCATGACAACGATTCTGCCAGCGGCTTTGACGGTGGAAAGCCGGTGGGCGATCAGGATGCTGGTGGAATTTGCGAGGATGAGAGCAAGCGCCTGCTGGATTTGCCACTCAGTGAATGGGTCTACACTGGCGGTGGCTTCATCCAGAATAAAGATGGCGGGCTTGAGCATAAGGACTCTCATCAAGGCTACCAGTTGTCTCTGTCCCATTGATAACCGGGTGCCGCGCTCGCCGACTTGTGTTTGCAAGCCATTGGGCAGAGTTTCCACCCACTCCCCATCGCCGATGCGTCTGGCCATTCGGGAGATATCGGCATCGATGGCGTCAGGCGCTGCGTATTTGATGTTTTCAGATACCGTTCCCGAAAAAAGGAATGGCACCTGTGAGATGATACCCAACTGTCGGCGATACTGTTTCAAGTCAAGGCTGCGAATATCCATGCCATCGATTGTTAGCCGGCCTTCCTGGAATTCGTAAAATCGTGCGATCAACTTGGCGATTGATGATTTTCCTGCGCCGGTATGCCCCACCAGTGCCAGGTTTTCACCGGGACGGATATCCAGGCTAAATTCGCGTAGTATTGGTTCCTTGTCGGTATATCGGAAATTGAGCCTTTCAAAAATAATACCCCCTTTCAGGGTTGGGACATAATTCTTTGCAATCTGGACAACATTGGGATCGGCGTCAATTAGTGCAAAGGAGCGTTCGGCAGCTGAGAGCCCGCTCTGAATTTGTGCCCAAAATGAGGTCAGGTTGAGGATCGGGAACATAAAATAATCGAGCGAATTAATGAATAAATACCAGGCACCCACCTTGATGACGGTCTCCTGAGCCGCGCTCATACCGCCGGCATACACCAGTATGCCCACAAAGATGCCGCTGATGGCATTGAGCACCGGGAAAACGAGTGAGAGCACAAACCCTCGGCGCACATTGACGCTGTACGCCTGTTGGTTGGCGGCGTCGAAACTCTCAAAAATACTGTGTTCCTGTCGAAAATTTTTGGCCACGGCGATGCCGCTGACAGTTTCTTTGATGGTGGCATTCACATCCGCCATCGCTTGCATTCCGCGCCGGGTTACAATTCTTGCGAGAGTGCGAAAACCCATTGCGATGGCAAAAACAACCGGCATAAAGGTCAGCATGATCAGGAATAAATGCCATTCGGTGTACGCCAGCACAAAACCCAGTATCACACTTTGCATGAGCTGTGATGCCACGTCCGTGACAATGACTACCAGTTGGCCAAAATCATTGGTGTCGCTGGTAATACGGCTGACAATGCGACCCGAGGAGAATTGGTCATAAAAGGACAGGTCATGTTCTGCTGAAGCAGCAAAGGCTTTGACTCGCAGAGAGAGCACCACATCGCCCACAGCACGCACAGTCAGGCTGCGCCGCATCCAGTTTAAGGCCCAGTTTAGAAAAGCGATGGTGGCCATCACCGCACCAACGGTTAATATCTGGTTGGTTGTTGGGTGATTCTTGAGCAGATCCATGATACGGCTGACGATGATGGGCAGCGAAGCCCCTAGCGCAGCCATTACCCCAACCAGTGCAGTAATGATGCTCATGCGCTTCTTCTGGACGGAAAAGTACCCCACCATGCGTCGTACCAGATCACGGTCCGAGTACTGTCGATCATATTTTTCGTTGTTTAACCCGGCAAAAAAGCCCATGATGGTTTTACCTGTTATTGATTCCAGAACTAGATGAAAGCAAAGTTTTCGTTTTTAGCGGAAGATGCGGCTGTATGCATCGGAAGAATTGATCAGCTCTTCATGAGTGCCTATGGCGGCAATCTTTCCTTTTCGTATAACAAGGATCAAGTCGGCCCACCGAATTTGGCTGAGGCGATGTGTGATTAGCAGGGTGGTGCGGCCTTTCGCAGCGGTTGAAATGGCATGCTGGATTTTGTCTTCGGTTGCGGAATCGATCGCGCTGGTAGAATCATCCAGGATAAGGATACGTGGATCAGTGAGAAAAGCACGCGCCAGCGCCAATCGTTGGCGTTGACCGCCAGACAATGTTACCCCGCGTTCACCAATCACCGTTTCATAGCCATTGTCGAGTGTTTGGATAAAATCATGCGCCTGGGCAGCCAGGGCGGCGGTTTCCACCACATCTCGGGTTGCGCCAGGTTTTCCGAAGGCAATATTGTCGCTGATCGAGCGCGAAAAAAGGAAAATATCCTGTTCGATGATCGAAATTTGTGAGCGCAGCGATGCCATATTCCAATCTCGCACATCCACTCCATCCACAAGGATCTGACCCCAGGTGACATCGTAGGTCCGATTGACCAGTTTTACCAGCGAAGTTTTGCCTGCACCGGTCTGCCCGACAATGGCAACTGTCTGCCCGGATTTGACTGTGAAAGATATGTTCTCCAGGATGGCTTCTCCGGTGTCAGGATAGGCAAACGACACATTGCGGAATTCGATTTCACCGCGCATCTCAGCGGTTTTCCCGGTGGAGTTCTGGTCAAGCTTGTTTTCGCGGTTCATTAATTCAAGGATGCGCTTCGCGCTGGAAACTCCCATAGAGACCTGGGTGTAGGCCCAGGTGGCTGTGAATGTGGGGAAATCAAGCATACGCAGCAGCCCAAAATAACCGATTACTTGCCCCGTATTTAATTGATTATTCTGAAAAAGGAAAAGGGCGTGTGTAAGCCCGCCAGCGATGGCGATACCGTAAAGCAGGAAGGCGATAAACCGGGCCTCAGTATCACCCTGGTGGATAAAGGCATCTCGTACTCGCCTGGCATTGAATATGAAGCGCTCTACCTCTGCACTTTCCTGTGCAGCTCCTTTGACTGTTTCCACTCCGTCCAGCGATTCAGCCAGGTGTGAGTTCATGTCGCCAAAGGAGGCGCGGACTTCATCTGAAATGGGTTCAAGATTTCTAAGATAGCGTACCAGTGCAATAAAATAAATGATCGCAAAAATAGCCGGGGTAATAATCAAGGCCGGGTTATAACGAGGCGCAAATAGGATAGGCATAATCAGGAAAAATAACGAGCCGATCACCAAGTTGATCCCCGGGCTGAACATTAAGTTTACTTCGCGAACATCGTTTGTGGCGCGCGCCATAGTATCGCCGACAGGTTGAAGGCTGTGGAAGGTCATGCTTTTTCCGAGCAGCGTGATATACAATTCATCTCGGATTTCACGTTCGAGACGTTGTCCCAGTAGTTCTGCGCCGAAGTTACGCCCGAGCTGGAGTACGCCGCGTATAACTTGCGTACCGCCGATTGTAAGCGCCAGCGGTAGAAGCAAACTGGTATCGGGAGGCGATTTCAACATGGCGTTGAAGGCATCACCAACCAGAAGAGGTACAACTGCGGCTAGAGCGGCATTCCCTAATGCACCCACAAACAGCATAATGATAATGCGCCAGTGCTGGGTGGCATGCGAGGTGACCCATCGGATAGCGCTGCTCCGGTTGAATAGTGGGCGCTTCATTGTAAATTCTGTTGGGGACGCAAGTTCTGCTGACATGGTCTTCCTGTTAAATAGCGATGGCAGGCCAAAATGCCCGAATAATCATTCTACCCCCGATTTTGTTTGTCGGCAAAAAAGCTCGCCAGTTTTTGAGAGACTCGGGTACCTATGAAGATAATCGTCAACGATTATTGGCTTTGTTATTTTCATTAAATTTCACGGTTTTATCACGCTGATGCGCTCGATTTGCGTAAATCAGGTTTCATCGAAAGGCGAATATTTAGCTACATGTGCTTGGTGTAAATGAACAAGTCGTCGCCATCTGCATAAAGATCTCGCAAGGTGGCTTCGTGTAGATATCCGCATGAGAGATAAAAATTTCGTGTTCCAGCGTATTTTGTTGTCCCGGAAGTTTCGATCACCATGATGCGACCATCTTGTTCGCGAACTGTCTGTTCGGCTTTTTCCAGGAGCTGCCGTCCAATGCCGGCCCGTTGGGCTGATGGGTCAACTGCAATCCAGTATAGGTCAAATACGTGATCCGTTAACGAACGTGGGCCTACACAAACGAATCCAAGCACACGATGTTCGTCTTTTTCAACAAAAAAAGTATATCCGCTCGCTTGGACGCCAAGTTGAATGTGCTGCTGCCAGATTTCCTCGACGCATTGCACTTCTTCGGCGTTGAAGAAACCGGTACGGGCGCTGATTTCACAGATCTGATCTCCATCTGCCAGTAAAGGGGTAATGATCATAGTGCGCTTCTCCTTGTTGTGTTTATTAATTACTGGAAGCTGTGCAGTCGTAAACCGCCAGGGCCCCATTGCTTTCCATATCTACCGGAGATGTTGCTTTTTGCCCAAGCTCAAAATCAGAATATTGCAAGGCCACATCGTTGAGAGCGAAAATATCGGTAGGTGAATCCAGCGGACCCATGAAAGCCCAGACTCCTGGGTCAGAACCACCATCTTGAAAATCCGTACCGTAGATTTTTGCGCCAAAAAACCACAAACCATCTATATCTGGAGATTTAACCAGGTAACCCGTTTTGATGTCGAAGCCAAGATTAAATGCTTGCACATCAGATTGAACGATGTCAAATTGCACCTGGGATGGGGCAGTACAGTTGGTACTGGGTGGTGTGCCCGGTGTGTTGTTCGGAGCAGCGGATGTTAAGCTTGGGGTTGGGTCGAGCAGAGGCAGGCCAGGTTCAGTAGGTATCATCGTTTCAAAAATATCGGGTGGGTTTGTCGGTTCAACGGTTGCGGTGTTGGTTGCGACAGGTGTTCTGGTTTTCTTAGGGGCAGAAGTTGAAACGATCTGAGTTGCTGTGGAGGGAATTGCAGGATTGTTTTTAGCAAGCAAAGTCAATCCTCCTGCGCCCAGGGCAATGCCAACGAACAGCAAGGTGGCCATCACAGCTACCATTTGCCAGCCGGGTTTCGCCGCAATAGCGCCAGCAACCTGGTTAGCGCCAATGGTATTGGCATTCTTGGGGGGATGGATGGTATGGATCGTTGTTCCGAATATATCATCGAGAATTGTTGGGGCATACCATTCCAGGTAGTTGAGAATCAAAATGGGTAGTCCAAAGATCAAAAAAAGCAGCTCAATCCCGTTGTGAGGATCGCTTGGGCTTATTTGCCATATCGCCAGCGACATGCCCAGTATCAAAGGAATGACCAGCAGCCCGAGGAGTATTTTCTTGCGAATTGTCATGTTGTTTACCCTACCGTTCTGGAATTGGGATTGCGTTGGGCAGATGGGTTGAGCAGCTTGATATGCAAATTTCCATTTTTAAGAAAAGAGAGGCAGGTGTGTCTGGTTGAATTATAAATCAATAAAATCAGCAGGGTACGTTCCATCGACTTAGTCTGGCAATTGAATCTAATAATTAATAATGGCGG
>CAIMZS010000573.1 GCA_903846015.1 uncultured Anaerolineae bacterium | reverse complement strand
TTCGTCAAGAAATGGGCATACACAAACCCGGGTTCACTGCAAAGTCGCAAAGGGAGCAAAGAAAAGCTTTTTTTCTCGTGCTGGAACCGGGACTATCGTAAGGGAAAGCCCTGCCTATGTGTAATAGTCGGATGAAAATGGATTTATCCAGGCGGAATCCGACCAGTAAATTGGCTCCGATTAATAGGAATTTTGTTCGCGCTATTGCTGCCCATTACACTTTGTACAATAATGCAAACCGTTCGCCACTATTTGCGTGATGCAGGTCTTTCACTTTACCAATGGTGGACCGGAAATTATTATGTTCCAGACATACGGATGCGGACAATGAATTAGGAAATTATCATCAGTGAAAGTTTAGTAACCGGAATGCTAATTGGTACGGTCCTAAACATTATGATCGCGGTCAGCTTGATGACAAACAAAGAGATGTGGCTCAAAAACTACCCGCCCGATGTCAAAGCCAGGTGGGGGCCAATTAGCCAGAAGGCCCAACGCCAGCACTTCGTATTCGCCATTTTTTTGGGATGATGGTCAGCGCGATGGTATATGATGTAATCCGGCTCGAACTGGTGCTCGGAACCCCGCCATCCTTCTTCGATATCTTTGCCAGCATTGTGATCGTATTGATATTTTTTAATCTGGTTGATGCGGTCATTATCGATTGGCTGATTCTGTTAGTGGTACGGCCTGGGCTCGGTGTACTGCCGGGAACCGAGGGCATGGCTGGCTATAAGGATTCGCGCTGGCACCCATCGCGGGTCTGCTGGTTGCAGGAGTTGTTTACTTCATCAGGGAAGAAAAATATTGCAACAAGGTGATGTATGATGTACTTTGTCTGCAATTGACAAAGCGCTGCGCCTAATGCCGGTCGGCGAGACGGTTGCCCCACCGTTGGCACAGAACCGGACATGAAACTATTGCTTCATCCTGCTTTTGCTTGAGCAAAAGGTGGGTTGTGTTATAAACCCCAAAACCACTGAACCTACCAACGGCTACGGCTGGATTAGTGTGCTTCCAAAGCCGAACATTCGTATAATGTTCTGTCTTCACAAAGTTAGAGACGTGTGCCATAAAACAGCACCTGGCACCTTGTCGTGACCCGCATAATTTAAAAGAATGTGGTAGTCTGCGATTTGTTACTACCTAAAATTGAGCCGTTTGGATCAATTTACCAGACACTCTGGTCTTATCCCTGCCATTACATCATCTGTTTCAGCCTGTTGCACAACTCGCGCATGACAGCCATACTGACCTCGGGCCGTTCTCGTAACAGGCTTTCGAAGCTCAGGCGATCCAGGCACAGGATACGCACATCACCTGTAGCACTGACAGAAGCGACGCGCATGTCGCCACTGATGATGGACATCTCGCCTACCACCTCACCTGCCACACGGCGTGCAATTTCCTTTTCCGGTTGGCCCGGATGATTGACCAGCACGCGCACTTCACCAGAAACGATTACATACAGTTCATCGCCGGGCTCACCCTGTTCACAGATCATATCGCCATCGGAAAAATCCAGCTCGGTGGAAATTTCAGCCACGCGTTTCAGCTCTGCGGGTGCCAGGTCTGCCAGCAAAGGCACACGTCGCAATATGAGCACGCGATCCATGATCGAAAGACTGGTCAGGGGTTCCATAGTTTTATCCTTTGAAAAAATAACATAATTTGCACACTCCCGCAGCCAAGTGTCTTCTTCATTTAGAAGCAGCGCGATGGCTTCATGTTCGCTAAGAGTTGATTTTGCTTCCTGCCCTTGCTCCCAAATTCGGAACAACGGGCGAACAAGCTTGATTTCGCGGACCGATTCGAGCGCTTCAAGCGCAATAGCATGGTGAGCCTGGTTGCGGCTTTGCAGGTTTTCAATTGCGGTCGACAATGTTTCACGGTCGGCGCCGCCCTCGGTGCTGATCAGCAGCCTGATGGCGCGTAAAACGAAAATACCATCCCGCCGGGCACGCAGCAACAGAGAATCGTTCAAAAGGCGCTGTTGATCATCCCCATCGGATGGAATGGCTTGCCGCAAGGTTTCATAGAATACGGATGATTCAATCCGACTTTTGGCATACTTCCCTAACCGTACAGATTCTTTCCAGGCTGG
>CAIMZS010000572.1 GCA_903846015.1 uncultured Anaerolineae bacterium | reverse complement strand
GCCAGGCATCCGTCTATTCTGTGCAAGTTTCGAGAATCACAGCTCAAACCTGTGCGCTTCGTCTTGAATACTCCAATTTTATGGTGGATGGGCTGCACTTCAACGAGGCCATGCTGCGCCTGGGCTGGCAGTTACCTGAAGGACTGCTCTCTCGTGCCATCCAACAGGCCGCCGCGCTGGCCGCCAAAAGCGATCTGGCGATCGTTGTTGCCCGCACCTACGAAACGGAGGAGATTGACCGCCCTAATATGGAACTGCCCAATGGGCAGGCCGATCTGATCCGCGCGGTGGCAGCGGCCAACCCCAACACTCTGGTTGTATTGATGAATGCCGGACCGGTGGATGTGGCCTCTTGGGAAGCGGTTGTCCCGGCCATCCTTGAAGCTTGGTACGCCGGGCAGGAGCAGGGAAGCGCCCTGGCGCGCATATTGTTTGGGGATGTCAACCCATCGGGCCGGCTTCCGCTTACTTTTCCGCGCAACCTGGCGCAAACCCCGGTTTCGACACCCGCTCAGTATCCGGGTGTCGAAGATAAGGTATATTATTCCGAGGGGCTGTTTGTTGGCTACCGCGGTTATGACAGGTACGAAATCGTACCGCAGTACCCGTTTGGTTATGGACTTTCCTATACCACCTTTGAATACGCCAATCTATTGCTAGACTCAGTTGAGACAGATGGCACACGACCAATCTGCATCTCTTTTGAGATCAGCAATATCGGCAGCCGCGCGGGCGTGGATGTGGCGCAGGTTTATCTTTGCCTGCCCGCCCACATTGCAGGGCCGCTCAAACGCCTGGCTGGCTGGGCGCGGATTGCCATTCAACCAGGTGAAAGCAAGCAGGTGACAGTTGTCCTTGAGCCGGGTTCAGTCGAACACCCACTCTCCTTCTGGAATGTTGAGACGCAAGCCTGGGAAATTGCGCCAGGAGAATATCAGGTTCACCTTGGCGCATCGGCGCGTGATATTCGATTAACAGCCTCATTCAAAATCCAAAAATGATCAGGAGCAAAATATGCTAAACAGCTTTAAACCAGGCCAGAAATGGCTGGATACCAATGGCAAACCCATCCAGGCTCACGGCGGTTCTGTGCTGTTTCACGAAGGCACCTTCTACTGGTATGGCGAAAATAAAGAGAATACAACCGTCGAGACCGGGCTGTGGCACTCCGGAGTGCGCTGCTATTCATCTCAAGACCTGTATAACTGGAAGGACGAAGGCGTAATTTTGGCGGCCGTAGAGGACGACCCACGCAGTCCACTGCACCCTAAGCGCATCATGGATCGTCCACACATCCTTTATAACAAGGGTAACAAGCAGTTTGTCATGTGGGCGAAGTTTGCCGGCACGGACGAAAACCCGGATGACTGGAGCACCCAGTACATGGGCATTGCCGTCTCAGATAAAATCACAGGGCCGTTTCGTCTAATTCACACGGTCAAGCCGTTGGGCATGAACACCGGCGATTTTGACCTGTACGGTGACCCCACCGATGGCAAGGCCTACATCATCTTTGGGCGGGTCCACACCGAGATCATCATCGCCGACTTGACCGAAGACTACTTGAACGTGAACGGTTACTATTCCGCACACTTCCCGCGCTCCGGGCCGCCTTTCGGGCGCGAAGCCCCAGCCCTGTTCCGGCGCGATGGCCGCTTTTATATGCTGACCTCCGGCACCACCGGTTATAACTCCAACCCCAGCGAAGCCGCCACTGCCCAACTGATCCACGGGCCGTGGATCGAATTCGGCGATGCCTGCGATGGCGACACGCAGCGCAACAGCTTCGACAGCCAATTCAGTTCCGTATTCCAACACCCTTTCAAGAAAGACCTGTATATAGCGCTGGGCGACCGCTGGATGGATGGCGCACCGAAAGAAAAAGTGGAAGGTCTGAAATGGAATTCGGCGCTATCTACTTACACCTGGCTGCTCATCCGCTTTGATGGCGAGCGTCCATTGGTGGAATGGCGCGATGAGTGGCGCGTGGAAGATTATGAAGACAAACCAGCAGAAATTCCCTGGTGGGCCAAACCTATCGGCGGATAAACGCAATGGATGCCAGCCTACCCGCATCCGGTATTCAAAGGAAAAGCAAATAGTCCCCAACTACATTTGCAGTCGCGATCTCGCGTCTGCAAATTGAACACACGCGCGAAACAATCGGAATTGGAACAGATCATCCGTGCCTATCCTGGTGGGTCGAAACATCCGTGCTAAATTGGCGGCAGGCTGGTTATGAACTCGAGTGTTTTTCTACTGCTGGGCCAGCTTTGCGGGCAAGCCGGGTGCATCGACTCTAACCAGTCTGTACTGGTCAATTGGCCCTTCGCCACGCTGCAATCTCGCGAACAAGTCAGTTTGCGAGTGCGTTTCAGCGTGACAGCCGGCAGCCGGTCAATACTGCTTTTTTGAAACAGTTACAAACTAAAAACCCGGCCATCACGGTTTACAGTTTCATGGAGATTTTGGACCGATAAACCTACAGGTATTTTGTACAGCACATCAGTGATTGGAACAACTTGCAGTTGAGTACGTCTCTGAATCAGGCCAGTCTCACTTTGTTCGAGACTCTATAAATTTCCGCAGTTTTCTTCGCAAAAGCACCTCAATAATCTTCTCATATTACTACGTACAATATAGACTGCACGAAGCACTATGGAACCGTTGGTCAGGTAATTTAGGTTTTCGAAACAAATAAGATCGCAAGAATACTTCGGAAAATCCAAATTCTTGATCTTTCGTCGATGTGATGCATTGGCCCGCATGGGCTATGTATGAAACGTTGTGGGCAACATCCATTCACTTTACCCCACTGCTGCAAGGGTTGGTTGGGGCATGGCCAGGGTGAACGCATCTTACATCTAGACAACTGGGAGAAATCGCGTATCCTTGGACGAAAAAAACCAAGGATATGAAAAT
>CAIMZS010000571.1 GCA_903846015.1 uncultured Anaerolineae bacterium | reverse complement strand
GGCCTCCCAAAACGGGGTATTGGTCGAAATTCTGAGCGTCTGTAAGTAAAGAAAATGAGGAAAAATGAAAAATAATATCCCCCTAATCAGCCTGCTGCTATTGATTGTCGTGTCTCTTGCCTGTGGAAAAAGCTCGCCGCTTGAGCCCGCCCAACCGCTGCCAGCGGCGAAAAATACCAGTGCAGCCATCAACACCCCGGTTCCGGATGCCCCACCCACCAGCACGCCGCAACCCACTGAAATCCCCACTGCGACCCAGCCGGCATACAGCGAGCCGGTTCTGCTGGCTGAGATCAAGGGTTCAGGAAAGACAGTTACGGATAACGTCAGTTTACCGGCCTGCGGAAAAGCCGTATTTTTCTGGAAAGTTGCACCGTCATCGTTTGGCGCAGCGTCGCTGATCCTGACCATGTATAAAAAGGGGTCGCAATCCGATACTTTGCTGGTCAACGATATGATGATGGACCCTGGCGCGAATGGTATGAATGGTTCCACGCTGCAGCCCCTTTCAGGCGGCGAATATTATTTCGCTTCCGAGAACACCACCGAAGCCTGGTCCTTGCGCGTGGAATGTCAGGATGGCAGCGCGCCTGTGGCCAAAGGCATTGACATTCAGGGTGCTGGCAACCTGGTGACCGCCAATTATGAACTGCCAGCCTGCCAGAAATCGGTCTTTCACTGGCAGGTGGAACCAGGCAGCATCGGCGTAGCTTCGCTTATCCTGGATTTGTGCGGGGCGGAGTGTCAGAACATCGCCAATGAAATGAAGATGGATTTGACAGGTCCTCTGGAAGGCCAGTCCCTACAGGCCGTCAAGGCCGGTGTGTATTACCTGGTAACCCAGAACACCAGCGGCCAGCCCTGGCATATCACCTGGGAATGCAGGGATTAGGAAAACGAGCCCGCCTGGGAACTAAAGGACATTTGTATTTACTGACGGTCTCGGTTATTCCATTAAATCCAGCCTGATTTTGCCGGTCAAATTGGTGATAATCGATGGTTTCTTTGACTTTACCCAATTTATGCCATTCTTCACGTACAAAAGCATAAGATAGGCTATACTTTTGACACGGTTCGTTTGCGGGCGCTATTGGGAAAAGCCTTCCGTTCAGGCTTTATAAATGATCTGCGGGGTTGCGGCTGATGACATTAAACCAAGAACAGGTTGTTCCAGAACAAGGACAGATCGTCACGGTTCGCCAGCG
This sequence comes from uncultured Anaerolineae bacterium, assembly GCA_903846015.1. GTDB lineage: Bacteria > Chloroflexota > Anaerolineae > Anaerolineales > Villigracilaceae > UBA5195. The sequence goes on along the minus strand of CAIMZS010000571.1, from coordinate 504 downwards.
CCGTTATGTTGTCGCGGATGTGCAGAAGAGCTCGTTGTCCGTTACGCCCCTGGCAACGGAGATGCAAGCTGGCCAACACCTGCTCAGCCTGAACTCGATCGAAGATGACGGACTGGGTGAGACTCTGCAGGTCATCTGGGAGATTGAACCCGGCACGGGAATTGAGGAAAAACTTGGCCTGCCAGCCCCCTTCGGTGGCTTTGATCATCCGAAAGTGCAGGATGCCTTTCTCAATGCGGTACGTTGGGGCGCGGTTTCCTCGGCGGACACACGCGCCCTGCAGGCCCCTTTTCGCAGCGGTATTGATATCGAAGATTACCAGTTGGACCCATTGGTGCGCGCCATTCAGATGCCGCGCGCTAATTTGTTAATCGCGGACGATGTCGGCTTGGGGAAAACTGTCGAAACCGGGCTGGTGATCCAGGAACTGATCGTGCGCAACCGCGCGCGAACGGTGCTGATCGTTTGCCCGGCAGGACTGCAGAACCACTGGCGCGACCAGAT
>CAIMZS010000570.1 GCA_903846015.1 uncultured Anaerolineae bacterium | reverse complement strand
TTTGTCATTTGGTTGCGCCTTCAATTATCCCAGATCTATCTTTTTCTGCAAAGAGAAATACCATTTGTTATCCTTCGCAGGTATAGTTCTGGCTTTCCAGTTGGAAAGCCTTCAATCTAAATTCGCGTTATTATTTCATCTGCCATTTGCCGGGTGGATAGTTTTCCACCCAAATCGCCAGTTCGTGCGCCAAATGTGATCGTCTCGTCGACTGCTTGCTCAATGGCCTCAGCCTCCTTCTCAAGTTGGAGAGAGTGGCGTAAGAGCATCGCACAAGAAAGTATCGTTCCAATCGGGTTAGCGATACCCTTTCCAGCAATGTCAGGTGCTGACCCATGAATCGGTTCATAAAGGCCAGGTCCGCTTGCGCCTAAACTTGCCGAAGGCAGCATACCCATGGATCCTGCCAAAACTGAAGCCTCGTCAGTTAGAATATCGCCGAACATATTTTCTGTGACGACAACATCCATATGGACGGGCCCGGTTATTAAGCGCATAGAAGCGGTGTCAACTAAAACATGTTCCAAAGCCACGCTTGGATAATCACTACCGACCTGGACAGCGATCTGACGCCACAATCGCGAGGTCTCAAGTACGTTGGCTTTATCTACAGATGTTACTTTTTTCTTTCTTCCCAAAGCCAGGCGAAAAGCCAACTCAATCACACGACGAATTTCATAATCATAATATTCAAGCGTATCAACGGCACGCATTCGGCCATCCTTAGAGTCTCTCCCCTTAGGCCAACCGAAATATAGACCTCCTGTTAATTCGCGAATTACCAGGATATCAACACCCTTCAGCTTCTCCGGTTTCAAAGGTGAAGAATCTATCAAAGCAGGGTGAACCTTAACAGGCCTGAGGTTGGCAAAAACACCTAACCCTTTACGGAGAGCTAATAAACCTCGTTCTGGTCGATCCTTGGCCATAGGATCATCCCATTTCGGTCCACCTACTGCCCCAAGTAACACAGCATCAGAAGCCTGACAATCTGCCAGTGTCTCATCTGTAAGCGATGAACCGTATTTGTCGATAGAACATCCCCCCATCAAATGTTCTGTAAAGGAAAAAGTATGGCCGTATTTGTCAGAAACTGCACCTAAAACTCGAACAGCCTCAGAAACAATTTCTGGACCAATACCATCCCCTGGAAGTAATACTATGTTTGCCTGCATAAAATGATCCTCATAATAATTCAATTTTTGTATAGAAATATCTCGCAATATCTTTCTCGGGTTTAAAGAGGATTTACAATCATTACTCCATATTCAATAGAATCCACCAGGGCTTGCCAGGATGCCTCAATAATATTAGCGCTAGCCCCCACTGTACTCCAACGGGTGGTGCCATTTTGAGTATCGATCAATACCCGGGTAATCGCTTCAGTGCCATTTTCAGAATCCAAAATACGAACTTTATAATCCGCGAGATGGAATTCAGCCAACACTGGATAGGTCGGCAAAAGCGCCTTCCTTAAAGCCGTATCCAGTGCATTCACAGGCCCATTTCCCTCTGCGGCAGTATGGAGGATTTCGCCATTTACACGAACTTTTACCATAGCCTCAGCAAAAATGCCTCTACCCTGACGATGCTCCACATTAACAAAAAAGTCAATAAGCTCAAATATCGGTTTGTAACTCGTTTGCTGGCGTTTGAGCATCATAGCAACCGAAGCATCAG
>CAIMZS010000569.1 GCA_903846015.1 uncultured Anaerolineae bacterium | reverse complement strand
GCTAATTGGCGGCCGCGCGCTTCGGCACCGCCGCGAGGCATATACGTAGCCTGGTCCCAACTCAGCAAGGCAGAAGCCATATTCAGGTCGTTAATTTCCGCCAGACGTACTTTAAGCTCAACCAATTTCTTTTCCACGTTATTCATTCGGCGACCTCCTAAAATCTGGATAAATCTTACCTTATAATTTTACATTAAAATTGTGGAGACGGTTGAGCAACCGCCTCCACAATCACCTTATCCAACCTGTGATTTGATCTTTTCAGATGTTTCTCTGTATGCAGCCAGTTTTTCTCGCTCTTTTTGTACTACCGCGGCAGGTGCTTTGTTAGCGAAATCGCTCGAGAGTAGTTTCTCCAGGCGAGTGATGTGCAACTCTGAATCGGCCAGGTCTTTTAGCAAGCGGGCGCGTTCCTCGACTGGGTCAACGAAATCGGCCAGTGGTAGGAAGATTTCCACTGAACCCGCCACCAGTCCAATGTGACCTTCGGGCTTTGCATCCAGTTTTTGATGGATGATTAGTTTGGTTTCATCGAGACCAGCCAGAGCTGCGATAATTTTGGTTTCTTGCGCGATGATGGTACCTGAATCTACAAGAATCGCAGCTAACTTGAGGCCTGGTTTAACATTTTTCTCGGCGCGCAAGTTGCGGATGGTGCGAATCACTTCCTGTACCTGTTCAAAGCTGGCAACCTTCCCAGCTTCCCAACCTTCATCGGGATGGGCTTCGGGCCAATGGGCTATCATTAATACATCTGGCCAGTTTTGAATTTGTGCGGCCAGTGTGGATGTGCGTGTGGCATTGCGCAAATGTCCCCAGATTTCCTCGGTCACAAAGGGGGTAAATGGGTGTAAGAGGCGCAGTGAAGCATCGAACACGCGCAGAAGGGTTTCGGCAGTTAGAGCAGCACGCGAGCCACCCTGCGCCAGTTGGTTCTTGGCAATTTCCAGGTACCAATCGGCAAAATCGCTCCACACGAAGTCGTAGATTAATTGTCCAGCTTGCCCGTATTGGAATGTTTGAAACAGGCGCTCTACATCACGAATCAGGTTTTGTAATCGTGCCCATATCCACGAATCGGCCAAAGTCCATTCTGCCCGTTGGTCTGGGGGTAATTCTTGGGCAGTGATGGCGTTGATTACAAATCGCCCGGCATTCCAAAGCTTGTTGGCAAAGTTGCGGTTTGATTCCACTTTTTTCAGGCTCAAGTTGGAATCTTTGCCGGGGGTGGAGCCTACCAACAGGGTAAATCGCAAGGCATCTGTACCCAGTTCATCCATGACGATCAGTGGGTCGATCACGTTACCCTTGGTTTTTGACATTTTTTGACCGTGTTCATCGCGAATGAGACCGTGCAGATAAACAGTATGGAACGGAGCTTCTTCTGTGAACTCAAGTCCGCTCATGATCATGCGGGCAACCCAGAAAAACAGGATGTCGTAGCCAGTCTCCATATAGCTGGTGGGGTAGAAATACTTTAGGTCTGGTGTTTCATCCGGCCAGCCGAGTGTGGAAAATGGCCATAATCCTGATGAGAACCAGGTATCCAGTACGTCGGGGTCTTGTTCGATTTTTATCGAACCGCAATGGGCACATGCCGTTGGGTCGGTACGGGTACAGGTCTGTTTGCCGCAGTCGGCACAGTACCAGACCGGGATGCGGTGTCCCCACCACAATTGGCGGCTGATGCACCAATCGGTAATGTTTTCCAGCCAGTTGAAGTAAACCTTTTCGAAATGTTCAGGTACAATGCGGATACGGCCGTTTTTGACAGCTGATATGCCCTTTTCGGCTTGTTCCTGAATGCGCACGAACCATTGGGTGGATATCATTGGTTCGATGATTTCTCCGCCGCGCTGCGACCGCGGCACATTGAGTGTGTATGGTTCTTCTTTGATCACCAGGTCGGCGGCTTTCATGTCTGCCCACAGCTTTTTGCGGCAAGCGAAGCGATCCAACCCGGCGTATGGGCCGCCCACTTCGGTCACTTTCGCTTCGCGATCGAGCATTGAGATCACTGGCAACTCATGGCGCTGGCCGATCTCGTAGTCGTTGGGATCGTGACCGGGTGTGATTTTGAGTGCGCCAGTGCCGAAATCGCGCGTCACATACTCGTCAGCAATTACCGGGATTTCACGCCCGAGAATAGGCACCACTACCATTCGACCGATGAACTTTTGATAGCGTTCGTCTTCCGGGTGCACAGCCACCGCCGTATCACCTAAAATGGTTTCTGGGCGGGTGGTGGCAACCGGGATGTATTCGCTGCTGGTATTCGTGGATCCATCCTGGGATGCCAGCATGTATTTGAAGAAATATAACGTGCCGGGTTCTTCGGAATATTCGACTTCCAGATCAGAGACGGCTGTCTTAAGTCCCGGAGACCAGTTAATCAGGCGCGGACCACGGTAAATTTTATTGGTTTCATACAGGCGCACGAAGGCTTCGCGTACTGCTTTCGATAAGCCTTCATCCATGGTAAAACGTTCGCGTGTCCAGTCGCAGGATGCACCCATGCGGCGGATCTGGCTTGTGATCATGCCACCATATTTATGTTTCCAATCCCAGGTGCGGCGAAGGAATTCTTCGCGCCCGACCTGTTCGCGGCTGGTGCCCTCTTTGATCAATTGGCGTTCGACCATTAATTGGGTGGCGATGCCGGCATGGTCAGTACCCGGTACCCAAAGTGTTGAAAAGCCTTTCATGCGGTGGTAGCGCACCATTAGATCTTCGATACTGACGAACATGGCATGCCCGGTGTGCAGTTCGCCAGTCACATTTGGGGGGGGGATGGTGATGACAAAAGTTTTTATAGCCGGATCGAAACCGGGCTTGTTCGGGTCGTTGTGCGGTTGGAAGTAGCCGCCCTTTTCCCACATTGCATAGATACGCTTCTCGGTATCTTTGAAATCGTAAGTCTTTGGAAGTTCGTATGTGTTCATTCGCGCTCCTTGGCTGATCCATTTAAATAAAAAAATCTTTCGTCCAGTGAGGACGAAAGACGAAGTCTTCCGCGGTACCACCTCGATTCGCCAGATACTGGCGCTCTTTGTGCCTGACAAACATCAGGCTAATCGATAACGGGATTTTCCGTGCCGGTCTAGTATTGCCTGGTTTAGAAATGATTGGCCAGTAAATATTCTTCGGCATTATTCCGGGCGACGTTCGGCGGTGGGGGCTGCGGAAGCTTCCAGCAAGTGACTTCCTTCTCTATCAGCAAACCAGTGGCCTACTCCTCTCGGATGAAGAGATTATAACATTTTCATAGGGGAGAGTCAATTTCAAATTGTCAGGAGGCCAATCGCCAGTAGCGCGGACACAATCCCAAGCCATTGCAGCCGGTTTATTTTCTCTTTCAAGATAAGCCAGGCCAGCAGAACGGTCGTTCCGGGATATAGCGAACTAAGCACAGCGGCAACATCCATTCTGCCTGCCTGACCCGCCAAAATGTAAAAAGCATTGCCGCCGACGTCCAGAATGGCATTGAGACCGATCAACGGCCATGCTGACCTGGTTACTTGCCAGCTTTCCTTGCGCGTTAACACAAAAGCCAGCAGGATTAGCATCCCCCCTGTACGCGAGGCGATCATAGGCATGAGCACAGTTTTATCGCTGGCCTGGTGCATGATGATGAAATATGTTCCAAAGCACAGGCTTGCCAAAAGTGGAAGGCGCAGATCGGCGAGGCGCATCATTTGGGTTTTCCCGCTGTCATCCTGTGCAACCAGCCAGACTGCAGCCAATGCACAGGCAAAGCCTGACATCTTTGTGGCTGAGGGGAACCCATCCGTTAGAGTGCCTACCAACACAGGTAGTGCCGCTGCTAACAGCGCTGAAACTGATGTGGCGATGCTCATTTTGCCGGCCACCAGCGCTCTGTACAGCGTCAATAGGCCAAAGGAACCAATGGCTCCGGCAAATCCAGCCAATAGAATTTTTTGCATTGACAACACTGGCTCATGCAAAAACACTCCCATACCAAAAAGCAGAAGAAGCCCAAAGGCTTCTCCGTATAAGACGGCTCGATATGGGCCGGTTTTGCGGCTGGCGAGACCGCCTACAAAATCGCCACCGCCCCATGATAGAGCAGATAAAAGACCAAATAAAACTGAGATCAAGATTACCCTCGATTATTTTTCACGGGCAAATCTGGCAATATGGCCATGGCAGCAGCCAGAATCTATCTGGGTAGTTCAGTTCTTACCAGCTGCTTTTGCCCTTTCCAATACTTTTTGTGCGTTCTTTACCAGAGGCATGTCGATCATTTTACCATCTAGTTCATAAGCGCCAGTTCCTTCTGCCTGGTGTGCTTCGAAGGTTTCCACCACGCGTTTGGCGTAGGTGATATCCTGTTCGGATGGTGTAAAGGCTTCTTGTACGGGTCCTACCTGGGATGGATGAATGATTTGTTTGCCTGTGAATCCCATTGCCGCGCCCATCGCTGCTTCAATTTTTAGATTAAGCGTATCGCGGAAATCAATGAAGACCATGTCTATGGCTTGCAGATCGAAGGCGGCGGCATGTGTGACAACCGCGCTGCGTGCGTACATCACTTCCCAGGCGGCGCGTGAGCGGGTTGCCCCGATATTGGCGGCAAAATCCTCTGCCCCAAAGATCAGCCCATCCAGGCGCGGATGTGAGGCGATTTCCTTTAGATTAATGATGCCTTTGGCAGTTTCCACGCCTACCAGTATGCGGATCGAATTCAGCGCCCATCCATTGGAAAGCTCTGCTGTTTCGATGATTTCGCTGGCCCATTGAATTTGAGCGAGTGTCTCGATCTTGGGGATGACGATACCATCTGGCTGGCATGGTAGAACCATTTCGATATCATCTTTCTCGAAGCCTGAGCCAACCGCATTGATACGTGCCAGCTTTTCAGATTTTCCAAACGGCAGCTCGCTTAAGGCTTTGGCAATAGTGGCGCGCGCATATGTTTTACGATTGAGGGCAGTGCCGTCCTCCATATCCATGCAGATTGAATCCACATTTAGCGTAATGGCTTTGTTGATCTTATTCCAGTCGTCGCCGGGCATGTACAGTAGAGCGCGTCTTGAGTGCATAAATTCTCCCGCTTGTTACAAACCGACCAGAACCTGGCGGGTTTGCATGGATGGATCAGAGGTTATTCTTTTTGAGGAACATCACTGTTCGTTCTAGTTCGATCACGATGGTACCGTCCGGTTTTCGTCCCCAGTGTTTAAGACGCACAATACCTATCTCCGGTTTTGATTTGGAATCGCGTTTTTCCAACACTTCTGTTTCTGCATAAATTGTGTCGCCATGAAATGTCGGATTTGGGCTGACCACGCGATCATAACCGAGTGTTGCGATGATTGTTCCCTCGGTTAATTCCGGTACACTAAGGCCAACCACCAACCCCTGGATGAATATTCCGTTGACGATCCGCTGTCCAAACTGGGTACTGGATGCGAAGTGTTCATTACTGTGCAGGGGTTGAGAATTCATGGTTAACATGGAGAATAACACGTTATCCATCTCGGTTACTGTGCGCCCATTGGTGTGCTTGATCTTTTGGCCAACTTTCAGATCTTCAAAATATAACCCTGGCATTTTAATTCCTTTATGGAATATATCAGTTTATTGGGGTGAATTAATCGATGTGTCAGGCAGGGTCAGAAGATTCTTGAATGACACCCAGTATCTGATCACGTTCCACTGTTTTCCCAACTTGCACCGATAACATCTTGACCCATCCATCAAACTGCGCGGTGATTTTCATCTCCATTTTCATGGCTTCAACGATCACAAGTGTCTGGCCCTTTTTTACCAATTCGCCTTCTGTAACTTGTACCGCTCTTACCTGCCCAGGCATGGGTGCGATTAGTTGGCCGGTTGGCTTGGCACTGGTTAGCGTTTTTTTGCGCACTGGGTCGGATTGTTCCAACAACAATGTTTGGCCGTTTACCGTCACCCATCGATTTGCTCTGTCTATTGAAACTACGGCGCTGACAGGTTTCCCGTCCAATAAAAAGTCAAGCTGTCCGGCTTCGGCGCGGATCAATTCTACCTCGACAATCTGGTCGTTATACAACGCCTGCCAGGTTGTGCCGGAGGGATTGAGATCAAATGAGAAAGAATTATCTCTGTATTGGTAGGAGTATTTCACCGTGAATGTCTCCGTGGATGCAGGTTTTGTTTACGCCAGTTTGTATCTCAGCAGGCGCAGGCCATTCAGCACAACCAGAACAGTGCTGCCTTCATGCCCCAACACTCCTAATGGCAGGGGTAGTCTGGCGCCAAAAGCGGATGCGATTAAAACAACGATGACGGCCATGGCAAAAATCAGGTTCTGCCAAACTACTTTTTCTGCTTGCCGGGCCAGCCCGATTGCGAAGGGTATCTTGCGCAGGTCTTCGGACATCAAGACTACGTCAGCAGTTTCAATGGCTACATCGGTGCCGCCTCCACCCATGGCAATGCCAATATCGGCGGTTGCAAGCGATGGGGCATCGTTTACTCCATCCCCCACCATCGCCACAGGTCCGTATTTGTTTTGCAAGGCTTTGAGTACCGTTACCTTGTCTTGCGGCAGAAGCCCGGCGTGGTATTCATCCACACCCGCCCTGGCTGCGATTTTGGCAGCAACACGCGGGTTATCCCCGGTAAGCATGACGACGCGTTCTATCCCAGCAGTTTTGAGACCCTTGATCATTTCGATGGCATCCGGGCGGAGCGTATCTGAAACCGCCAGCAATCCCAAGAAATTGGGCATGGAGTAAACGAACATCGCAGTTTGGCCTTCATCTTCCATTTTACGCGCCTGGATTAATAGATCGGCGGGTAATTGAACATCGCGTTCTGTAAACATGCGTTCATTACCGATCCAGAAGTGCCTCTCATTTACGCGTCCTTCCACACCCTGCCCTGGAATGGCGCGGAAATCTGTGGATGTGGGCAGGCTCAAATTACGGTCGTGCGCTGCCTGGACAATGGATTTTGCTAACGGGTGTTCTGAACGCATTTCAAGAGCAGCAGCGAAGCGCAGCAATGTATTTTCATCCATTTCGTCGGTATAACGGAAGATTTCATTCAAAGTAGGTTTGCCGCTGGTCAGGGTGCCTGTTTTATCAAAGGCCAGCACTTTGAGAGTGGCAGTCTTTTCCAGGTGAACACCACCTTTGAATAACACTCCGTTTTTGGCTGCGTTGGCAATTGCCGAGAGAATGCTAGCAGGGGTTGATATAACCAGCGCACACGGTGACGCTACCACGAGCCAGGTCATGGCACGGTAAAAGGTGGTCTGAAAGTCATTACCGAGCAGCAGCCAGGGTATGAATATAAGCAGGCCCGCTGCGCCCAACACAAAAATGGCATAATAGCTTTCAAGGGTATCGAGCATGCGTTGTGTACTGGCTTTTGTTGACTGAGCTTCTTCTACCATTTGGACGATGCGCGCCAGTGTTGTATCTTTGGCCATGCGGGTAACACGGATTTCGATGGAACCGTTGCCGTTAAGCGTTGATGCGAAGATACCATCTCCAGCCATCTTGTGTACCGGCATCGATTCGCCAGTAATAGTGGCCTGATCTACATCAGATTCCCCTGAAATCACTTCACCATCTATTGGAAATCGCTCGCCTGGCCGAACAATGGCTATATCTCCCAGGGTTAATTGTTCGATTGGCAAAGTTACCAGTCGAGAGCCGCGCCGGACGGTTGCCACAGACGGACGTAAGTCCAGCAATTTCTCGATGGCTTTGCGGCTGCGGTCCATGGCAAAGGTTTGGAGCGTGTTAGAGAGCGAGAAGAGGAAAAGCAGCATCGCTCCTTCAGCCGGCGAGCCGACGTATGCTGCCCCGATTGCTGCAAGCAGCATGAGCAGATCTACGTTCAGGGATTTTTCCTTGAGTGCTTGAATGGAAGCCATTACGCCAAAATAACCACCAGTCACATAGGAGACACCATATAGTATGCCAACTGCCAGCGGATGTAATCCAGACATGGCACCAATCCATGCGGCCATCCCTGTGACTGCGTTGACTATCGTAAAAATGATTTCGAGTCTTTCGACTGAAACAACCGTTTTTTTGTCAACTTCCTTCGGCTTCCCCAAAAATGTGGATTCCACTTCTGTCGCATCGCCATTCAGATTCGATGGCCTATTTAGTGCGGCAGTAATGACACCGTTTTGGAAATTTGTAGTGGGCAGGGATGCTGCTTCCTGGTATTGGGCGAGTAATTGCTTACCCATTGCTCCCGCGCAATGGGCGCAAGCGGGAAGGCCGTTCTCTCGCTTGGTTGCGCATTGCGCGGCGCGGATCGCGGCTACTTGCCCAGACTGACGAATAACCTGCATTGCGTTTTCATTGGAGAGTATGCGAGGGTCGTAAATCGCCCTCAATTGGCCGTTTTCAACATTGAATTCTACTTTTTCAATGCCTTGATAACCGCGTAATGTGTCAGCCAGAACATCGGTGCAGCGATCGCCTTCTTTTGGAATTTGAATGGATGGGGTTGTTGTCATAAGGTTCTCTTGGTGGTTTGTTTACCAGGTTTTAGGAGGTTCTTTTGATTTTTGCTGGCAATCGGGGCAAAGCCCGTAATAAAGTACTCTGGCCCCGAGTAATTTATATCCGGACGCCTGGCTAATTTCGCTATTCAGGTGTCGAACATGTTCGGATGGAATATCCACAATGAGGTGACAGTTCACACAGGCTAGATTTATGTGTGGTTCCATATCCGCATCATAATGAACGTGGTCATCACCTGCGTGGCCAAGTACATTCACGGCGCCCAGGTTAACAAGTGTTTCCAACGTATTATAGACGGTTGCCAGCGAAAGGGAAGGAAATTGTGGCCGTAAGTGATCGTAGATCATGGCAGCGGTGGGGTGATTATTGCTTTCCACGAGAAGTTTGCATACGGCCAGACGCTGGGGAGTAAGGCGCATTCCAGCTTGCTGCAGGGCGGAATTTAAGGTTGTTATTGTATGCATAATATTATTTATAATGATTCTAAGTTTAGAACTATTATAAATAATATCCTTGTTTTGTCAAGTCTCGCCCAAAAGCATAATGTCCATAAAAAAACCACGATACGTTCTAATACGATTCTTATTGACGCTCGTTTTTTCGCATGTTATGATTGATTCGGTAATATTGGCACTCGAATATTCTGAGTGCCAATATACTAAAAAAAGCCTATGATTGATCTTACCGACCGCCAAAAAACAATTCTTTTGCTAGTGCTGCGCGATTATATTGAAACTGCCCAGCCGGTCGGTTCGATGCGTCTTATGGAGCATTACCAATTGGATATGAGTTCGGCAACCATCCGGAATGAGATGGCGATGCTGACAGAACTTGGTTACTTACGCCAGCCACATACATCTGCCGGGCGGGTGCCCAGTGAAGATGGCTACCGTTACTTTGTCAGCCATTTAATGCACCAGGCTGAGCTTCCAGAGGCCGTTCAGCATACCATCAGTCACCAATTTCATCAGTCACGCCCCGAGATGGAGCAGTGGATGACGCTTGCGGCATCTGTGCTTGCGCACCAGTCACAAGCAGTATCGCTGATCACTGCTCCGCATGCTGAGAAATCTTATTTTAAGCACGTAGAGTTGATTTCTACCCAAGGGCGTCAGGTATTGATGGTCCTGGTTACTTTGGGTGGTGAAGTCAATCAGCAGATACTCACTTTGGCCGAACCGGTCACACAGGAGAGGCTCTCCGCGGTAGCCATTCGTATTAACCAGAGTTTTCAGGGTCGCACTATCAATGAGATCATTGCCTTGCCGACGCATTCGGATGCGCTTGAAGTGGATATCATCGCACTCATTACTCAGGATATGCGCCGCGCAGCCGAACGAGTATCTGGCAACCTTTACTACGATGGCATTAGTAATGTGTTAGCCGAAGGAGAATTTAACGTCTCTGAAGAGGCACGTCGCGCCTTGAGGTTGTTTGATGAACCTTCCATGTTGCAAGATTTGCTTTCCCGCACTGCCATGAACAGTGGCATAGGTGGAGTGCAGGTTTTGATTGGTGGCGAAGGAGCATGGGAAGAACTCCGTCAATGTTCGATGGTGTTGGCTCGTTATGGCATTCCAGGTCATGTTACCGGTATGCTCGGTGTACTCGGGCCCATGCGTATGTCCTATAGTAAAACCATCCCAACTGTGCGCTATGTGGCTGGTTTGTTGAGCGAACTGGTTAATGATACCTTTGCTGAATAGATTGATGCAGGTATTCGCTGGCTATACAATTTTTTCCATAAATCATTTCTTTAAGAGAGCATAATCGCATGTCCGACAAGAAAAATAATGCAAAAGAACCTGAGCAAAATCAGCCGGTACAAACGGGTGATCAATCCGTGCCGCCGGCTGCGGAATCATCTTTAGATGTGGATGCGCTCAAATCTCAATTGGCTGAAACTCAGGTCAAAATGCAGGAATATCTGGATGCACTGCAGCGAGAGCGTGCCGATTTTATGAATTATCGCCGCCGTACTGAGTTGGAAAATTCTCAAATGAGCCGTAATGCATCAGGCAACACCATCAGAAAATTTCTGGCAGCTATTGATGATCTCGAGCGTGCGCTTACGCATCGCCCGGCGGATGATGTTTGGGCGAACGGGATCGAGCTGGTTTATCGTAAATTCTTAACCATTTTGGAAGCTGAGGGCGTTATGCGCATGCAAGTCGAGGGTCAACCTTTTGATCCCAATTTGCATGAGGCAATTATGCAGGAGGTGTCAGATTCTGTTGAATCCGGGATGGTGACAGCTGTGTTGCAGCAAGGCTATATGCATGGCGAGCGTGTGCTTCGTCCAGCGTTGGTAAAGGTGGCGCAGTAACCTCATGGGGAAAATAATCGGTATTGACCTGGGTACCACAAACTCAGTTGTAGCGGTCATGATTGGCAACGAACCAGTTGTGATTCCTTCCGCGGAAGGGGAGCGGTTGGTGCCATCCGTGGTGGCGATTAATAAGAACGGTGAACGACTCGTGGGTCGTACTGCTCGCAACCAGGCCATTGTTAATCATCAGAATACCATTTTTTCGGTCAAACGATTTATGGGTCGAAAATTTAACGATGAAATGGTGCAGCGAACTTTGGGGCGCGTGCCCTATCTTGTCTGCGGTGCTGAGAATGGCGATGCGAGCGTGGTAATGGTAGACAAACAGTATGCTCCACCTGAGATCTCGGCTATGATCTTGTCCAAGATCAAGGCGGATGCCGAAGCTTATATTGGTGAGCCTGTGACTCAGGCAGTTATAACCGTCCCTGCTTATTTTAATGATGCCCAACGTAATGCCACCAAGGACGCTGGTAAAATTGCCGGGTTGGATGTTCTACGAATTATAAACGAGCCGACGGCTTCTTCACTGGCCTACGGGTTGGATAAAAAGAGTAATGAAACTATTGTGGTCTACGATTTAGGAGGTGGTACCTTTGATGTTTCCATCCTTGAAGTAGGCGATGGGGTATTTGAGGTCAAAGCTACCAGTGGGGATACCTTTTTGGGTGGTGATGATTTTGATCAACGCATCATGGATTTCCTGATTCAGGAATTTCAACGTGAGAATTCCATTGATTTGCGTAAAGATAAGCAGGCTATTCAACGCTTGAAAGAGGCTGCAGAACGCACTAAAATTGAGCTTTCATCCACTTTACAAGCTGATATCAATCTGCCATACCTCAGTGCTGACTCCAGCGGTCCGAAGCATTTGTCTATCACTTTAACGCGTGCGCGGCTTGAACAAATCACATCTGACCTGGTAGAGCGAACCTTGACGCCGATTCGTAATGCGCTTAAGGATTCAGGGTTGACTCCCGCCAAAATTGATGAGATTGTTTTGGTTGGTGGAATGACACGCATGCCGGTAATAAACGAAACTGTGCGTCGTTATTTTGGCAAGGAGCCTCATAAGGGTGTTAACCCTGACGAAGTGGTTGCGATTGGCGCTGCTATTCAGGCAGGGGTACTTGCTGGTGATGTTAAGGATGTTTTACTGTTGGATGTCATTCCGTTGACACTCTCGGTCGAGACAATGGGCGGTATTGCCACTGCGTTGATCGAACGTAACACTACCATTCCTACTCGTAAAAGCGAGGTATTTTCAACCGCGGGTGATAATCAATCGCAAGTGGAAATTCATGTAGTACAAGGCGAGCGCTCGCTGGCGGCTGACAATAAGACCCTTGGGCGTTTTATCCTTGATGGCCTTCCGTCCTCTCCTCGTGGGGTTCCACAGATTGATGTGACTTTCGATATTGATGTTAATGGGATTTTGAAGGTGACGGCAAAGGACCGCGCTACGGGGCGCAGTCAGCATATCACTCTTACAGCATCGTCAGGTCTTTCAGCCGAAGAACTTGAACGCATGCGCAAGGATGCCGTAGCCCATTCGGATGGCGACCGAAAGGTTCGGGAAGCCATCCAAATCCGAAACCAGGCTGATAATTCGCTCTACAATGCCGAAAATTTAAAACTGGAATTGGGCGAAACTCTCCCAGAACCAAGCTGGGTTGAAATTGATCAGGCAGTTGATGCCTTGAAAGCCGTCAAAGATGGGGATGATCTCATCCGTATTCAATCTCTTACCCAAGCGCTTGACCAGATGCTCCAACTTGTTGGCAGCAATCTTCGCAAGTCAGACCCGGGATACATTAACCCTGGTGCAGATGCCAAAACCGTACCCTTTGATGGATTTAACCTATGACAACAAACCGTGACTATTATGAAATACTTGGCATCTCACGTACAGCTTCACCAGATGAGATCAAGCAGGCTTTTCGCAAGTTGGCCCGTCAGCTTCACCCGGATGTGAACAAGGAGCCGGACGCAGAGGAAAAGTTCAAGGAAATAAACGAAGCTTATAGCATACTATCTGACACCGACAAACGCGCGCGTTATGATCGCTTTGGACGTGCTGGTTTGGGTGATATGGGCGGATCTCAAGACTTTAGCGTTCATTTTGAAGATATTTTTGAAGAATTGTTTGGTTTTGGGGGAGGGGGTGGAAGAGGAGGCTCGCGCCGAAATGCTCCACACCGTGGGCGTGATTTGCAAATGGCCGTCAGCCTCACCTTTGAAGAAGCTATATTCGGAGTAGAGAAAGATATCGAATACGAGCGTGATGATACTTGCGCCAACTGCCGAGGTAACGGCGCCGAGCCAGGCAGCAGCGTGAAGACCTGCAACACCTGTGGTGGACGTGGCGAAGTCCGGCAGGTGCGCCAGACATTTATTGTCCAGATGGTGGAAACTATCCCCTGCCCCAATTGTCAGGGGCGCGGACAGACAATCGATAAAATCTGTCATACCTGTTCTGGGCGTGGTTTGGAACGTAAAAAAATAAACAAAAAAGTTACTGTCCCGGCAGGTGTGGACAACGGCATGCAAATCCGTTTACCGGGTGAGGGTCAGCCAGGTACTAATGGGGGCCCTAATGGCAACCTGTTTTTGGCTGTCGACGTACGGAAGCACGAATATTTCAAGCGCAAAGGTGAAGATATCATTTTGGATATTGATATTAACATTGCCCAGGCGGTTTTGGGAGCCGATATTCCTGTACCAACAGTGGATGCCAAGGATGAAATACTTAACATTCCCCCCGGTACCCAACCTGGCAGGGTATTTAATATGCGTGGTAGAGGTGTTCCGCGTATCCGCCAGAGTGGGCGCGGTGATCAGCGTGTGATTGTAAATGTCGATATTCCGAAAAAGCTGAGCGCTGAACAGCGAGATCTGTTCGAGAAATTGGCGCTCACCCTGGGTACTGCCCCCAAGCCTCAATCAAAAGGATTCTTGGACTGGTTGAACGAGACCCTTGGCGGTTAATATTTTCTAGCTGATTGATCTTTTTTCGGCACAACATCCGATCGCTGTTCCGGTGATTGGGCGATCGATTATTGAAGATTGGATTCTTACATGACAAACTGGCTTGAAATTTCCCTTACAGTTAATGGTGAACTTGCTGAAGCTGTGGCTGATGTGTTGGCGCGCTTCGCGCCCAACGGCGTTATGACTGAACAAGCTGTTAAGTTCAATGATGAAGAGGATGAGGGCACACCCGCTGGCGATATTACTGTCCGCGCTTATTTGCCGGTTGATGATGCGCTTGAAGAAACCCGCCAGAAGCTGGAAGAATCGCTTTATTATTTGGGTATGATCCAGGCTTTGCCCGTTGCTACTTTTACCCCTATTGCCGATCAGAACTGGATGGAGGCCTGGAAAACCCGTTACCAGCCGATACCGATTGGCAAACGTCTTATTATTGTACCTGTTTGGATGGATTCTCCTGAGCCTGAGCGTATTTCAATTCGCATCGACCCTGGTATGGCATTTGGTACCGGTACGCACCCCACCACACAACTGTGTCTTGAATTGCTCGAGGCAGTGTTTGATGATCATGCGCGTTTTCAAACCCCAGATTCTGTCATTGATGTTGGGTGCGGTTCGGGAATTCTCTCTGTCGCAGCTCTCAAGTTGGGGTGTGGTACTGTTCTGGGGGTCGATATTGATGATGCTTCGGTTAAAAACAGCCGGGAAAACGCAGATAATAACAGCATTAGCTCCGATAAGTTTCTGATCGGGTCTGGCTCGGTCGGCGAAGTGAAAGCCGGGAAATTTGGCATCAAACAGGCTCCACTTGTGATGGCGAATATCCTTGCCCCAGTAATTATTCGATTGTTTGACAATGGGTTGGCGGACTTGATCACCCCATCCGGGGCGATTATTCTTTCTGGTATTCTGGATCATCAGGCGGGTGATGTTATCTCAGCAGGCGAAAAATATGGCCTCAAGTTGGTTGACAGACGTCAGATTAATGATTGGGTGGCGTTGTTAATGCAGTGATAAGTAGCTGTTTTTTTGAATAGAAATCCAGCCAGGGGAGAATAATGAATAGGGATTTCTGTAAAATCATGCTATGATTCAGTATGTTTTTATCCTATATGTTCATGTTCACTGTTTCGCTATCAAGCGCAAAAAAATGACTCAAGCCCTCTATCGTAAATGGCGCCCGCTGCTCTGGGATGAAGTTGTCTCCCAGGAACATATTGTCCAGACGTTGAAAAATGCCGTGGCGTCTAATCGTGTTGCGCATGCATACTTGTTTAGTGGGCCACGTGGAACAGGCAAGACTACCGCTGCGCGTCTGTTGGCGAAAGCGGTTAACTGTCTTAATCCAGATGTCACCAAACGCCCTTGCAACACCTGTTTGCACTGCCTGGCAGTTAACGAAAACCGGTTTATGGATTTGATTGAGATAGATGCCGCATCCAATAACGGCGTCGATGACGTTCGCGACCTGCGGGAGAAGATCAACTTTGCGCCTTCACAGGGGACCTATAAAGTTTATATTATCGATGAAGTTCACATGCTTTCAACGGGCGCCTTCAACGCTTTGCTAAAAACGCTGGAAGAACCGCCTCCGCATGCTATTTTTATTTTGGCAACCACCGAAATTCATAAGATTCCTGCTACAGTGCTTTCGCGCTGTCAGAGGCACGAGTTTCGGCGTGTTCCTTTGGGTGAAATTACACGTCGCTTGCTCGAAATTTGTAAATCTGAAGGCATTGACGCTGAGACAGATGCTCTTAATACGATTGCCCGTCAATCATCAGGTGGCATGCGCGACGCCATCTCCTTGCTCGATCAGTTGGCATCCACAGGCGGTAAAATTACCATTGATCTTGCTCAAACAGTGCTTGGTACTGCTACCAGCCAGTCTGTCCTGGCTTTGATACAGGCAGTTTTGGATCACCAACCTGGACCGGGTCTTGATGAAATCCATAAAGCTCTCGACGGGGGCGCTGATGCCCGTGCGTTGGCCCGTCAGATAGTTGATTATTTGCGAAATCTCATGCTAATTCAAATGGGTAACAGCGAGATGGTGGAAGTTCCTAATGATACTCGTACCCAAATGGTCAGGCATGCTGGTGGTTTGACCACTGCGGATGTCTTGCGAATGATGCGTATTTTTAATGCAGCTGCTACC
The DNA here is from genome assembly GCA_903846015.1 of uncultured Anaerolineae bacterium. Classification (GTDB taxonomy): domain Bacteria; phylum Chloroflexota; class Anaerolineae; order Anaerolineales; family Villigracilaceae; genus UBA5195. Next base: position 2,959 of record CAIMZS010000569.1, on the reverse strand, counting down.
GATTCGCGCGGGGGTTGGTCCCCGTCACTTGGGCTTGAGCTGGCCTTTGCCGAGTCCCTCGAGATGCCTGCGTCGATGGAAGTGGCTGCAGCCGCTCGAACAACATCCACGATGCATTTACAGGGGCGACCTGTGTTGACTACCCACACTCAGACCGAATCTGAACGAAGCATCCAGCATACCGTTCAATCAGATGCATCAAAGGCTGTGGAGAGTCCTGTCAATCTTGAGCAGATTGTAAAAGTATGGAAGCAAATTAGTGGTTATCTTAAACAACATGATTCTAAATCTCCGGCTATTGGGTTGGTGAATACGGGCAAACCGCGAGAAATTCAAAAAGGGGTTTTGCTGGTTGGTTTTCTAGGTGATGTGCTTCCGCAAAAATTTAATCGTCCAGAAGTTACTCAGCCCATTGAAAGGGCATTAAAAGAAATTATTGGGATATCCATCTCAGTTCAGGGTGTTCAAGTTGATGGCAAAAACGCCCTGCCAGCCCATGTGAAGCCTGGTGGCATGGTAGCGGCGGCTAATCAACTTGGCGGGGAGATAGTCGATATTCAGTGAAATCCATACAATGCTGTTAGGCCAGATCTTTTTGGCGGAATTCCGTAGGGTTTGCAAGAAAGAATTAATAAAAATCTATATTCAACCATAACATAGCACCTGTTAGTGAGGAGAATCACATGGCAAAAGGATTTAATAGAGGCCCCGTTAGGAGCGCAGGCAACCCGATGATGGCGCAGTTGCAAAAGATGCAGGCGCAAATGGCATTGGCCCAGGATCAACTCGCGCTGGAAGATGTCAGTGCTACGGCGGGGGGCGGAGCCATCAAGGTAACCATGACTGGGGACCAGAAGTGTAAAGCCGTTGAAATTGACCCCGAATTTCTGAAAGACGCCGATGCTGAAATGCTCAGCGACATGGTACTCACCGCTGTGAACCTGGCCCTCGACAAATCCCGTGAATTGCAAGAAAAAACGATGGGACCTTTGGCGGGTAATTTACCTTTTTAAAATCTGAGGCATATGTAAAATGGGATTAGGTCTTACTGAACTGCTGATTGTTTTTTGTATTTGCGGGCTGTTAGGATTGTTTGTAATTGTGAGAGTGGTTGCTGTTTGGACCTTATTTATTTGGTCCAAACCCGGGAAACAAACATGATTCTGCCTGAGCCCATCCAGAACCTGATCACTGCATTTGAGCGTTTGCCAGGCATTGGCCCCAAATCAGCATCCCGGCTGGCATTTTACTTGTTACGTGCGCCCGAGGACGTAGCTCGTTCTCTGGCAGATGCCCTAATTATATTTAAAGAGCGGACTTCATTTTGCCCGGATTGTTTTAATATCATGCTGGCCGGGCGTGACCGCTGCGAAATCTGCGAAAGTCAAGTCCGAGATGAAACCATCATCTGTGTGGTTGAAGAACCTTTGGACGTGATTGCTATCGAGCGTATTGGCGCGTACAAAGGAAAATACCACGTGCTTCATGGTGTTCTCTCGCCCATTGAGGGGATCGGTCCAGATGATTTGAGAATAAAGCCGCTGATCCTGCGAGTGGGACGGGGTGAAGCCAGGGAGATTATCCTTGCCACCAATCCCAGCATGGAAGGTGATGCAACCGCACTTTATTTACGCCAACAGTTGCAGCAGTTTTCTGTGCATGTCACCCGCCTTGCACGCGGATTGCCCGTTGGCGGCGATTTAGAATATGCCGACCAAAACACCTTGCTGCGGGCATTATCGGGTAGACAGGAAATGAATTAGCGAACAGCGGTGATCCATGGATCGCCGCTGTTCGCTAATTGTGTATGAAAATTACCCTTCTAACTTACGGTTCTCGTGGTGATATTCAGCCATTTCTTGCACTTGCAATTGCTTTGCAAAGGGCAGGGCACATCGTAACGTTGGCGGGCCCAAGCAGTTTTTCGGATTTTGTTCATCACATGTCGGCTGATATATTTTTTTCCCCGCTGGCAGGTGACCCAGCCGAGCTAAGCAAGAGTATCAACGCTGCCGGTACAAATGTTTACCGCATGATCCATAGCATAAAAAAATATATTATCGGTATTGCGCCACAGGTTGTTCGGCAAATCGTTGATGTAACTTCCGATGCTGACTTGCTAGTTCACTCTTTTCTCTTTACAACGGGTGGGCATTCTCTCGCTCGCCACCTTGGCATACCAGACGTTTCGATCCAGGTTTTCCCCATGTTTGCTCCTACTGGGGACTTTCCCAACGTAGCCTTGCCTTCATTGGGACGCGCTGGTAACTATTTGTCGCATTGGCTTGCTACACAAATATTCTGGGTTGGGGGTAATACTGGATTTCGACAGATCCAGTATGTTTTGCCGGATACTTTTCCTCGGATGCTGTCCTGGCCTTTTCGCGAACCGCACCCCACGCCACTCCTCTTGGCTTGTAGCCCAAGTGTTGTTCCATCCTCGCCAGACTGGCACCCTAATGTGCATGTCACAGGTTATTTTTTTCTTGAGAACGAAAAATACCATCCTCCAGATGTTTTGTCTCGTTTTTTGCAAGCAGGTGAGCCCCCATTGTGTGTCACATTTGGCAGCATGATCAATAAACGGAGCCAACAGATTCATCAAATGATAGTTGATGTGATTAACACATGTCAGGGTCGCGCCATCCTTCTTACAGGTTGGAGTAAATTCAAACCTGTAAGTCAATCTGAAAATATACTTATCCTGGATGAAGCGCCCCATGAATGGTTGTTTCCACGTTGTAAAGCTGTTATTCATCATGGTGGTGCTGGTACAACTGCAGCCGGTCTAAGAGCTGGAATACCCAGTATTATTCTTCCACATGCCGCGGACCAACCTTTTTGGGGAGCCCGAGTCTATGCTTTGAGTGCCGGGTCCAGGCCAATTCCGGTTAGGAAATTGAGCCATTCACATTTGATGCAAGCTTTGAAAGAAATAGATGATCCTGTCATAATCAAT
>CAIMZS010000568.1 GCA_903846015.1 uncultured Anaerolineae bacterium | reverse complement strand
GCAGCAAGGTCGGTCTCTCGGCCAGCAAGGTGCAAGAGATGGGCACCCGCTCCGAAGAGATCGGCGCGATCGTCGAGACCATCGAAGATATCGCCAGCCAGACCAACCTGCTGGCGCTCAACGCGGCCATTGAAGCAGCGCGCGCCGGGGAACAGGGCAAGGGCTTTGCAGTTGTGGCCGATGAAGTCCGCAAACTGGCCGAACGCTCCAGCCTGGCCACCAAGGAAATCGCCGCGCTGATCAAGGGCATCCAGAAGACCGTCAGCGAAGCCGTCAGCGCCATGAAACAATCGGCTGCCGAGGTGGAATCGGGCGTCATCAAGGCCAACTCGGCTGGCGAAGTACTGGAAAACATCCTGAACGCGGCCGAATCGGTTTACAAGCAAGCCGAGGAAGCCGGAGCAACCGCCGCAAAAGTGGGCGCTGCCGCCGCGGAACTGGTGGAAGCAGTCGACTCGGTCTCCGCGGTGATCGAAGAGAATACCGCCGCCACCGAAGAAATGGCCGCAAATTCAACAGAATTGACGCTCGCCATTGAAAACATCGCATCCGTCAGCCAGGAAAACAGCGCGGCAGTCGAGCAAGTCTCGGCCTCCACCGAGGAAGTCTCGGCCCAGGTGGAAGAAGTCTCCGCTTCAGCCACATCGATGATGGAGATGGCCCAGAACCTGCAGGAAATCGTTGCCCAATTCAATCTTGGTATCGAAACCACCAGCCACGCTAGGCATGCACCTGTGCAGGCTTCCAAAAAAACAACTCACCTGGCCGCTGCCAGAAGGTAAACATAGAGCCAATCAGGGGCATCATCCGTGTCCCTGATTGGCAGGAGAATAAACAATGGAACAACAACTGGTTGTTTTTGATCTGGCTGGCGAATCGTATGGTATCAACATTGCCGCGGTGGAGAGCATCATCAAGATGCAGACCATAACGCAGCTCCCGCAAGCCCCCTATTACGTCAAGGGCGTCACCAACCTGCGCGGAACCGTTCTGCCGGTGATCGATCTGCGCCTGCGCTTCGGCCTGGAAGCTCAGGAAGTCAAGCGGCAGACGCGCATCATCGTGGTCACGATGGGCAACCTCAAGGTGGGCGTGGTGGTCGACGGGGTCTCGGAGGTGCTCAGGGTTCAGGATGAAAGCATCGGCCCGCTGCCGCCGATGGTCAGCACGACAAATTCGGCTTTCCTGAAAGGCATTGTGCGCCTGGAAAACCGCCTGATCATTTTGCTGGAGTTGGGCAAAGTGCTGGATTTTGAAGAACAGCAGGCATTGGCTGCGATTGCGGCATGAACTTACTGCAACAAAATAATGGCAAAAAGACAGGTGTAGTGCCAACCAAGTAACACCTGTCTAATTATTCATAGAAGAAAATTTCCGGGAAAATTAACTTTATGGGTATTTTACTCGCGAGGCTGGCACTTTCTGGTTACCAGGACGTACCAGCCTCAAACCTTTCTTGGGGCAAAATCGATCAAGCCCAGTAGGATAGCAAAAGGTCCTGGCCTGAAAACTCGCTGGCTCAGGCGCGAACCAAAACTTGCTTCATCCAAATTCAGCGACATCCACAGAAATCCGCGTCCAAATGGTTTTTCTCTGCGGGTTTAGCGATAAAAGCTTTGAAAATACACCTGTGACGATGCTGTAAAATAGCAGCTTATGCGGTATTGCAATAAAAGCCCTTTATCGTGATCTTTGTCCCCTTCGCGGTTCATTCGTGATAAAAAGCGACGCGGACAAGCGCCGGCGAGCGCGGAAAAAGCAAAAATCTTCAGGTTTTATCCGCTTCTCGTGCTGGAATCGGGAACCATAGTGCATTTTTTCACCATTGGTTATATAATAAATATGGGAAATCTTTTCCCTTAAGTGGACAACGCTGTTCCAAACTATTAGGATTTGTACGGGGCTGCATCCGACTACAGGCAACAGGCTTCCACAAGGCTGGACCCGGAAAACAATTTTATCAATAGCAGTAAACTGTCATAAAGCGATCAGAATAGACTCAGGAGCCGGTGTGGCGAAGTGAATAATTTATTTTATAGGCCAAACACTCGGTACGTCTCCATCCTGACCTGCAGCGCAGCATTGCTTGCGCTGATTCTCGGGGTAAGTTCTTTTAATATCACCGCAGCCGCCCAGGAAACAAAACGAGTTTTTGTGCTGGATTCGTTCAATCGCGGCTATTCATGGACCGATAATATGCTGCGTGGGGTTGACGATGCCTTTGGCAATTCGGGCATCAAGGTTGAAACCTATGTAACCTTTATGGACATGAAAAGAGTGCCCCCCTCGCCTGAATATTTTCTCCAACTTAAGGAGCTGATCCGAACAAGCTACCAGGGGGTACATTTCGATGCCGTGCTGGTATGTGACAATGATGCGCTCGAATTTGCCCGGAAATATCGCGATGAACTTTTTCCCGGGGTACCCATCGTCTTTGCTTCGATCAATGATTTTAATGTACAAATGCTGGATGGGCGTAAAGACATCACCGGAACAAGCGAAAATACAGACTACTCAGGGACGATCGAACTCGCGCTAAAACTTCGCCCAGCCACGAAAAACATCGTCGTGGTGGTAGATGCCACCACTACTGGAAAAGCGCACCGCTCAGCAGTAGAAAAAATCCGCCCAAACTTCCCCGCAAACATTACCTTCACCTATCTCTCGCTGGCTGACATGACGATCGATGAACTCAGCCAAAAACTGGACAATTTGAGCAGTGATAGTATTGTGCTGCTCCTGCAGCATTTTGTCGACAAAAACGGCTTATCCCATACCGTCCAGGAAAGTACACCCGTGCTGACTGCAAACATGTCGGTACCTGTTTTTGTCGTGACCGATATTCGAATCGGACTGGGAGCGCTGGGAGGCCATGTAGTCAGCGGTTATGCGCATGGCGAAGCTGCTGCTGAGATGGTGGTAAAAATTCTGACTGGCACAGATGTCAGCTCAATACCTGTGCTGCTGGACAGCCAAAACAAATACATGTTCGATTACAACGTGATGCAGCATTTCAACGTTGCGGAAAATGACCTGCCTGCTGGCAGCATTGTGATCAATAAGCCCGCTACAGCGTTGGATAAATACAGAAATGAGATCTACACCATCCTTGCCGTTTTCATTATTTTATGCGGAATCCTTGTCTACCTGTTGTTTGAAATTAGGAAACGGCACAAAATCGAGCAAACTCTCAAATTAACGCGCATCAGTGTGGAAGCCGCATCCGATGCGCTTTTCTGGATGACGCCGGACGCCCGCATTGTGGATGTTAACGAGGCAGCCTGCCGCGCACTCGGTTATACGCGCCAGGAGCTGCTCAAACTGCGCGTTCCGGATGTCGATACTCATTTCAGCGATGAAGTCTGGCAGAATCACTTTCCGGCATTGCGCGAACTCGGCACACTCACATTTGAGACCGAGCACCGCGCCAGGGATGGCAGAGTTTTTCCCGTGGAAATTGTCGCCAACTATATCAAATTTGGTTCTGAGGAACGCAACTGCGCCTTTGTGCGTGATATCTCCGAGCGCAAGCGCATCAATAAAGAATTAATCGCAAACAAGGAGATGCTCAAGAATATTCTCGACAACACCCGGATTCATCTTTGGGCATTTAACGGGACCGAATACATTTACACCAACAAGGAATGGTTTACTTATACCGGCCAGGATCCGGCCAGCACACTGACAATTGAGCGCTGGTTATCGGTTATCCACCCTGATGATCAGGCATCTTACGCCGCAATTTGGGCGAAGAACTGGGAAGCCAAAACAGAACATGATAACTATTTCCGGCTCAAACGCTATGATGGAGTTTTTCGATATTTTTTCTGTCATTCTGTGCCTGTTTTTAACGACCAGGGAGATTTTCAATATTTCCAGGGAATCAACATCGATATCACCGAAAGAAAACTGGCGGATGATGCTTTGCGAGCCGCCTCGCTTTATTCACGAAACCTGATCGAGACCAGCCTTGATCCACTGGTCACAATCAGCCCGGAAGGGAAGATCACGGATGTCAATACAGCAACCGAGAAGGTCACCGGTCAGAGTCGCGCAAGGCTTATTGGAAGCGATTTTACGAATTATTTTACCGAACCTGAAATGGCTCGCGCCGGATACCTGAAGGCATTTGAACTGGGACAGGTAATCGACTACCCGCTTGCCATCCTTCACAGCTCAGGCACGCTTACGGATGTGCTCTATAACGCTTCCGTCTATCGAAATGAACAAGCCGAGGTCATCGGCGTTTTCGCGGCTGCGCGCGATATCACCGCGCGCAAGCAGGCAGAAGAGGCATTGCGCGAGAGCGAAGACAAATTCAAGTACTTGTTTGATTATTCCGTAATTGGGAAATCGATCACTTATCTCGACGGCAAGGTGGATGTGAATAAGTCCTTCGTCAACATGCTGGGTTATTCTCAACAGGAAATGCAGGACAAAAAATGGCGGGAACTTACTCATCCTGACGATATTGAGTTAACACAAAACGAGATTGACAAGCTTATTTCAGGCGAAACAAAATCAGCGCGATTCATCAAAAGATTTATCCATAAAAATGGTTCCACGATTTGGGTGGATTTAAGTTCGACCATCCGGCGTGATCAAAACAACAAACCGCTGTATCTTATGTCCGCTTTAATTGATATCTCCGCGCGCAAGCAGGCGGAAGATGAAATTCGCAGGTTAAATGCCGAACTGGAGCAGCGTGTTATTATGCGAACTGCGCAGCTCGAAGCCTCCAACAAAGAACTGGAAGCCTTCGCCTACTCTGTTTCACACGATCTGCGCGCGCCCCTGCGCGCCATGGAAGGCTTTAGCAGCGCTTTGCTTTCTCATCACAGTGAGCAATTGAATGAGCTGGGCAAACATTACCTGGATCGCATTCAACAGGCTTCACAGCGCATGGGGCAATTGATCAACGACCTGCTCAAGCTTTCACGCATCACCCGCAGTGAACTCAGCAGGCAGCGCGTCGATCTCAGCCTGCTGACTGGTGAGATTGCCGCTGAACTAAAAACCCGCGAGCCTGAGCGCCAGGTGGAATTCGTGATTGCCGAGCACCTGATCGTCCAGGGCGACGCGCAGCTGCTGCGGATTGCCCTGCAAAACTTGCTGGATAATGCCTGGAAGTTCAGCAGCACCCGCCCGGTTGCCATCATCGAATTGGGGCGCACAAGCCTGGCGAAATTAAATTACCGCAATGGCACAGATGGGGATTCCAAAATCACCCCATCTGAAAGCCCCACTCTGAATCACCTGATTAACCCTGTGGATCAGACCGGGATAACCATGCAATCCGAAATCTATTTTGTGCGTGATAACGGGGTGGGCTTCGATTTGGCCTTCACCGGTAAACTCTTTGCCCCGTTCCAACGCCTGCACGCCATCGACGAATTTCCCGGCACCGGCATCGGGCTGGCCATCGTCCAACGCATAATCAACCGCCACGGTGGATTGATCTGGCCCAATGCGCAGGTCAACCAGGGCGCAACATTCTATTTCACACTCGGAGAGCCCGCATGATTTCAAAGACCATCCTACTCGTCGAAGACAACCCGGATGACGAAGAATTAACCCTGTTGGCTCTGCGCGAGAGTAAAATCCTCAATGAGGTTGTTGTCGCGCATGACGGCCTGGAAGCATTGGCTTATTTACTCGGTACCGAAAATTCCGGCCGCCAACGTACCCACATGCCAGAGCTAATCCTGCTGGATCTGAAGCTGCCCAAACTGGATGGCCTGGAAGTGCTCAAGCGCCTGCGCGCTGACCCACGGACTGAATTGATCCGGATTGTGATCCTGACATCCTCCAGCGAAGAAGAAGACATGCTCGCCAGTTACCGCGGCGGCGCCAACAGTTATGTGCGCAAACCAATCGAATTCCATAAATTCGCCGAGGCTGTCAAACAAGTGGGCATGTACTGGTTGTTGCTGAACGAAGCCCCACCCTCCAGACCATAATGCCCGGCCTCTCCCGCCTGCCTTCCATGGTACCCGGTTCTAGCGATAGTGCCGGTTCTAGCACGGCCACGGCCACGGGCAAAGTTTTTACTTCACTTGTATTCGATTAGGGAATGTACATGCCAACTCCTCTGCGCGTTCTAATCGTTGAAGACAACCAAGATGATGCCGAGTTGATGATCCTGCATCTTAGCGAGGCGGGATACCAACTCGATTGGCAGCGTGTTGAAACTGAAACAGACTACCTTGCGGGTCTGGAAACACTGCCCGAATTAATCCTTTCTGATTGGAATCTTCCGCACTTCAACGGTCTGCGCGCCCTTGAACTGCTGACCAACCGTGAGCTGGATATCCCCTTCATCATCGTCTCCGGCGGTATCGGCGAAGAAGCCGCCATCGATACTATGCACAAAGGGGCTGATGACTACGTTTTGAAAGATCACCTCGTACGGCTGGGCCTGTCCGTGCGCCGCGCAATGGAAGAGATTCATATGCGCCAGCAGCGCCAGCAAGCCAAAATGGCTTTGCAAATGAGCGACGAATGGCATCGCACCATTCTGCAGACAGCCATGGACGGCTTCTGGATGGTGGATATGCAAGGCAATTTGCTGGAAGTAAACCAGACTTACTGCCGGATGAGCGGTTACAGCGAGCAAGAACTGCTTGGCATGCGCATTTCCGACCTGGAGTCTGACGAAATAGCCGCGGAAACCGCCGCCCACATCCAAAAAGTCCTGGCCCAGGGCGAGGATCGCTTTGAATCCCGGCACCGGCGCAAGGATGGCAGCAGTTTTGATGTTGAAATCAGCGTCCAATACCGGGTTGATCAGGGCGGGCGGATGGCCGCTTTTCTTCGCGATGTCACCGAACGCAAACAGGCGCAAGCGAAACTATTCAAACGAAATGTGGAAATCAATCTGCTGTATCAGGCCAGCCAGGAACTTGGCCGAACGCTTGATTTCGATAGTCTGCTCGAAACCTTCCACCGGCAGGTTGCGTTAATTCTGGATTTTGATGGGCTTATTGTCGCATCTTATGATGAACAACAGCAGTTGATCCGCTGTATCTTTGCCAATATCGAAAACAAACGGGTGGATATCAGCGCGTTCCCGCCGATTGCGCTGGAACCGGAAGGCCAGGGAGCGCAAAGCCAGGTCATTCGCAGCGGACGGCCCCGGATGATCAATGATTATCAGAATGAAGTAAAAACGAGCAGGAGCAAGCATTATCTCAACCCGGATGGGAACCTGGAAAATTTTGAAGAAATCTCTGCTGATGAAGATGTCACCCGCTCAGCCATCATCCTGCCGCTGTTGTTCAAGGGGAAAGTCCTTGGGAATGTACAAATTCTAAGTTACCGCTTGAATACCTATACGCAAGAGAATCTGACCATTGCCGAGGCTTTGGTGTCCCAGTTGGCGATCACCTACAACAATGCCATATTGTATCGCGATGCCCAGGTGGAGATCAGCGAACGCGAACGCGCAGAAAAAGCGCTGCGCGAGAGCGAAGAGAAATACCGAAGAATCGTGGAAACCGCCATCGAGGGAATTATCTCTTTAAGCGCAGATGCTCACATAACCTTTATTAACCAACAAATGGCAGCCATGCTTGGCTATACCCCCGAGGAAATGCTCGGAAAAAACTTCGAATCGTTCTTAGCTGAAGATCAATTAAGCGATCACGTCGCGCAGATGCAGAATCGGGCCGAGGGGAAAGATGCTGTTTATGAGCGCTGCATGGTAAGAAAAGATGGGGGCAAACATTGGTTGCTGATTTCGGCGCGGGCAGTTCTTGATTCAGAAGGCAAACCGACCGGGTCCTTTGGAATGCTCACCGACATCACCAAGCGCAAGCAAGCCGAGGCTGAACTGCGTCAGCACCGTGACCATCTCGAAGAACTCGTCCGTGAACGCACCACCGAGCTGGAAATTGCCAGGGACCAGGCAGAATCAGCCAACCGCGCCAAAAGCGACTTCCTGGCCATCATGAGCCATGAAATTCGTACCCCTTTAAATGGTGTCCTCGGCCTGGCCTACCTGACTCTGCAAACTGACCTGAATGACAAACAACACGATTACCTTACCCGTCTGCAGTCATCCGGTGAAACATTGATGGCCATTATTGACGATATTTTGAATTTCTCAAAAATCGAAGCCGGAAAATTGAATATCGAGCGAGTGGATTTCAACCTGGATAATGTATTTCACGATCTCGCCAACCAGGTGGCAGCCCGTGCCCAGGAGCGTGGCCTGGAACTCGTCTTCCACACCGAGTTGAATGTCCCTCGCCTTCTGATCGGTGACCCGCTGCGGCTGGGTCAGGTATTACTCAACCTGGTAGGCAACGCCATCAAATTTACGCAAACCGGCGAGGTCGTCGTCAAGGTCAGGCTGCTCAACCAACCCGAACCTGGGTTATCGCCTTCAATTCAACCTCATGCGGTTCTTGAATTCTCGGTGCGCGATACGGGAATTGGGTTGACACAGGAACAAATCTCTCACCTGTTCCAGCCTTTCAGCCAGGCCGACACATCCACCAGTCGAAAATACGGAGGCACAGGTCTGGGTCTGACCATCAGCCAAAGACTGGTGAAAATGATGGGAGGGGATATCCATGCCCACAGCCAGGTCGGCGTGGGTTCTGTATTCACATTTACCGTGAACGTGGATTTGCAGCCCCAAAAAGAGCAGGCGGCTTTTACAACCACTCATGATCTGGATGGTTTGCGGGTGTTGGTTTTGGAGCAGCATGCCGCCACACAGGAATTTTTACAAAGCATGCTGGAATCGTTTGGTTTCATAGTAACCGCTACTTCTAGTGCTGAAGATGGTTTGAGCATTCTGGGTCAGTCGGGTGACAAACCATTTGGGTTGATGTTTATAGACTGGAATTTACCCGACCTGCTAAATGGGTTGGAAACGGTCAGGCAGATCAAGCAAGCTGCTCGGCTGGCAAATACCCCGGTCATCCTGCTGGGAAACAAAGACGAAATGCTCCAACTCGCCAGCGCAGAACCTCTTGATGTCTACCTGGTGAAACCCGCAACCCGTTCGCAGTTG
>CAIMZS010000567.1 GCA_903846015.1 uncultured Anaerolineae bacterium | reverse complement strand
TACCAAGCGGGTCTGGCTTGATGCTCAAGGCCGCGAATAGTTGTTGTTGCCGGACTTCGGGCTTAGTAGTCGTCCGCAGATGTATGGTTTTATTAATATCCGTCGGCAAGATAATCGTGAGCCGTTGTTGGGTCGACATGATGTTGCGAAGACTGTCCCAGCCTAAATGGATGCCCTGCAGTTTGAGCTGATAGCGCAAGGTATGTACCAGATGATAAGCCAGTAAGGTAATAAACAAGTGGCCAGTGACACGATCTTCTTTCTGATGGTAAACCGGTCGCAGGCCTAGGTCGGTTTTCAGACTTCTAAAGGTGGCTTCAATCTCGGTTAGCATCGTATAGGTCGTCCACAACTGCTGTTCCGACCAGTCCTTAATATTGGTTCGCAGACAGTAAACACCGCAGTCCTGGTCTTTTTGGTCGCTTTGCGGTTTACACTTCCATTCAATAGCCGTGGCGTTGTTTTTTTCGTCATCGGCTAGAACCACAATTTCATAGTCTGAGGCGACACGACTGTGTTGCTCCCGCAAGCGACCGATACGTTCGAGAATTTTTGCGTAGTTTTTGGTCGTGCCTTTTTTGCCCAAACCCGCTTGAAGCTTGTCTAATGAGGCTTCCAAACGAACATGGAAGCGGTTTCGAATCCCCTGTTCTTTTTTGGCTTTAAGTTCGGAATGGCAATAGAGTCGAGTTTCTCCAGTTTCGGCATCAATTTCGCGATAAACGGCAACGCTGTTGTGTTGGGTTTGTCGAACTATTACCGCCGTTTCCTGGTCTCTGGGGTCTTTTAGGGTTCGTTCTCGGCTGACCACTAAATACTGATAGCCTCGCTCGATCAGCCAGGCGATGTTTTCGGCGCTGGCTATGCCGGCATCCATGATCACTACCGGCTTGACGGTGAGTGGATTCTTGCCCTGAAGTCCGACTAGCATTAGCGACAAGGTAGCCGGTTCACTGGCATTGCCCGGAAACACCTGACTACCCAGCGGAAAGCCGTTGCCGTCCAACACCAAACCCAGGGTGACCAAGGGGCAGTCGCTGCGTTTTTCTTTGGATCGGCCGAATTGGGCTTTGGGGTTGGCAGCACATTGACCTTCAAAGTAGGTGTTGGTTAGATCGTACAACACGATGCTGCGGTTCAGGTCGAACAAGGTTTGTTCCCTAGCCGCCAAAAACGCTTCCAGCGCCACCTGGTGTTTGAGTAATTTGTCGCTGATTTTATAGAAGCGGGTCAGGCTGGTTGTGCCATAGTCGTGATCCAGCAGTTCACCCAGACCGCTACGCGATTGCAGCCAATCATGGGTTTGCAACTCGCTGCCGGGCGAGACCATGCGACCAATGATACTGCCCAGCGCAGCGGCTAACTCGAGTTTATTAAAGCCCAGTGCAGTCAGTTTTTGATCCAGTTGCAACTGCATGACCGCATGCAAGGCCAGGGTTTCGGTGCCAATGCTTCGGGCTTGCACGGCTTCGACGTGATTAATGTCGACCCGATGATAATCCTGCTCAGGGCTTGATGGATCTACGGGCAGCGCCAGTTTAGCGATGATGAGCTTGCTATAGCGCTGGGCTGCAGCTTCCAGAAACTGTTCGAGATCGTTGGCTAATTCAAATACTTCAGCTTGGCGCGGGCTTGTGCCTTGCAGTAATTGATCAATTCTGGCTGTCAGTAGCGGCCAGTGGGTCTGCTCAATGGCAAAGTCTTTGCCCAAATTGAGTAGGATGCGTTGTTTGACCTGCGTGCCTACACGAAAGGATTCAACAATTCGATAGGTGTGGGAACCACCGCCATCTCGCGTAGATTTTGTTTTTGTTTTTAAAATATACATGAGCTTAGCCTATACGGAATTTCCGGCCAAGGCAAATTAAACTAAAAATGGATGGCACTACAGAGGTCGATTTAAAATATAGCCTATGATTTTAAAAGATTTTATTGATTTTAGACCTGGCGGTGGGTAAAAATTGACCACTTTTCATAAAAAAGCGACGAAGATGGGTTAATGGCACAAACCAGTCGGCAAAGTATCTGATCAATGATAGCTGAGAGCAGGAAAACTGCCGGTAAACGTTTGAGTTAATAAGTGG
>CAIMZS010000566.1 GCA_903846015.1 uncultured Anaerolineae bacterium | reverse complement strand
GGAGGCTCAAACCAGCGATGATCTCAAGACTGGTTTCCAACAACTTGGCGAAACCCTGGTTGCCGCGCGTCAGGTTCACCGCCAAACTCAGGAATACGATGATGCCTTGTTCGGCGATGATTTTGTGGCGGATTAGAGCATGACTCAAAATATTTCGCTCGAAGAATTGGTGCTTGGGTACAGTCGTCAACTTGATGGCCTGGTCGAACCGCCAGCTTATGGCGCTTATGAGGTGTTGCTGCCTGATGACGTTGCCGCGCGTTGGGGGTTGAGTGCTCATCAGCGTTTTGCGTTTCTGCCGGAGATTGAGAAAGCCGCCTATATCCATTTTGGTCACAATCTTGTCGAAACAATTGTGGATGAGCTGCGAGTCAAAGTCGCCAATGGACGTTTTTTTATTAATAATGTCCGGCCAGAAAAACCCCACCTTTATGAAGTCATCGAAAAAGCTTTTTCGCTGCCGAATGCCAGGATGTTTGCCGTCCAGGGGATGTTGGAGAAGGTCAGCCTGCATGCGTATGTGCGTTTTAATTTCAAAGTCAGCCTGATTGCGGATGAAAAGCGCGAACTTATTTTGCCAATTTTGATGGATTTGCAGACTGGTTATTCTCGCAAACTAGATGAGATCGAACGTGTCGCGCTCTTTGACCTGGAAAATCAGTTTCCTGAACTTCCCACTGCTGCTTTGCTATGGAGTCAAGATCTGCCTCTTTCCAGCGCTGCTTTGGCTGGTTTATTGGAGCTGGCCCGGGCTTCTGTGCCTTTTGAACTGGGCGACACCCTGGATTCTCTGCAAAGACGGTTGCAACGCTTTCTTGAACTTGATCGCGCCCGCCTGAATGATTATTACGATGACCTGGAAAAAGATTCTCGACGCCGGCTGCAAAGAGCGGAAGAAGATCGACGCCCTGCGCTGGAAGCCAAGCTAAAGGCTATTTCTACTGAACGTTCTTCCAAGCTGGTGGATGTTGAGCAAAAGTATCATTTGCATATCCAGCTTGAACTGGTCAACCTGGCTGTGATTGCCCAGCCAAAGCTGGATTTGACGGTCGAAATTCGCAAGCGTGGTCTGTCCCTAAAGCGCAGCGTGACATGGGATCCGCTCCTGCATACGGTTGAAGGTCTGGCCTGTGATGTCTGTGCCCGGCCAGGACATTCACTCTGGCTGTGTGATAATGGCCATCTGGTTCATGCGGATTGCCTTGCGCCCCAATGCGTGGATTGCAAGCGTGTTTTTTGCCAGAAATGTTCACATGAAATGCAAACCTGCGCAGTCTGTTCGAGCCCGGTTTGCATTCACAGCCTGAATCATTGTCGGGAATGTGGCAAAGCCACCTGTCAGAAACATGTTGGGCTATGCCATGCAACCGAGCCGGACCTGGTTTTGAGTCCAGCGACTTCAAATCAGAAACCCAGCCTCCAGGCTGACGTAAAAGAGCAGGCGAAAAAACCTGCCGTTGAAACGAGGAAAAGTCCCAAGAAAAAGCCGCCTGTAAAACGGGAAATCCCTGTATCTCTAAAGTCATTCGGGAAACCTATTCCACAGGTGACTGGGGAATTCATGGAAGTTTATTCTGATCCGGCCCAAAACCAGATCATTGCCTATATAATCGCAAAAAAACGTCAAATTGCTACCCGCCAATGGAGCATGAGCGAAGCAGGCATTGATGTAAATTGTTGGTGTGAAAAAAAGAATTGTTCTGAGCGTGGGATTGTCTATCGACCGATGAATGCTGAGTCAATTAATGTGCAGGTGAATGGTTTTATCGAACAATTCGCCGAGGAGTATGCTGTTCAAGTAAAGAAAATCCGCTTTTTCCATACGCGTAATGGTCAGCCAGTCGGTGAAACAAAGCTGAAGGTGCCTGCCAACTGGAAGGATCCGCTTATTCTGGAGCGCGCCTGGGCTGGTTTTGATGAACTGCGACTGAAAAACAGGAATCGTCAATGAAAATTACTTTTCTAGGTGGCGCGGACGAAATCGGCGCCAG
>CAIMZS010000565.1 GCA_903846015.1 uncultured Anaerolineae bacterium | reverse complement strand
TACCCATCACCCCACCACGCACGATGGAAACCCGCTTCCCATGGTTATGGCGTTTCTGGCAAAAGATCCCTGCCAGAGGCCAAATTGTTGCGTACGACACATCCTGGTACCGGCGCGTGCTAATCGACCGGATCAATAAAACGGTCGATAAAAAAGCCTGGGAATCCGCTTATCAAGATATTACTGAATTCGAAGAACAGTTGGCTGCGGATGGTGCAGTTATTCTAAAATTCTGGCTGCATATTAGCAAAAGTGAACAAGAAAAACGCATAAAAAAACTTCTCAAAAATGAGTTGACCGCCTGGCAAGTAAGTGAAGAAGACCTTGCACAACAAAATAAATATGAGAAATTTAGCGAAGCAGTTGAAGACATGCTGTCTCGTACTGATTCTCCACATGCACCTTGGACCATTGTACAGACTACAGACCGGTATTATGCCCGGGTGAAAGTGCTAGAAACCATTATCTCAGCCCTTGAAACTCGGTTAGGCTTACCTACCAGTCTGGGACCAAAAGCCAAACGCAGACCCAAGTCCGAAGAAATGCATGGAGCCGTCAATGCTTAACCGACTTGATCTTTCTCTAAAAACGCCGCGCGAGCAATATGACCAGCAAATTAAAGAGTTGCAGGCTGATCTTCACCAGATTGGGTTTCAGGTCTATACACAAAAAAGACCGGTTGTGATTGTTTTCGAAGGCTGGGATGCTTCAGGAAAAGGTGGGTCGATCAAAAGGTTGACAGAAAAAATCGACCCTCGCGGATACGTTGTCTGGCCGATAGCCGCCCCAAGCGGGGATGATCGCGAAAGACATTATATGTACCGATTCTGGCGGCGATTACCGGAACAAGGTCAGATTGCCATCTTCGATCGTTCCTGGTATGGTCGCGTACTGGTTGAAAGACTGGAAGGATATTGTAGCGAGGCAGATTGGAAACGTGCTTACAGCGAGATTAATCAATTTGAACGTCAGCTAACAGATTTCGGAGCAATTATTTTCAAATTCTGGATGCACATCAGCAAAGATGAACAACTGCGCCGGTTTCGGGAACGGAAACGCACTAATTATAAATCTTGGAAGATTACCGAAGAGGACTGGCGCAATCGTGGCAAATGGGAGGATTACCTGGTGGCAGCCGAGGAAATGTTATTAAAAACCAGTACACCGAATGCTCCATGGACATTGGTCGAAGCTAATGATAAATATTATTCGCGCATCAAGGTTCTACAAACCGTGGTAGATAAGCTTAAACATTCCTTGAAATAACCCATTTACAAAAAAATAAACCCCACACCGCGAGCAATCAGAGCAGCGACCAATGCTACCAACACGGTCAGTAGTGTAATCCACGCCATCCCTTTTGTGCCCAATTCTCGGCGCAGCATAATCAACGTAGCCACACAGGGCACATAAAACATCACAAAGACTGTAAAGGTGAAAAGCTGGGTTGGCGTCATTGCCGTAGCAAAGTTCATCGTTCCAAGCGCCTGCCCTAACATCACCAGAGAAAGTTCCTTGCGCAAAATTCCAAATATTAGCGGAACACCCACAACTTCTGGCAAATCAAGAAGCCAGGTAAACGGACGAACCAATAAATTGAAATAAATGGCAAGGTTATAATAGCTCAATACTGCCAGAATACCGCTGCCAGCGATTAAGGTCGGCCAAGCCTCTACCACGAATTCGCGGATACGAAACCAGGCCTTATTAAACACTGCCCTTATTGTAGGCGTTCGATAAGGGGGCATTTCAAGGATCAACCCTGGCGAGTCTTCTGGCATCAGGTGTGTCAGGATACGGCCAGTAACTGCGATCACAAAAAGATTATAAATATACAATCCAAGAGCTGGGATTGGTCCAAGGTAAAACGCAACCAATCCAAAAACCACTGCCAGGCGTGCCGCGCACGGAACGAGCGTTGCCAATGCCGCCGCCATAAAACGGTCGCGTGGTTCCTCCAATGTTCTAGTAGACATTACGGCAGGACATTGCAGCCATAACCGAGAATAAACGGAACAATGGCTTTACCATGCAAACCGATTCGATGCATAAGCGAATCCATTAAGAAGGCGACGCGTGGCAAATAACCGACGTCCTCAAGCAAGCCAAGCCCAAGTAAAAATGGCAAAAGATAAGGTAATACAATAGCGACTCCTGCTGTGACTCCTTGGAGAACCCCGCTAGCTAAAACCCCAATAAAACTTTGTTGACCGAGATGTCCGGTAGCCAAAAAGATCAATCTGTTGAAAATTGCCAACAAAGATGGCTCGACCATTTGACCAATTCCATAAACCATCTGAAAAAATACCAGCAACACTGATATGAGGGCTACATACCCCCAGACTGGGTGCAGCAAGATGTCATCCAATCTGTCGTGCCAACTTAGATTTCGCTCGCCCTGCCTGGTAAAACCTGTTGCCAATTCCTGCCCAAGACGATGTCTCGCCAAGGGGTCTTCCTCGAAAGACGAGAAACGCAGGGAATATTCTGGTTTGCTTCGAGCGACCTCCTTACCAGCCAGGAACAAACCTTTTACACCTCGCCCTTTACTGGCTACCAGCGGTACCACCCTTATTCCCAACTTTTTTTCCAGCCCTGGCCCATCAATCCTTAATCCCATTCGCAAGGCCTCATCCATCATATTCAACGCCAGAATGACAGGTCTTTTTACAACCAGGAGTTCAAGCGTTAACTCGAGCGACTGCGCAAGATGAGATGCATCGGCAACGTTGATAATTACATCCACGTCATTGGATTCCAAATATTCTTTCGCTACTGCTTCAGCCGGATTCGATCCAGCCAATGTATACGTACCAGGTAGATCTACCAATTCAACCACTTCGCCCGCTACCCTCACTTTACTTTCAGTAAACGTAACCGTGGTGCCGTGGAAGTTGCCAGTTTCAGCTTTATAGCCAGCGACTTGATTGAAAAGTGTACTTTTGCCACAATTTGGACGCCCAATCAGCGCAAACCTCATTCCATTACCTCCACCAAAATTTCTTGCGCCACAACCCGCCCCAATGCAATCTCTCTGCCGTTTACCTCCACCAGCAAGGGACCTTTCAATGGCGCCACGCGCAATATTCGCGCTCGATCTCCCGGGTATAAGCCATGTTGGAGCAAGCGTTCCTGAAATTTAACACCACCTTCAAAACCAGTCACCCTTACCCATATACCTGCATCAATATCAATCAATCTCATAACGATCCTTTCATAGGCACCTGATTTTACTTGATGAAAGATAAACAAGGTTGCTTGTTTGATCACAGAAACGCAAAGATTGATAAAAACTTAGCATTTTGATGCATTGCAAGGCACACATTTTCACCCCCATTCTCCGTCTGCTGTCTTGCATAATAAGTTGTTTAATTCACAAATCGCCAGTCAATTGGGTTTATTTATTTCTTGACATTTAGGATATCCTGGTATATACTTTATTTAGTAATTACTAAACGTTCTAAACGAGGAACTATGACAGAAGATCTTACCCAAATCAAACAAAATTTTATTGAGGGATTAAGCACTATCAGCCAATTCTGGGGTTTTCCTAAGGGTATGGGTGCAATTTTCGCCGTGCTCTACTTGTCCGCCAATCCACTCTCGCTTGATGAAATTGTTGAGCAAGCTGGTCTTACCAAAGGATCCATCAGTACGAATGTGCGCGCTCTCTCGCGTATGGGTCTCATCCACCCAGTCACTCGGTTTGGGGACCGCAAAGATTACTATCGGGCTGAGACAGATTTCTATACCGCAATTCGCTCAATTCTTAAGGAACGGCAAAACAGTGAGTTTGACCGGGCAATAGGTTCGGTCAAGTACACCCTTCAGATGTTGGAGGCATCCAACTCAAAAAGCAACCCAGAACATGCGTTTTTGATTGATCGAGTAAGAACCTTAAATTCTTTTTTTATCACGCTTGATACGCTTTTCAGTGCGATAGCGCGGCTCGACCACCTAGGGTTGAATACTATCCAGGCAGTTCTGAAAATTTTAAAGTAACATTTCACTTTTGTCACTCCATCAAACCGGGGATTCTGTTACCGGTGTCTTAAATGTTGCCATTTTCTTTGGCAAAGGAGAAAAAATGAATATGATCGGAATTTACCTGCTTCAAATCAGCATCACCGGCTTTATCAGCCTGGCAGTTGTAATCTATTTTCGCCCCCACTTAAGCCGTATATTGACAGATCTATGCGGAACACCTGAACGGGCCCAGTTTTGGGTAGTTTTCGCAAACATTTTTTTGCTGGCGCTACCATTGGTTTTTAGTATGGGCTATCACCCACAACAAAAAGAATCTTTGGTGCTTTTTTTCAGTGTGACCCAACAAATTCGCAACAATTTGTTGGGATTAATTTTCGCTCTGTTGGTTATTGGTTCAGGCGTTTCCTTTTTTGCGCTCATAGCCCCACACCCATCTGTAAAATAAAGGAGTTAAGAATGAAAACTGCAGTTACAGGATCCTTTTCTTATTCAGGCAAATATATCACCCACCGCTTGATCGCTCGTGGCGATGAAGTCATAACCCTTACCGGTCACCCCAACCGCCCAGACCCGTTTGGTGGGAGAGTAAAGTCTTATCCACTCGATTTTGAGATTTCGAGTATGGTCCAATCACTTCAAGGGGTAGAAACTCTCTACAACACATATTGGGTTCGCTTCGATCACGGTACAAATACCCAATCACTCGCCGTGGAAAATACACGCAAATTAGTCAAAGCTGCCGCGGAGGCGGGCGTACAGCGCATTGTTCACATCAGTATCACTAACCCGTCATTAGAATCCAAACTACCGTATTTCCACGGCAAGGCTCTTAATGAACAAGCAGTACGAGAATCGGGATTATCTTATGCCATTCTACGTCCCACAGTATTGTTTGGAAACGAGGACATACTCATCAACAATATCGCTTATCTGCTTCGCCGCTTCCCCCTATTTGCCATGCCTGGCGACGGAAAATACCTTCTTCAACCTGTATTCGTTGATGACTTGGCTGAACTTGCTGTTGAAGCTGGCTCTTCAAAAAATAACCTGATTTGGGATGCCGTTGGTCCTGACATTTTCTCCTTTAAAGCTATGACCCAAATGATTGGAATTTCCATTAATTGTTCAAGACCCCTGATAGCGGTGCCAGCCAGTTTGGCGCTCGCTGCATCCAAAGCCATCAGCGCGTTTGTAAGCGATGTAGTCCTTACCCAGGATGAAGTTGATGGTTTAATGGCTGGCTTGCTTGTCTCAACCGAGCAACCACGCGCCAAAACCCATTTGGGTGATTGGTTAAAGGCCAACAAAAAAATAATAGGGCTGAATTATGCATCCGAATTGAACAGACATTATAAATAGGAAACCACTCACCCACCCAATGATCTTCATTGCCCCTGGGATAAAACAGCCCTGCCCAACTGGCAGCCCAAGCAAGGCGACGTTAATCTATCTATTTTTCGTCTGAACTAGCCAATCGTAATCAACTACAGCAAACAAATCCCCGACAGGATCGGGGATTTGTTTGTCATATTTATTCGCCCTTTATCAAGTCCAACATTTCTGGCAACAATGCGGAATTACAAGCCAAGGCTTCACCATGTAAATGACCATCGCGTCCATCCCAACTGCCAAAATAACCACCAGCTTCCTTCAGAATAACCGGAAAAGGCCCACAGTCCCATATCGCCATCACCGGGTCTAGCATAGCCTCAGCCCGTCCCGTTGCAACGGCTAGATAACCATAAGCATCGCCCCAACCACGCATGGCATATACAGCCTTATTAATTCGTTCCCATGCCTGGCCACGCCCATGCCTTTCCATATTGCGAACATTGGTAAAGCATACCCAGGCGCGTTCAGTCGACGATTCTGTTGAAACATGCGCGCGCCGGCCATTCCACCAGGCTCCTTCGCCATCGGCTGCGCAAAGCATTTCATCGGTTCCTGGGAAATAAGCCGCACCCACTCGCACCACTCCTTCAATCTCAAGACCAATTAATACTCCATACAAAGGTATACCCCTCATAAAGGACTTGGTTCCATCAATCGGGTCAATGATCCAACGAAAATTATTAGCCTGTCCAACGCTCTCCCCAAACTCCTCGCCAAGAATTGTATGAGAAGGATAAGCCTTTTCCAGTTCATCACGGATAAATACTTCTGCGGCACGATCTGCAGCTGTAACAGGGGTATCATCGGCCTTGTAGTCAGGTCGCACACCTACATTAAAATATCCGAGCGTAATCCGTCCTGCCCGATAAGCCAAATCAGAAGCAAAATCCATATAAGGTTTTAAATTCATATCTTTACCGCCACTGTTTCGATGCAAACTGGAAAATTTAAGCAGCCGTAATATTTTTGTCCTCTATGCGGGCCATCCTTATCAAATCGCAAAACCATTGTAATTCCACAACGTGGGCAAATGGGTGAATAATCTTTGTGAGTAAAAAATGGAGTTGTAGGGTTGGGACCCTTCAAGACTATAAGATTGATCATGGATCTCAATTC
The DNA here is from genome assembly GCA_903846015.1 of uncultured Anaerolineae bacterium. Lineage (GTDB taxonomy): Bacteria > Chloroflexota > Anaerolineae > Anaerolineales > Villigracilaceae > UBA5195. The sequence goes on along the minus strand of CAIMZS010000565.1, from coordinate 14,074 downwards.
TTCAAGATTATAGGTTTGCTGAACTGTAACATGAGACAAAGGTAATCCCGCCGCCGCAAATGCACCATCAAAAAAACTATCCACCGGGCGATGGTCGGTTTGTTTTGGGTAATCCAATTCAATCGCTAAAACCGGTTTCAAGGTATCTCTTCTCAATACAAGAAAATCTACGTTTTTGCGCAACAATTTACTCGAATGCTGGACATTCTCGTTTGGACGGGCTACAAAGAAAAGATCCGTTAACGCGACCTTGGGAAAAACATAATATTTATCCTTCAGAATTTCTGCCAAAACATGGTAAAAAGCCATTTCAACAGGTGACAAAAAATCGGGTCGCAAGCGATACGGGAGAGAAACTAAATTATCAGTCATATATTTATTGTAATTGAAAATAGAAATTACTTAAGCAATTCATCAATCAATGCAGATTCATCTGCGTCCGATGTTAGTTTTCCATCCAGCCAGCCGCTGCGCAAGATGTGTAAAATTGATTGGAAAGCTGGACCTGGTTCCAGACCGCGGGTTTTCAGAGTTTCGCCTGTTGCGCGCGGACGAATGACTCGCCAGCGAGTAGCATAAGCTTCCAGGTTCGTCTCTCCACTGACAAGGTAAACAGCATAAATAGACCATAAAGGAACTGCTTCAAGCCTATCCACCCAAGCTGAAGGTTTGGTACCGATTAAAGTAACCATATCAGCTCGTAGGGCGGCCGCTGCCATAATCGTCTTGAATACTTCGATAGGCCAGCCCAAACGAGCTTTTAAATTACCAATTGAATTCGGTGACAAATCCATAAGCCACAGGCAATAAAGTAATAACTCATTGGACTGATGCCCATGAATATGAACATCGAGTCCCCAACTAGATGGAACTTCATGTTCAAAAACTGCATTCAGCCTTCTGCAGAGTTCGTCATTCCACGGTAAATCTTCCGATATTGCCTTCAGTAGACTTAACTCGCTCAAACGTGCCAACATCGGGACTACATTTTTCTCATTGAGGATAAGATCAAGTTCATGACGTACCCGTTGTTCAGAAAGACGAGTCATGAGTGGACGTGCCTCATCCATTAATTGCAATGTCCGCTCTTCAATCTCAAAACCAAAACGCTGTTCATAACGCACCGCCCGTAACATACGCGTGGGGTCGTCAACAAAAGAAAGAGAATGCAAGACACGAATAAGCCGCCGTTTAATATCAGGCAGACCACCATAATAATCATGTAACTCGCCAAAATGACGTCCATCAAGACGTAATGCCAGCGTATTAATCGTAAAGTCACGGCGGTGCAAATCAAGTTTTATGCTTCCATGCTCCACAGTGGGCAGCGCAGTTGGATGTTCGTAAAATTCCCGTCGAGCAGAGATGAGATCAAGACATAGTGGCAACGAAGCGCTTGCCAATTGGCTGGCTTCCAAAAACCACTTGGCCGTACCAAACCGTGTATGAATGGTTAATTTCCCACCAAATTTTAAAACCAGCCTGTTTCCCAGCGAGATGGCATCTCCCTCAACAACTATATCAAAATCGAAACTTGGGTGATCCACGAGCAAATCGCGAACAAAACCACCCACGACATATACTTGCAAATGTTGACTGGCAGCTTCTTCGGCCACAACACGAATTAATGCCAGGTGGTCAGGCGGTAGTACCTTCGATAATTTTTCCGTCAAAAATTGGTATTGTGCGGAAAGCGGAAGATGACGTGAGAGCATTTTAAGCACATCTGTACGCGTAACAATCCCCACCACCTTTTGTGTTTCTGCATCCACCACCGGAACCTGGCCCCAACCACTATCCATCATTACCGTTTGCAAGCGCTGAAGCGAATCAGTAGTATGAACCTGAACGGCACCAGCCTCCATAAGGCTGGATGCGGTGAGATTAAGCTTGTGATTAATTGCCCTATCTACTGCCCGGCGTGTAAGCAACCCAATAACCTTGCCAGCGGACACAACGGGAAAGCCCTCATAACCGTAATGCGCCATCAATTTGGCTGCATCGCGCAATGATGTATCGGGGTCCAAAACCCGGGGACGCTTTGACATCAGTTGTGCCACCGTCACCATTGGGCGCACGTGGCGCGGAAGTAAAGCGACAAGTTCGGCACGTACCGAAGAAAGAAAGGTTGGAGATAGAAGGTTGCCGGTATTTTGCTCACCAGTCTGAGTTATCTCCAACTTTTTGATAAGCGCTGCTGCAGCCCTGTTATGACCTCCACCACCAAAATGAGTACTAATAGCCGAAACGTCGATCTGATCAGTTGATGAACGCGCCACAAGCCGAATGCCATCCGCAGTTTGTACGAGTACAAAAAGAGCATCAGTTTCAAATAAATCCCGTAGTTTATGAGCCAGGAGAGCGACCTCCTCAGTTGAATTGGCGGCTTCGCCACAAGCAAGTATAATCCGATGACCGTTAATATCAAACGTCTCAATCGCTGCTACTAACTGGTCATATATTTCACGCTGTTCTCTGCTTAATGGGGGGTTGATCAAATCGGAAACGATGCCTAAAACAGCACCTTGTTCTAAAAGCCACCCAACGGCATGTGCATCTCGAGATGTAGTACGCGAATATGTCAAAGCACCAGTATCTTCATAAATACCCAGTAATAGCAAAGTAGCCTGGATGGGAGTAATCACATCGCCGCGTTCACGCAGAATTTCTACAAAATAGGTTGTAGTGGCGCCCAGTTCAAAATTAATTACATTCCATCCCAACGCGACTCCTTTTGCAGGCGAGCTTTTTGGTAGGCTGCGGCGTGGATGGTGATCGTAAACAGTGATTTTTGTATTTTTGCTCATCCCCTTGAGTGTTATCAATGACTGAGTATCCACCAATGTAACAGATTCGATAACGCCTTGCGGAAGATCACGTGGGTCAATAAAAGGAAAATCTGCTCCGTAAATGGTCAAGAAAGCCCGTGCATTCCGGTTAATACTCCGAGGCAAAACTGGAAGCGCACCTTCAAGCAGTGATGCGGCGTACAATGCTGCTAGAGCATCAAAATCGGCCTGTTCGTGTGTCAGAATAAGCTGCATGGTTACATTATAGCAAAGTATGGTGATGGCGATTGCCCAGACAGGGTTTTTTCATAACGAATCGAGGCAGTTCAGACCTGCCAGAAGATTCCCAGTCCCGAGTACGGGATATGATTATAGTTTACGCGGAATCAGCTCCATTGAGCGTTCTGCCATGGCGGTAATCGTAAGGCTTGGATTTACCCCAATATTGGCTGGAATAGCCGAACCATCTACAACATAGAGACCTGCAAACCCATGAACCTGGTGATCCGTTCCAATTACCCCAGTGCCTGCATCAACCCCCATCGGGCAACCGCCTAAAATATGCGCTGTCACGGACATGTTCAGCAAACTATCCAACAGGGTATTTCCCGGTGTTCCTCCAGCAATCTTGGCAAAGGCACGCACCACACGGTTAGCGATCGGGATATAGGTAGGCACAGGATCTCCAGAAACCAATTTGGACTGCAAACCATTTGTGAACCCGGTAAACAAACTACGTCCCCAGGTGAGAACAAGTTCATTATCACAGCGTTGCATAACTGAAATAACGCTCACACGCTTGGTCCAGCCACGAGCCCAAATAGACCGGGCAGAACGCCGCGGATGGCTAATATATTCCCACACCGTACGCAATGCGCGAGTCAAGGGTTTCGAACCATCCACAAGGGGACCACTATAAAACTTCATAAACCAATAGCCAGGAGGAAACCGGTTTTGAGTGATATGAGTGTGGGAATCGGGGTAAAAATGCGAAGAAATTGCTACACCCTGTGAAAGATCATCAGTACCTTCCGGCGCCAGAATGCTAGCGATCACCTCACTGTTGGTACGAACATGCATACCCAGCGTTGTTGAAAGTAAAAGTGTGCCAGCCTGCCTGCATCGAAACAACAGTTCTAGCGTTCCAAGCACTCCCGCAGCCAAAATTACCTTCCCGGCTTCAATTGCAGGATAATATTTCCCTGTTCGTGGATCTACAGTTTCGATAATATAACCATTGGCTTGATGTCGTAATAGCACCGCCTTACGATCTGAAAAGATGACCGCACCCTTTTTTTCTGCCAGGTAAAGATAATTGAGATCGAGTGAATTCTTGGCGATATTTGGGCAACCTGTCAGACAGCCACCACAATGAATACAACCCTGGCGGTCTGGTCCTTCACCAGCAAAAAATGGGTCAGGCTCACAGGTGCCGTTGTCGTTAAAATAAATACCGAGTGGAGCTGGGCCAAATGTATCCGACACATTCAGCACATCTGCAGTCTGTTGCAGCCAACTATCCATCTGGCCAAACCTGGGCGCTGGGGTACGCCCAAGCATTCGCGCTGCTGTCTCATAGAAGGGAGTGAGTTCCGCGCTCCAGTCAACTCCCAGGTTATTCCAGGCCGGATCGGTAAAAAAATCCATTTTAGGCTCGAGTAAAACAGCCGCATACACCAGGCTACCGCCCCCCACCCCCACGCCGCCGACAACATTGACATGTCTAAAAAATCGCTGGTAAAAAAAACCGTTTTTCAGGCCAAATTCAGGCATCCAAAACAGGCTAGTTATGGCATCATCTGCTTTTTTTTTGTCCTGATTGGAGACCCGCCGCCCTTGTTCCAGAACAGCCACCTTGTAACCTTTTTCGCTCAACCTTAGTGCAGCCACCGAACCACCGAAACCAGATCCAACCACAACCGCGTCAAAATATTCCATCAGAAACTCCTGAAAACAATCACCGATTGAAGAACAAAATTGCTACAAAATCCAAAAGGCAAGAATACACCTTCGTGATTATTCCAAAGCATTTGGAAAACGTTGAAGCAAAAAAGGGAGTGGAAAACCGCGCATACCGGGCAAATCAAAGATGGTCATGCCAAAAAGGGTATCATCATCAAGTCGGCGCAGTTCGTCGATAACATGGGCCCAAGGAAAGCCAGCATCTTTGCTATAACGAACGATCAGGCAAGGCTTGCCATCCAGTCGAGATGTCCCCGTCTTGACGGTGATGGGAAAAGCAGCGAAATGCTTTCCTCCACGCTGGAACAGGTTGACACCTGAACCATTGGCTTGCAACTCTTTCCCCCACCAACCACCAAAGCGCAAAAGAAAAAGACCACGAGGCGCAATCACCCTAAGCCAGCCCGGACCTGTAAAAGATGCCCGCCATGTTCCACCAATAACTGTCAGCTCAAGTTGCCCAAAATTCGCAAACAATGGCTTAAATGCAAATAAACCAAGTTGTTCAAACTGAGCTGCAGCAGCGATTTCGTTCATGAAATGCCTCCTGGTAGGGCTTTCGTAACAATAGATTATACGAAGCGGCTTAAAATGGCACTTATTGTCGTTTGTTGTGCTTAACCATTACGGGCTGGGGTTGACGAATTTGCCAAACCCCGTAGAAGCCTTCTGATGGGCGTACAGGCGCCTTCGTACTGCTACGAAATCCCTGGTAAAAATTAAGTGATTTTACACCCAAAATTGTTGTATAATACTCGTATGTTAAAGAACCCGTCTCCGGCTCCAAAAAACAAACCGTCTTGGTCTGGATAAATATTATTCGTCATTCAATTTGGCGGCTCCCAGACCCGGCGAGCCGTTTTTTATTTTTGAGATTGGGCGATTAATCTCCAATTGAGTAAATATGAATATTCGCGAGCTCACCAACGAAATGAATAAATTCGTGACCGCCAAAGGTTGGTACAAACCCGATACCAGGCGTCCACAAACACCACGGAATCTGGCGATTTCGCTTTCGCTGGAAGCTGCTGAAATTCTGGAACATTTCCAATGGCATGATGAGATAAAAGAAAAGGATGAGTTAGCCAGCGAATTGGCAGACGTGGCCCTTTACTTGCTGCAGCTGTCGTCGGTCGCGGGCATCGATCTGGAACAGGCAATTCTAAAAAAACTCCAAATAAATTCCACCCGTGAATGGGACAAAGAATGAATGTTACTGTTTTTGGCAGTTCACAACCCCTAGAAGGCTCACCGGCTTATAACGATGCTTACAAAATCGGTCAAATGCTCGCCGAAGCAGGCCACTGCGTTCTCACTGGAGGATATAAGGGCACAATGCAGGCTGTTTCGAGAGGCGCAAGCGAGGCTGGTGGGCACGTAATTGGCGTAACAACCCTGGAAATTGAGCGCTGGCGAGGGGTAACCGCGAATGCTTGGGTCAAAGAAGAACGCAAATTCGAAACCCTACACCAACGCCTGCATGCCCTGATCGATGGTTGTGATGCCGCAATAGCGTTACCTGGTGGACCTGGCACTCTTACTGAAATTGCCCTAATGTGGAATTTAATGATTGTGGATGCCATTCACCGGAGGCCGTTGATCCTGGTTGGGATTGGCTGGCAATCCATACTTGACCAGGCTTATGAAAAAATGAGCGACAATTTCCTTGAAAATCAACGCGCCTTGCTCCAGTTTTCCCCCGATATTACATCCGCAGTACAACTAATTAACCACTATTCTTAAATGCTCAAGTTCATCGTGAGGTAATAAAATGACAGAAGACCAACTAACACCCCGTTCAGAAAATTTCTCAGACTGGTATAACGAACTTGTCTTAAAAGCAGAACTGGCAGACTATTCGCCTGTGCGTGGCTGCATGGTTGTTCGACCCTATGGTTGGACCTTATGGGAAAATATTCAGGCAGCGCTTGACCGACGCTTCAAAGAAACTGGGCATGTAAATGCCGCTTTTCCCTTGCTGATCCCTAAATCCTTCCTGGAAAGAGAAAAAGAACATGTAGAAGGTTTTGCGCCCGAGCTGGCCATTGTAACCATCGGCGGCGGGGAAGTGCTGGAAGAGCCCCTGGTTGTACGCCCAACGTCTGAGACAATCATTGGCTATATGTATAGTAAATGGATCAAATCCTGGCGCGATCTGCCCGTCCTGATCAATCAATGGGGCAGCGTGGTGCGCTGGGAACTTCGTACAAAACTTTTCCTGCGAACAGCCGAATTCTATTGGCAGGAAGGTCACACCGCCCACGCAACCGAGCAGGAGGCTCGTGAAGAAACCTTGCGAATGTTGGATGTTTATGCCGATTTTGCCATCAACGAGGCAGCATTGCCTGTTATCAAGGGCATCAAATCCGATACCGAAAAATTCGCTGGGGCAGTAATGTCTACCACCATTGAAGCCATGATGGGTGACACAAAGGCATTGCAATCCGGTACATCTCATTTCCTGGGGCAAAATTTTGCCAAAGCATTTGACATCCAATATACCGACAAAAATAACGAACTTCAACATGCTTGGACCACGTCTTGGGGGCTTTCAACGCGCATGGTGGGTGCGATCATCATGACACACGGCGATGATAAAGGGTTGATTCTACCTCCCCGCCTGGCGCCCATCCAGGTTGTGATTGTGCCCATATATCGTAACGACAATGAAAAAAGTCGGGTAATGGAAGTCACCAATCGAATTTTTGGAGAACTTAAATCTGCCGGCATCAGACTTAAACTGGATGATCGCGACGAAGTCACCCCAGGATTCAAGTACAACGACTGGGAAATGCGCGGTGTCCCCCTTCGCATGGAAATTGGTCCAAAAGATGTTGATAAGAATTCAGTTGCGCTTGCTCGCCGCGATCGCCCCGGCAAAGAAGGCAAATCTTTCGTCTCTCAAGAAAACCTTGCCTCCAGCGTTGCCGCAATGCTGATTGACATTCAAGCAGCACTGCTCGAAAAGGCGACCGCCTTCCGCGATGCTCACATCCATGATCCAAAAGATATGGATGGCCTCGCCAGTGTCGTACAAAACGGTTGGGCATATTCCTGGTGGTGCGAAAGCAAAGAATGCGAAACCACTGTGAAAAATTCCACGAAAGCATCCACACGCTGCATACCAATTGATCAGCCCGAAGGCAGCGGCACTTGCATTGTTTGTGGACAACCCGCAACCCGGAAAGTTATTTTCGGAAAATCTTATTGATCGGATCCAATTGGCCGCAGATTGCATTTAGCGGAATGAAAATCGGTCAAGCTCGAAAAGGAATTCTGAATAAGAACTTAGGGATTCTTAAGTGCCCGCTGTAGATATCGCTCGTCTTAAACTTCAGGCTGCTGTGCTGGTTGAGAAATTTGACCAGCCTTCAGCCTTTTTAAAGCATTTGCACGAGATTCTCGATGCCTACGCTGACCGTACTTTGCGAATGGGGCGTGTGGCATCGCCAGTTTCCGTTTTACCTGCCTACCGCGTGCCACAATCAGTGATGAGGCAAATTGAAATGGAGCTAGGGCCCCTGGCCGCTACTTTTCCAGAACAAGCAATGGCACTGACTGATTCACTCTGGAAGGATGGTTTCCTTGAAAGTCGTTTACTGGCTGCCACTCTGCTCGGACGAATTCACCCGGAAACAGTTTTACTATTGGAGCGGATAACCGCTTGGGTCAGCCGCACCCGTGATGATCAACTTCGCCTGGCCTTGTTAAGTACAAGCCTTGTCCGTATCCGACGAGAATCCCCATCAATATTCCTTCAATTATTGCGCGGTTGGTTCGATCCTGCTATACCTAAAATGTGGGGAAACGCTATTCATGCAATCATTCCATTGCTGCAAGATCCAAATTATGACAACCTCCCACCTGTATTTAATTTATTAAGTCCAGTCATAAAAAGCATACCATCGATTATGCAAGATGATCTGGCCGACCTGATCAATGCTCTTTATGCTGCATCACCAGTCGAAACAACTTATTTTCTTCGACAGGTGATCATCAGTGCAAGTTCTCCCACATTGTCAGTAACCATTCGGCGTATCCTGCCTCAACTTCCAGCCACTTTACGCCCAATCGCACTGGAGCTCGTGCGTCAAAAAACAACCAAAGGATGAAATATCTGTTATAATATTTAGCCTGTGACTGGTCCTATCGCGTGGTTTAGGCTACGCATATGGAGACCGCACCATCCAGAACGAAAGGAGAAGCAACGTCATGCCATTAATGAAAGAAAAGAAAACCCAGGTGATCACCGATTTTCACCGTCACGACACTGACACCGGTTCACCTGATGTGCAGATCGCTATTATGACCGAGCGCATCAAGCAGCTCACCGAACATCTGCGCGCAAATAAACACGATGAATCGTGTCGCCGTGGTTTATTGAAATTGGTTGGACAGCGCCGCCGTACTCTGGCTTACCTGCGCAAGACCAACTACGCCCGCTATCTGGCGATTACAGAGCGCTTAAGTCTGCGCCACAAGTAAACCAAATAAGAACCGTAGGGGCGACCCCAACACTGGGTCGCCCCTAATTAAATCCGTACCTGCCATCAGGAATTGAAAGATGGTTACAACAACAATTCGTTGCCGTTATCTTTCAGTCCCTGATCGGGTGGGAAATTTATCGCAGTCCGAGAAAGAATCTCATGCTGCAGGAGACAATTTATGAAACCAGAAGTTATGCGCTACTCAACTCAGGTTGGTACGCGCATTGTAACGTTTGAAACTGGAAAACTCGCTCACCAGGCCGGTGGTGCTGTCACCATCGCCACTGAAGAGTCAATCGTTTTTGCTGCCGCCACAATGGGCGGCGTTCGTGATGGGATCGATTTTTTCCCACTGTCCGTTGAATATGAAGAAAGACTCTATGCTGGTGGTAAAATCCCCGGCTCATTTTTCCGTCGAGAAGGACGCCCGTCAACTGATGCAGTGCTAACGGCCCGACTTACAGACCGGCCGCTTCGCCCTCTGTTTGCTCACGGAATGCGTAACGAAGTACAAGTAATGATGTTCTCGATCTCAGCTGATGGCATCAATCCACTGGATATTCTAGCGATCAACGCGGCTTCAGCTGCCATCATGATCTCCGATATCCCCTGGAATGGCCCGGTTGGAGCAGTTCGTATTGGCCGGGTCAATGGCGAGTTTGTCGTCAACCCAACCTTTGCCGAAATTGAAAAATCGGACCTGGATCTGCGTCTTGCCGGCACCCGCGATGCAATTCTCATGGTTGAATGTGGGGCAGATGAAATCCCCGAAGATGCGATGGTGGCTGCGCTTGAATTGGGGCACAGATCCATCCAACCGCTGATTGATTTACAGCTTCAAATGCAAGCAGAAATTGGCAAACCCAAACGTGAAGCGAGCTTTGCCAATGCCGCTGACGAAACCAACAAAAAAGTTTTCGAGCGCGTTAACGGCCCGATGAATGAACTCCTTGATAAACCTCTATCCAAAGCAGAATTCTATGGCGGCATGGATGCTCTCCTTTCCGAAGTACTGGGAGAAATGACTGCACCTGCAAATGAGCAGTCCTCAACCAGCACTGCTTCGGTCAAGGATATCAAGTCGGCTTTTGCGGAAGCTGAAGGTACAGTAGTGCGCGAACGCATCCTGAGCATGGGAAAGCGCCCCGATGGTCGCACCCCCACCGAAATCCGACCAATCTGGTGCGAAGTAGAAATATCACCGCGAGCTCACGGCTCTGGCCTATTCACCCGCGGCGAGACCCAGGTTTTGACACTGGCAACCCTTGGAACCCTGGGCGAGGCCCAGGAATTGGACAATCTCAGCCCAATTAATACCAAGCGCTACATGCACCACTATAATTTTCCTCCCTACTCTACCGGGGAGGTCAAACCTTTACGTGGTCAATCCCGCCGCGAAATCGGCCACGGCGCGCTGGCTGAACGAGCGCTCGAACCAGTCATTCCAACCGAGGAATCATTTCCGTATACTTTGCGTTTGGTCTCCGAGGTACTCGCATCCAACGGCTCGTCTTCAATGGCATCCGTATGCGGCTCCACGCTTGCTCTGATGGATGCCGGCGTACCGATTAAGGCTCCAGTAGCTGGAGTAGCGATGGGACTGGTCACCGATGCTACTGGCCGCTACAAGATTCTCACCGATATTCAGGGCACTGAAGATCATCTTGGTGATATGGATTTTAAAGTAGCCGGCACCAAGGATGGAATTACTGCCCTGCAAATGGACATCAAAATCAGCGGACTTAGCACAAATATGATGAAGGAAGCTCTTGCTCAGGCCCAGGAAGCACGCCTGTTCATCCTCGGCAAGATGCTCGAAACCATTGCTGAACCACGAACATCCCTCAAGCCTCATGCTCCTCGCATCATTACCGTCAAAATTCCGGTCGATAAGATCGGGGCATTGATCGGGCCCGGAGGCAAAAACATTCGTGCATTGCAGGAAGAAACAAAAGTCAAGATCGATGTTCAAGAAGATGGCACAGTTTATATCGCTTCCACCAATGGCGTAGGTGCCGAGATTGCCAGACAACGCGTGGAAGCGCTTGGCGAAACAGCCGAGTTGGGCCGTATTTATACCGGCAAGGTAGTTCGTATTGCTGATTTTGGTGCATTTGTCGAGATTGTGCCTGGGCTTGATGGATTGGTCCATATCTCGCAATTGGACAGTGAACGCGTTAATAAAGTTGAAGATATTGTTAACATGGGTGATGAAATTACCGTTATGGTGACTGGTATCGATCCTGCAGGTAAAATCCGACTCTCACGTCAGGCTGTATTGGAAGGCTGGACCTTACAAGAGGCCCAGGAACGCGATTCCCGTAAGAGCGGACCCCGCCCAGGTGGCGGTGATCGTGGTGGCCGACCCGGCGGTGATAGAGGCGGTCGTCCAGGTGGCGGTGATCGTGGTGGCCGCGGTGGCGGTAACGAACACAGGCGATAAATTAACATTAACACAAGGGCGGGTCTTCCAAGACCCGCCCTTGTGTTAGAATGGCTATTACCAATAGGATAAAAGACGCGACACAAAAATGTCTATTAAATATATAGGCATAATTCAACCATAGTTGTAGATCCCATGAATAAATTACGTAATATTTATAACGAGTACCCACCTCAATTTTGGCTTGTGGCTATCGGTGTGTTGCTGAGTTCAGCAGGATCCAGCTTAATTTGGCCCTTTCAACTGATCTATATCAGCAAAACATTGGCACTACCGATTTCATCTGCCGCAACACTAATTTCGATTAGTTCTGCAACCGGGCTGGCGGCTTCTTTTATCGGTGGTGCGATAGCAGATCGTTTTGGACGCAAACCTATTATGCTATCAGCTCAGGCAGCGCACGGGCTTGCTTATCTCCTTATGAGCCACGCAAATACATACCTGGGGTTTGCCATCCCAATGACCATTATGGGCGCTGCAATGCCATTTTATGCAATTGGATCGGACGCAATGATGGCCGATATGGTCCCCACCGAAAAACGCACTGCCGGCTATGCCATCCTGCGGATGATCAACAATGCCGGAATAGCGATCGGCCCAGCCATCGGGGGGTTGATCGTAGCCAAATCCTATACGATTGCATTTTACCTTGCGGCAGGTGGGATGCTTTCTTACAGCCTGCTACTGTTAACACTCGCACGAGAAACCCTCCACCGCAAAATTGAAGTTAACACCAAAAAAAGAGAATTGCTGGGGGGCTATGGGCGTGTGTTAAAAGATGGTGGTTTCGTTGCTTTTGTCGCCGCGGCAACATTTGGCATGATCGCCCCATTGATGATGTGGACTCTTCTGGCAGTATATATGAATAAATATTTTGGGCTGCCTGAATATCTGTACAGCTGGCTGCCGGTCACCAATGCACTAATGTGTGTGTTTGTGCAATATCCGGTAACAAAATTGACCAGCCGCTTTAACGCAAAGTCCGTAATCGCTTTGGGAATGTTTACCTATGCTATCGGAGTTGGTAGCGTGGCAATCATGACAGGTTTCTGGGGGTTCTGGTTAAGCATGGTTATCATGAGCATGGGTGAATTAATCCTGGTACCCACTGGCAGCAAATTCGTGGCTGATATCGCGCCAGAGGACCTTCGCGGCCGATACATGAGCGTCTACTGGTTAACATGGGGTATTGCCCGGTCGGTTGCTCCTGTAATTGGCGGTACCTTGCACGATTTTATCGCCCCGCAAGCTATTTGGTGGGGCGGACTTGCACTTGGTTTGATCAGTACCTTTGGGTTATTTTTATTGTCCAGACGTCCAGATAAATTGCGGCAACTTATAGCAGTGGACTGAACCGAACGTCTGATAAACCTGAGAAAGATATTAATAATGTCACGATACATTGCCTTCCTTAGAGCCATCAACGTGGGCGGCCGCACAATCAGCATGGATATTCTGCGTCATAGTTTTGAATCCTTGAGCTTTACCCATGTTGAATCTTTTATTGCCAGCGGTAACATCATTTTTGAAAGCCGAAAAATTGACAAGCGCTGCATGGAAAAAGAAATTGAAGAACAATTGCGGTCAATCCTTGGATACGAAGTAGCAACATTCATTCGGAGCGATGCTGAATTGGCGGAAATCGCCAGCTATTCCCCATTTCCGCAACCTCTTATTGAGGCAGCAGCTGCTTTCAATGTTGCTTTCACATCCGAAATAGTTGATGAAAAATCGGAACGCAAATTGATGTTATTAAAAACCGATATTGATGACTTCCAAATCCACAAACGTGAGATATACTGGTTATGCCGCAGGAAACAAAGCGAATCGAAATTTTCAAACGCCATTCTTGAAAAAACAATCGGCGGACAATCCACCCTGCGTGGTATCAACACAATCCGAAAAATAGCGGATAAATACACCCATCCATCGGAATGACAAAAATATTCAATCTCGCCGATCATCCTATGGAAATCCAGCTTTATTTGCGATTAACCCCGAGACATGATTATTCGAATCCGCAACAACATGATTCGAAATTGCAAATCCATATTACTGGGCATTGTTCCGGTAAGGAGACAATTTGAACACAACACAGGCAAACAATGTTTTAGATCGCCAACTTAATTTTATTGGCTACGGCAGACTGGATGCGGAGATATGGTTTCTTGGAATGCATGAAGAAGAAGGTGGAGAAGAATTCATTCGCACTCGGGATAATTTAAAACAAGTGGAAGATCTTGCAGATGTTTTTATTTTCCAAAGAGACTCTGAACTCAAATCCGAAGATTCTAGCAGATCGATAACCTGGAATAGCATCAGCCACATCATGTTGAAACTTCATGGAAAAGAATTCAACCAAGAGTCTATTCGCAAATATCAGGTAGATTATC